>JAMHUH010000036.1:0-9257 GCA_035904925.1 Nannocystaceae bacterium
AGACCAAGCACCGCAACCTCCACCTGCCCATGCTCGGCGGCGGCGGCTTCGGCTACACCAAGCCGACCTACCGCCCGATCCCCGAGCAGATCGAGCGGGCCGGGGCCAAGGCGCTCTGGTTGGTCGCACCCGATCTCGACCACGCCCGAAACAGCCAGCTCGAGCTCTTCGCCCCGACCAGCGAGCTCGAGCTCTCACTGACCGACTACACCGGCTTGGCCGAGGCGATCGACGCCGAGGGCAAGCTCTTTGGCAAGACCCTGACGCGCGTGATCGTCCAGACGGTCGCCGACGCCGAGGCCATGCTCGCGCTGCCCTTCGCGTTCGAGGTCTGCGTCGAGCTGTCCAAGCAGGTCGAGCCTTGGTTGCTCGCGCTCGACCAGGCCCCGGCTCGGCTCGCGCTGCGCCAGCCCAGCCACGAGCGCCTGACCGAGTCGGCCGAGCACGACATCGATCTGACCGAGTTCTTCCGTCGCTTCACCCACGCGGTCCCGGTCGACGACGTGCCCAGCTGCGTGCTCGGGCGTCCGGCTCGGGCGCGCCGCGAGCAGCTCGACGTCGGCATGATGTCGCTCGAGGGCAAGCTCGAGATCTTCCGCTACATCAAGCGCTACATCCTCGATCGTTACTGGTCGAAGTCGCTGCGCTGCAAGACCTGCATCTACGAGCGCGACTGTCGGGGCATGCACATCAGCTACATCCGCGCGCACGGGTTCGGGCTGATGACCCCCGTCGAGGTCGCCGAGGCGACCTGAGCCGATGCGGACGCGGAGGGTCGAGACCAACCGCAGCTGCCCGCTTCGCTGCCAGCACTGCGCGTGCTCGATCAGCGAGTCGGCCGAGGTCGTCCGGGCTGCGCCGCGGGCGATCGCGCAGGCGCTCGAGCAAGGCTGCGAGGTGTTGGTGCTCTCCGGCGGCGAGCCGCTGCTGCGCCGCGATCTCGATCGCTTGATCGCGTTCGCCGGACGCGGCGATCGAGCGCCGCGGGTCGAGCTCGAGACCTCCGCGATCGGGCTCGACCCGGCGCGGGCTCGACTCTTGCGCGAGGCCGGGCTCGCCCGCGCGCGCGTGTCGATGCCTGGCTGGGCCGCCACCTACGAGGCGATCACCCGGGTCCCCGACAGCTTCGCCGCGGCGCTGGCTGGGCTGCGTGCGCTCGACGAAGCCGGGGTCGCGATCGAGCTGGTCTTGCCCTTGCTGCGAGCCAACCTCGACCAGGTCCACGAGCTGCCGGCGCGGGTGCTCGAGGCCGGGGTCACGCTCGCTGGGGTTCGGCTGCGTGCACCGATCGACGATCGCGATCCGCCCGCGCTCGAAGGCATGGCCGAGGCGATCGAGCGCTGCGACGACGCGCTGCGTCAGCTCGACCCCCGCTTGCTCGAGCGCGTCGCGGCCGGCCAGCGCGAGCGGCCAGCCTTGCCGCTCCAGCTCGACAGCGAAGGCATGCCGCCGCCCTGCTCGTTTCGGCGGCCCGCCCGAGTCGGCCACCTCTTCGCGCTGACCCGCGGCGGCGCCGATGCGCCTGGGCATCGCCGACTCGAGGGCTGCGCTGGCTGCAAGCTGATCGATCGCTGCCCGGGCTTCCCCGCGCGCGCGCTGGCCCGCGAGCCCGAGCTACGCGCGACACCGATCGTCGAGGACCGAACCCGCCGCCGGCTCACCCAGGTCGCGAGCGTCGACGAGCAGATCACCCGCGAGCTGGTCTCGCGCGAGCTCGGCCGCGACCTCGCTGGCCACACCTGGACGGTCCACACGATCCGCATCCACTTTCTGTGCAACCAGGCCTGCGACTTTTGCTTCGTCTCGACCCACCTGCCGGCGCCGCCCGAGCAAGCCGTGCGCGCGGCGATCGTCGAGGCCGCGAACGCGGGCGCGGCCGTGGCCTTGTCGGGCGGCGAGCCGACCCTCAACCCGCGTTTGTGCGACTACCTGCGCTTCGCTCGAGCGCAGGGCGTCCAGTCGATCGAGCTGCAGACCAACGCCACGCGCCTCGGCGATCCCGAGCTCTGCCAGGCGGTGATCGACGCGGGCGTCGACACGGTGTTCGTGTCGCTGCATGGCAGCCGGGCCGAGATCGGTGACCTCGTCACCCAGGCGCCCGGGACCTGGGTCGCGACGGTCGCCGGCCTCGATCAGCTCGCGGCCCGACAGCAGCACACGCGGGTCAACTTCGTGATGTGTCGGGCCAACGCCGACGACTTTCCGGCGGTGGTCGAATTGGTCGCGCGGCGCTGGCCAGCCTTCGAGCTGACCTTCTCCTTCGTCGCGCCCTCGACTGATCTGGTCCCGCGCACGGCGGCGCTGATTCCCCGCTACTCCGAGGTGCTCGGGCCGATGCTGGCCGGGCTCGAGCGGGCGCGGGCGCTGAGCCTGCAGGTGAGCGGCTTCGAGTCGATGTGCGCGATCCCGCTGTGTCTCAAGCCCGACGGGCTCGGCGACTACGATCAGCTCTCGGAGGTCGAGGCCGGGCTCGATCGCGGTGAATTCGACAAGCCCGAGGCCTGCACCGGCTGCTCGCAGCGCGATCGTTGCTGGGGCGTCCGCTCGGGCTACGTCGCGCTGCATGGCACGAGCGAGTTGCGGCCCTTCGGCCAAGCGAAGATCATCGCGACGTGACCACCAACGCGATGATGCGTCGACGGAACCTGCAGGTGACCGAGCAGCTGCTCGCGGAGCTCGAGGCGGGCCGCTTCGACTCGGCCCTGACCAAGCGGATCGTCGAGGGCCACAGCGCCTTCACTCGGCTCTTGCGGGCCAGCTTCCTGGCCGACCAAGGCCAGCTCGCGCAGGCCCGCGCCGACGTCGAGGCCAGCCTCGAGTTCGCGCGCGGCAACCCGGTGATCGAGATGGTCGCCGGCTTGCTCTTCTACGTCACCCACGACTACCAGCGCGCGCTCGATCAGTTCACGGCCGCGGCGAGTCGCTCGGCCAACGCGGCGAGGCGCGCTCGCCAGCTGGCCATCAGCACCGCCGGCGCGCTCGGCTGGGAGCACGACGTCCGCGAGCTGCTCGAGCAGGCGATCGCCGACGAGCCCGACCACGCCAGCTGGCACGCCCAAGCCGTTCGTTTCCATGTCCGCGCGCGCAGCTGGCAGCGCGCGCTCGGCCACGCCAAGCGGGCGCTCGAGCTCGAGCCGAACAACCCCTCGATGTGGATGGAGTGCGCGGGCCTCCACGCCACGCTCGATCATCGCGCCCAGGCCCTCGACGCGCTCGAGCGGGCGCTGGCGCTCGCGCCCGAGTCCGAGCGGACCAACTACCTGCGCGGCGCCGGCTCGATCGCAATCGACGCGGGCGGGTTCACGCTGGCGAGCGCCTGCTTCGAAGAAGCCCTCGCCCGCGAGCCCGATCAGCCCGACGTCGTCGTCCACTTGGCCGAGCTCGCCGCCTGGCGTGACGATCACGAGCGCGCGCGAGCGCTGGCCGAGCAGGCGTTGGCGTTGCGGCCCGAGTTTGTGCCCGCGCTGCGAGTGCTCGGCGGGCTCGAGGTCCGCGCGGAGCGTTGGGAGCAGGCTGACGCTCTGCTCGCGCGCGCGCTCGAGCTCGATCCCAAGGACTCCCAGGCGCATGTCTGGATGGCCGAGGTCGATCTGCGGACCGGGCGAACCGAGCAGGCCCACGCCCACCTCCACCAGGGGATCGCGAACTCGACCGGGTTCTTGTTCGTCGCCTGGCTGCTGCGCTTCTTGGTCGTCGGCAAGGAGCGCGGCCTGCCCTCGGGCTTCATCAGTCCCAACCGAAGCGAGGAGTTCGAAGCTGCGGTGGCCGAGCTGGTCCCGAGCCTGGCCGCGCGCGCGCTCGAGACTCGAGACATGAGCGACTGGCTGCCCGCCGTCGAGGGGGCGCTCGCGGCCTTGCGCGGCAATCGATCGATCCACGCCACGCATGTGGTCGAGGGCGAGCTCGTTCGACTGCACACCCGCACGGGCTGTCGCTTCCAGTCGCGCTGGGCCTTGCAGCTGCTGCGCGTGGCCACGCCGGCCGAGTGCTTGGCCGAGCTCGACGCCGTCGTCGCGGCCTACCCGAGCGCGGCGCTGCCGATCTGCCACCGCGGCGAGCTGCACCTGTGGCTGGGCAACTGGTCGGAGGCGCGCAGCGATCTCCGGCAAGCGATCACGCGGGTCATCGGCACGCGCTGGGCCTACATGGGCCTGTCGACGATCGACCTGGTCGAGGGCAACTACGACGAGGTTCTGAAGATCAACGCTCACGGCGTGCAGGTGATGCAGAACAGCGAGGGCCCGGCGATCTACGTGTTTCGGGGCGAGGCCAAGCGCAAGCTCGGCGCGCTCGACGAGGCGATCCCCGAGCTCCAAAAATCGGTCCAGGTCCACCCGGCGCGGGCGAGCGCGACCATCAACCTCGCGCTCGCCTACGCGGCGAGTGGCGAGCTCGCGGGGCTGCGCGAGCTGTGGCAGCGCTTGGTCATGGATCAGGCCGCGGGCCTGATGTCCGACGCGGCGCTCGAGCTCGGCCTCGTGATCGTCGGCGATCGCGAGTGGGAGCCTTCGCTCGAGGTGATGGTCGCGGTGCTCGAGCGCGCGCTGACGATGATGGGCGGCAATCGATCCTCGGGCTTGCTGACCTACTGGACCGCGCGCGGCCAGCTGCGCTTCGTTCAGCCCTGGCCGCACGGCGGCCGAGCGCCGCACGCCCGCGATCACGAGCTCGTCTTGCAGGCCAAGCAGATGCTGCTCAAGGCGCTGGCCAGCTACACCGGGCCGCGGGCGCCCTGAGTCACGATCGCGAGCCGAACTCGACCGACGCGGCTCGGCGCCTGGCCGCGGGTCGCCGCGATCTCGGCGTCGCCGAATTGCTCGAGGTAGTCCGGCCGCACGCCCGGGCAGATCGCTTCGAACCGGCAACCGACGCAGGCCGGCACCTGGGTCTGACCGGCGAGTCGACTCTCGCGCAGCTCGAAGGTCGCCTCGGGCGTGACGACCATGACCCGCTGGGCGCCGGGATCCCAAGCGTGGTGGCTGTCGTCGCCGAGCAGGCAGCGGGGGACATGCAGCGAGCGGACCTCGACCCCCCGGGCGCGACCGATCGCCATCGCCTCGCGCATCGAGGGCAGCGCGTCGCGCATCGCGGGCAAGCTCGCGTGGTTGTCCTGGTTGCCGTCGGTCAGCGACACGTACCAGAGGTGGACCTCGTGCACGCCGCGATCGGCGATCCAGTGCATCGCCGCCGGCAACTCGCGGTAGGTGTCGGTCTTGACGATCGCGTCGACGATCACCGGCAAGCCCGAGTCGACCGCCGCGCGCAGGCCCAGCTCCATGGCCGGGAAGCTGCCCGGCCGGCGGACCAGCGCGTCGTAGGCCTCGGGTCGGTGCGCGTGGATCGAGACGTGGAAGCGCGAGATCCCGGCCTCGACCAGGCGCGCGACGTTGGCCGGCGTGAACAGGAGCCCGTTGCTCTGCAGCTTGATGTCGACGAAGCCGAGCGAGCGAGCGGCCTTGATCAGCGGGACGAGATCCCTGCGGATGGCCGGCTCGCCGCCCGTGAACGCGATCCGATCGTAGTCGAGCGCTCGGCCCTGCCGCATCGCCGCGAGCAAGGCCGCGGGGGCGAGGGCTCGAGCCCGCATCGCTGGCGTGATCGTGCAGTAGTCGCACGCCAGGTTGCAGTCGTAGCCGAGGATGACGTCGAGCAGACCGGCCATGGGGTTCAGCGAGCGCCGAAGACGCGAATCTCACGCCAGGCGAGCCGCGACCACTCCTTATAAGATGTAGAGGCGAGGCAGCGAAATCGCGCGGAAAACCAGACAGGAGTCGCGGGTGGCGCGCTTCGATCCAGATTTGATTCGCGACCCAACGCCGCCGAAGTTTCTGGTATGAGTAGGCAGTCTCTCGGTTGACTGGAAGTCGTCCCACCATGGTCTCTCGCATGCGCCGAACCAACCTGGTCTTGTCCCTGTCTTTCGTCCTCGCGGCCTGCAACGGTGGGGATGACACCACCAGCACCTCGACCTTCACCGGAGCCGACGAGATCGGCACCGGAACTTCGATGGATGGTGTCGACGAGTCCATGGGCTCCTCCGCCGACTCGACGACGAGCGATGGCACCACCACGATGGGCGATGGCGACGGTGACCCGACCGCGACCTCGACCACCACCGCGACGGACACGACCGACACGACCGACACGACCGACGCGACGACCGGCGATACCTGTCTCGACCTCGATCAAGACGGCTACGGCGACTTCTGCGACATGGGTCCGGACTGCGACGACGCCGACTACAACAACCACACCGACGAGGGCTGCGCCAACTGCATGGACGTGGACCAAGACGGGCAGTGGGTCGGCTGCGACATCTTCGACGAGGCCAAGCCCGGCGAGGACTGCGACGACAACAACTACAACGTGTTCACGCCCGATGGCTGCGCCAACTGTGTCGACGCCGACATGGACAACTACTGGAAGGGCTGTGATCAGTACGGCGACCAGAAGCCCGGCCCCGACTGCAACGACGCCAACGCCTCGGTCGGCATCGACGACGCCCAGGAGATCTGCAACGGCCTCGCCGAGAACTGTGCGGGCGAGATCGACAACGCGCCGCCGGACGACATGTGCCCGACCGACGGCGTCGATCCGCCCGGCGTCGCGCCGATGAACGGCTGGATCTGTGACCCGCCCGCGCCCGGCGTCGACGGCTGCGAGATCGCCAACTGCGTCGAGCAGTTCTTCGACCTCGACGCTGTCGTCGACAACGGCTGCGAGTGCGAAGCGACCCCGCGGACCGAGAGCCTGGCGGCCTGCAGCGACGCGCCCCAGGGCTACCTCGGCTCGGCCGGCGAGGGCGAGCAGATCAACAACCTGGTCCTCGGCGCGGTCCCGCTGATCGACAACGGCATCGGTGCGGGCGCCGAAGACTGGTACTCGATCGACTTCCCCGCGGGCGGCAACCCGGGCGTGCGGCCCAACACCGGCAGCATCCGCGTCGACTTCCAGCAGAACGACGGCACCGACTACCGCTTCCAAGTGTTCCGCAGCTGCAACGGCGTCGCCTTCGACATGGGCCTGGCCACGCAGTTCGGCGCTGGTGCCCCGCCGGCCCGCGAGTGGTGGTTCTTCGACAACCACCCCGCCGCCATCAGCATGCCGGTCCCGGCGCTCTACCAAGACAACGTGACTTGGCCGACCAAGGTCTACGTCCGCGTGTTCCGGGTCCAGAACGACAAGACCTGCAACAACTACAAGCTCCGCATCCAGCGGGTTGCGAACTAGTCCCGGCCTCGCCGGTGCAACCAAAGAGGGCCGCTCGAGCGGCCCTCTTTTCAATTGTCCGAGTCGAGAGTCAGCCCGCTGCTTCGCGATCGTGGCGACGGATCTCGTCGAGCAACCCCTGGCCGATCGCGGTCGGCTGGCCATGCTCGAGCAGCACGCTCGCGCCCTCATGGTTGCCCTTCATGATCTGCGCGTAGCGACGGACGAAGTCGGGCTGCTCGGTGCCGGGATGGCCCGCGTCGCGCATCCGCTGGTAGAGCCGCGCGACTGGTTGAAAGGCGTGGACGGCCAGCAGCACGCCTTGCAAGGGTCGAGGATCGGGACGGACCGGCGAGCTGTAGAGCGGCGCGAAGGCGTTGTGCAAGAGCGGGTCGAGCTCGAGCAAGGCATGAAGCTTGTTGTGTTGGAACTCGTGGATGATCGCCTCGACCATCGTCATGCGCTGCGGATGCAGGGTCATGTACACGGTGCCGATGACCTCTTGGTAGGAGGCCGAGAGGTGCTGATGCTCGTCCCAGCCGACCGGCACCAGCGTGTGCAAGTAGAGATCGATCTCGCCGCGCAGCTCGGGCATGTAGCGAGCGATCAGCTCGAGCGCGTCGGCGAGCGCAGCGATCCACTCGCTGGTCGGCCGAGCGCCGAGGTCGACGGCGTTGCCCTGCTTGTCGGGGTGCGCCTCGGACATCGCGAGCGGGTTGTCGTCGACGCAGGCGAGCAGCAGGTGTTCGGTGATCGGTAGCAGCCTTGGCTCGGGGTCGGGGGCGTGCAGATCGATCTCGAGCTCGAGCGCGGGGCCGCGAAAGCAGAGCGTCCCGCGACCGAAGTGGGCTCGCTCGGCGCCCGCGGGCACCTCGAGGACTCGCCGCGCGGCCAAGCTGACGATCCGCTCGGGCAGGCGGTGCAAGACCACCGGCTCGGGCAGCGCGTGGGCGTGGGCGAGGTCGGTGTAGAGGGTCGCGAGCAGCTCGGCGACGCCGCGAGCGAAGGGCAGCTCGGGCGCGCGACGTCGAAGGCAGCGCAGGTGTCCGCCGACGTTGGGCCGGCGCAGCGCGCTGGCGATCGCCCCGGGCGAGTCACGAACCAAGCGCTGCAACACCGGCTTGAAAGCGACGAGCTCTCGATCGCCGGGCGTCGAGGCGAGTCGCATCAGATCCTGCATCGCCCGGCGGATCGCTCGCGAGAGGATGTCGCGCGCCGTGGTCGAGCCGGGCTCGGGGATGGTCAGATCATGAGGCGGGCTGAGCGGCTGCATGTCAGGGCGACTCGTCGGGCTCCGACTCTGCCCGAGCCGAACCCGCGGGAGCGAGCACGGGGAGGCGGCGATGTTTGCCGTCGGGCTTCGTGCCAGCCTCGCCGCGCTCGCTGAGTTCGAAGCTCGGCTCGACCCGATCACCGACGCCGACGAACATTCGCAGCAGACGCTGGCGTCCGGCGTCGAAGGTGCGCGCTGGGAGTTCGCGAACTCGGCGAGCGTCCAGCTCGGTCGCGTCGAAGTGCTCGAGGTAGCGCGCGTCGACCCCCGGGCAGCGCGAGCGAGCCGAGCAGCCCTCGCAGGCCGAGGGAAATTGTCCGAGCGAGCTCGGGCCTTCGCCGCCGGGATCGAGCGCTTGCCCAGCGAAGGGCCCGAGCGTGCAGATCGGGGCGCCACGGATCCACGCGGACAGATCGACCCTTCGCGCCTGCTCGAGCGCCGCGAGTGCCCAAGGCAGCGCCATGCCGAAGCGGGGGACGACGCGCCCGAACGACGCACCCGCGCGGCCAAAGGGGCGGACCCACTCGAGCAGCCAGGCCGACACGCCCTCGCGCTTGAGCAGCGCGGGCAAGCGCGAGAGCTCGCGGAAGTTCGAGCGGGTGACGACCGAGCTGACCACACAGGTCAGACCTCGTCGTCGCGCACGCTCGAGCAGGTCGAGCAAGGCCGCGAAGCTGCCCGCTCGACCGGTGTGATAGTCGTGGCTCGCCGCCGTCGCGGCGTGGATCGAGAGCTGTAGATCGCCGAGCCCGGCCTCGTGCAGCTCGCGGAGCAG
>JAMHUH010000037.1:0-2103 GCA_035904925.1 Nannocystaceae bacterium
TCGCCGACGTGATGCGGCTCTGGCTGCTGCTGATGATCCCGCTCGGCTTGCCGATGCTCTACTTCTTCGGCGGGATCTTGGCCCACGCCGCGATGGCGATGACCGGCGGGGCGCGGCGATCGATCGGCGCGAGCATGCGCGCGGTCGGGCTGGCGCTCGCGCCCTCGCTGCTGGTCGTCGGGATGCTCGACTTCGCGGTCATCGTGTTCGACGCCGAGCCCGAGGTCTGGGCGGGCACGGCTGCGTTCGCGGGCCTGCTCGGGTTCGGGCTGATCGCGATCGGGCTGGCGCGCACGCACTCGACCTCGCTGATCCGCGGCTTGCTCGTCGCGCTCTTGCCCGCCGCGTTCTTCGTCGCGGTGATCGGCGGTCGCGGCCTGCTCGAGACCTACCGCTTGCCCTTCATGGCCGCGCCGCCGCTCGACAGCGGCTACGTGCCCTATCCGATCGAGTGAGCATGGCCCACGCGCTCGACGAGCTGTTTGGACCGCCGGATCTGCCGGTCGCGCCCATCACGATCCACCAGCGGGTCGCCTGGGGCGAGCTCGATGCGCTCGGCCATGTCAACCACACCGTGTTCTTGCGCTGGTTCGAGAACGCTCGCTTCGCCTGGTTCGAGCATGTCGGGATCGCGGCGCTCATGCACGCGAGCGAGGGTCGAGTCGGGCCGATCTTGGCCCGGCTCCACTGCGACTACAAAGCGCCGGTCGGCTTTCCGGACACGATTCGATCGAGCGTGCAGTGCGTCGAGCTGGGCCGCAGCAGCATGACCTTGCGCTGCACGATCGGCTCCGAGGCGAGCCAGACGATCGTCGCGCTCGGCGAGGTCGTGATCGTGATGCTCGACTATGCCGCGGGCCAACCCGAGCCGGTGCCCGAGCCGATCCGTGCGGCCATTCGCGCGCTCGAGGGCGACGCGTTGCACGAGCGAGGCCGCTGATGCGCGGGGTGCTGAGCTTGGGTGTGCTGGTGTTCGCGCTCGGCTGTGGCGCGAGCGAGCCGGTCGCGGGTGAGGGGGGCTTGTCGGTCCACGCCAGCATGCGCGGCTTCGATCTGCGCAAGGCCGATCTGCGCGACGCCGATCTTCGCCACGCCGATCTCCGCGCGGCGCGGCTCGACAAGGCCCAGCTCGAGCGCGCCGACTTGCGCGACGCCCAGCTCGGCGAGACGAAATTCGATCACGCGACGATCGTCGGCGCCAAGTTGAGCCGAGCCCACGCCGATGGGGCGAGCCTGCGCTGGCTGGATCTGCGCGAGGTCGACTTGAGCGAGACCGAGCTGCGCGGCGCCGATCTGCGCGGCAGCAGCTTTCAGGGGACCCTGCTCGAGGGGACCCTGCTCGACGGGGCCGACCTGCGCGGCGTCGATCTGCGCGGGGTCGATCTGCGTCGGGTGAGCATCGTCGGCGCCGATCTGCGCGGGGCCAAGGCCGACGCGGCGACCCAATGGCCGGCCTCGATGGGCAAGCCGTGGATGCTCGGGGTCAAGGTCGAGGGCCAGCGCTTCGAGATCGATCTCGAGCGTGGCGTGGCCGAGGTCGACGCTTCACCCTCGCCCTGACTCCTCCGACCGCGAAGGCCTCGAGCCGAGGTCGAAGCGAAACACGCGGTGGCGTGAGCCCGGGAGCTCGGGGAGTCGGCCCGCTTCATCGACACGTTGGCCGACCACGACCGCGAGGGGCGTCGGATCGAAGTCTTGGCCGCCCGGCTGGATCGGCGTGATGGATCGAATGTGAACTTCGCCGGCGGGGTTGGTCTCGAGCTCGACCCAGGCGCGCAGGTCGTTGGGATCGACGATGACCGGCCGCGCGAGCTCCCGGTCGAGCGCCGCGGTGGCGAGCGGCGAGCTCTCGGCCAGGCGTTCGAACACAGCTTCGGCGATCGCTGCTGCGGCGGGGCAATCGAAGTGACATGGATCGAAGCTGATCAGCTGGAGGCGTTCGCCGAAGAGCAGGCTGTTGAATGTTACGCTGCGCGGTGGTTCGCCACAGTCGCTGACCCGCCCGGCACCGTCAGTCAGCCGGCTGGACGTTGTTGCGGGTTAGCGGAAGACGACGGTCTTGTTGCCGTGCACCAGCACCCGGTCTTCCAGGTGATAGCGCAG
>JAMHUH010000038.1:0-2068 GCA_035904925.1 Nannocystaceae bacterium
CGGCCGCTGGCCGAGCCCGCGATCGCGGCCGTCCGCGAGGGTCGGACCAAGATCTATCCCGAGCACCGCAGCGCCGACTACTTCCGCTGGATGGAGAACATCCGCGACTGGTGCATCTCTCGCCAGCTGTGGTGGGGGCATCGGATCCCGGCCTGGTACTGCGACGCCTGCGGGCACATCAGCGTCGCGCGCGAAGATCCGAGCGCGTGTCAGAGCTGCGGCTCGACGGCGCTGCGCCAAGACGAGGACGTGCTCGACACCTGGTTCTCGTCGGGCCTGTGGCCCTTGTCGACGCTCGGTTGGCCAGCCGAGAACAACGAGCTGGCCAAGTTCTATCCGACCTCGCTGCTCGAGACCGGCTGGGACATCCTGTTCTTCTGGGTCGCCCGCATGATGATGTTCGGCATCCACTTCGCCGGCGACGTGCCCTTCCGAACCATCTATCTGCACTCGATGGTGCTCGGCGAGGACGGCCAGAAGATGTCCAAGACCAAGGGCAACGTGATCGACCCGGTCGAGCTGGTCGATCAATACGGGGCCGACGCGCTGCGCTTTTATCTGGCGACCATGGCCGGGCAAGACGCGGGCATCGTGTTCTCGCGCGCGCGGGTCGAGGGCTACCGCAACTTCTGCAACAAGCTGTGGAACGCGGCCCGCTTCGCCGACATGAAGCTCAGCGGGCTCGATCGGGATCGCTGGCAGGCCGAGGTCTTCCCGGTCGGCGCGGCGCCAAAGCTCGACGCGCTCTCGCTCGCCGACCGCTGGATCCTGGCCCGCGCCGAGCACCTGGCGGTCGAGTTTCACGGCCACCTCGACAATTGGCGGCTCGATCTCGCCGCCCACGCTGCCTACCAGTTCGTCTGGCACGAGCTGTGCGACTGGTACCTCGAGCTGGCCAAGCGCCGGCTGGCCGACGACGCCGATCCGATCGAGCGCCACGCGACCCAGGGCACGCTGGCGGCGGTCTTCGACATGGTCTTGCGGGTGCTGCATCCGATGATCCCCTTCATCACCGAGGCGATCTGGCTGCGCCTGCCGAGGCTCGCGGGCGCGGGCGAGAGCCTGATGGTCGCGGCCTGGCCGGTGGTCGAGGGCAAGGTCTGGGGGCTGATCGGCGACCCTGCGCTGGCTCAGGCCGAGGCCGACATCGAGCGGATGATCGCGATCGTGACCACCCACCGGATGCTCAAGGCCGAGTCGAAGATCTCGCCGGCCAAGCCGGTCGACGTGGTGATCCGCAGCGAGGACGCCGAGGTCCGAGCGAGCTTGCTGCGGATCCGCGAGAGCACCGAATTCGTCGGTCGCATGCGCTCGCTGAAGCTGCTCGAGCCGGGTGAGGCGCTGGTCCGCGAGTCTGCGGTCGCGCTCGCGGGCGAGGTCGAGGTCGCGCTGCCGCTGGCTGGCTTGGTCGACTTCGACGAGGAGCGCAAGCGCCTCGCCAAGGAGATCGACAAGAAGACCAAGGAGCAGGCGGCCATGGCCAAGAAGCTCGACAACGCCGGCTTCGTCGAGCGTGCGCCGGCCGAGGTCGTCGCCAAGGAGCGGGTCCGTCTGGTCGAGCTCGGCGAGGAGCTGCGCAAGCAGCAGGCCCTGCTCGAGCGGCTCGGCTGAGCCATGAACGAGGGCATGAACCAGGGCAAGATCGCGGTCTGCTTCGTCTGCCTGGGCAACATCTGCCGCTCGCCGACGGCCGAAGGCATCTTCATCCACCTCGTCGAGCAGGCTGGCGTCGGCGATCGCTTCGTGATCGACAGCGCCGGCACGGGGGCCTGGCACGCGGGCGAGCGGGCCGACCCGCGCTCGCGGGCCGAGGCCAAGCGGCGCGGCGTCGAGCTGCCCTCGATCGCGCGGCAGGTGGTCGCGGGCGACTTCGCCAAGTTCGACCTCTTGATCGCGATGGACCGGCGCAACCGGGCCGACTTGCTCGGCATGGCCCGCGGCGAGCCGGCGCGCGAGGCCGAGCTCGCTCGCAAGAAAGTCCGACTCTTGCGTGAATTCGCTCCGCTCGCGCCCGCCGAGGCCGAGGTCCCGGATCCCTACTACGAGGGCGATCGCGGCTTCGTCGAGG
>JAMHUH010000039.1:0-4089 GCA_035904925.1 Nannocystaceae bacterium
GCTCTGCGGCGAGGCTCGGAGGCGGCTCTGCGGCGAGGCTCGGAGGCGGCTCTGCACCGAGGCTCGGCGGCTCTGCACCGAGGCTCGGCGGCTCTGCACGGAGGCTCGGCGGCTCTGCGCCGTGGCTCGCGTCCTCGCGGGCCGCCATCAGCGGTGGCTCGTCGTCGTCGAAGGAGATTCGCTCGTAGAAGCCCGACTCGGCCGCGTCCGCGACCAAGGTCGGAGGCCGCTCGTCCAAGCTGATCGGCGTCGAGTTGTCGCCGAGATCGAGGTCGTCGAAGGTCTCGTCGGGGGTGTCGCGTTCGGCCGCGACCAGGGCGCTCGAGACCTCGCGGCTCTCTCGGTGTTGTGGGCCGCTGACGAGGTCGTCGTGATCGTGATCATGATCGTGGTCGTGATCGTGATCGTCGTCGCCGAAGTCGTCGGCGTCGGGCACCGAGGGCTCGACCTGCTTGGGCAGCTGACCGGGCAGCGGGGTGTCTTCGTAGGTCGTGATCGAGAGTCGGGCGGAGTAGTTGGGCCGCAGCTCGGCGTCGGCACGTCCGCGCCCGTCGTCGATCGGCTCGGGCTCCGGCCGGGCTGGGCGACGATTGCCCGCGAGCTTGGCGAGCCCGGCTTGAATGGCCGCGTAGAGCAGCGCGGGGACCGAGGGCACCAGCGGATCGAGGGGCCGCGCGAGCAGCTCGCCGATCGACTGGCTGCCGTCGAGCGCCGCCAGCAAGTTGCGCTCCTCGGCCATGATCTCGAGATCGAGCTGACCCTCGTCGACGATCGGGTAGCGATCGAGGTGGGGCTCGAGCGCTTCGCGGGCTCGCGCCTCGCTGCCGGTCTCGAGCAGCGCGATCAGGATCAGGCCCTCGGCCGGCGTGCCAAAGCGCAGGCCGTAGTCGTCGCCCTTGGTCTCGGGCTTGTACTGATACTTGCCGTCGTCCCAGGCGAAGATGTCGTAGAGCTTGTGGCGAAGCTGAGCCTCGAGCCCGTAGCGGAGGTTGCCCTCCGACAAGATGCCCATCTCGACCAGCAGCTCGCCTTGCTTCTTGCCGGTCCGGCGGATCGACTCGAGCGTCTGATCGCACTGGGCCTGGGTGATCAGCCCCTCGCGCGCGAGGATCTGCCCGAGGCACTCGGAGAGCACGTTCGAGCGGACGGAGACTGGCTGGCCACCTTCGAAGAAGACGACCTTCTTGGTGTTGCCATTGAGGAGGAAGAGACTGCCCGTACTGCGCGTCCGGGCGATCTGGCGGACGAGCTTGGGGAAGGGGCTGCGGCGCAGCGTTCCCTTGAGGGGGAACCCGAGGCTCGATTCAATGGACTCCGTCATGGGGCGTCGGCGGGAGGAAGGTGACGGTCGAAGGCGGCTCGAACGATCGCGCGATGTCGGGTCAAAGTCGAGACCAGCGCATCGGTATCGGCGAGGCCCATCCTACGCGCTAGCGCGGTCAGGCGGGGAGAATTCACGGTCAGTCGATCCGTCTCGCCCCACGCGCTGCCCCGCGACATTCGCAGGCGGTTCAGAAGGAGCCGCTCGAATCGATAGGCTCGGTCGAGTTCGCTGGCTTCGTTGGGATCGAGCAGCCCCGCCGAGGCGAGCCGCGCGAGCGCGACGGGCAGCTCGTGGCTGCGCAGCTCGGGTCGTTCGCCGCCAAAGCTCAGCTGCAGCGCGGCGACGAGCAGCTCGAGCTCGAGGCAGCCGCCGACCCCTGTCTTGACGTCCAGGGTGTCGCGGGTTTCCCGCGCAATCTCGTCTTCGATCCGACGCTTGAGTCGACGGGTGTCGGCGACGATCGTACTGCGCATCAGATCCGGGTCGGCCTCGCTCGGCCAGAGCGAGGCGGGCACGACCTCGCCGACGACCCGGTCGATCAAGCTGGGCGCCGAGCCAGGCTCACTGATCTCCGAGCCACGCTTCGTGCTGGCCGAGGTCGAGGGCCCGTGCACGATCGCTTCGGCGACGGGCCGCAACCAGACCAGAGCGAGCCGCTCCCAGACCGCCAACGCGCGGGCGTGATAGCTGCGGAACCCTTCGAGCGAGGAGACCAAGAGGCCCTGCCGGCCCGAGGGCCGCAGGCGCATGTCGACCTCGTAGAGTCGGACGCCGCGGATGCGTTGCTCGAGCCGACTGATCAGCTGGCGAGCGATCTTCTGGGCGTCCTCGCGGATCTGCGTGGCGCTTCCTTCTTCGAGTGGTTCGAACACGAACAGGAGATCGAGATCCGAGCCGTAGTCCATCGCCTGCATGCCGAACTTGCCGAGCGCGAATACGGCCAGCGAGAAGCCGGGTTGGTCGGCGCGGATCCGCGAGCTGCGGGCGAGCTGGGCGAGGATCTCCCCGAGGATCAGATCGGCGAGATCGGAGAGCACGCGGCCGACGTCGAGGGGATCGGGTCGACGACCGAGGTCGGTCAGGCCGATCCTGACCAGCTGGCGGTGCTTGAAGAGCTGGAGGCGATCGTCGAGCTCGGTCTCGGAGCCGTCGTCGCGCTGATCCTTGGCCCACTGAAGCTGCAGCTCGTCCTTGCTGGGCAGGTCGCCGACGCTCGCCTCCATCAGCAGGGCGAGCCCACCATCGGACGCGCCGCCGCGCGGACCCGGCAGCCCGATCAGCCCGCGGCTGAGCGGCTCGCTCGCGCCAAAGAGATCGGCGATCCGTCGGACGAGTGGGGCTTGGTCGGGCGCGGCCAGGATCCGCCACACGCCGAAGTGCCCGGGCCGGGTCGCGCTGAACTCGATCAGTCGGGCCAGCGCGTGCTCGGGGTCGGCGCTGTCGAGGCAGGCGAGCAGCAATTGCTGGGCGCCCGCTCGACCCTCGCCGTGACCTTCGAAGGGCCCCTGCGGGCGACCAAAGAGGTGCTCGAGCAGGGCGGCCGACTCCTCCGCGGCTTCGGGTCGCAAGCCGAGCTCGATGAGCGCGCGGATTCGCGAGGTCGGTGAGGCGCCGGGATCGATGACGACGCTGTGGGCCAGCTCGCGCGCGGCCGGGAGCTCGCCGGCCAGCTCCGACTCGCCAGTCAAGGTCACCGTGATCGCTTGAACCTGCCCGCGCAGCTCGGCCAGCCGGGCGTCGAAGCCCACCCGATCACCCGCAAGCCAATTGCGGCTCGCGTGCACGGCCATCCGAGCCGCGAGCAGCTCGCGGGCCTGGTTGGTCTCGGGCAGCCGATGCGTCTGTTGGCCCTCGGCCAGCTGAACCCGGTGCTCGATCCGTCGCAACACCCGATAGGCGTCGCCGAGCACGGCGTGCTCGCGATCGCTGAGCAGCCCGGCCGCGGCCAGGCGATCGAGCGCGTCGAGGGTCGAGCGGGTTCGAACGCTGCGGTTGCGACCGCCGTGCAGCCGCTGCAAGGCCTGGACGAAGAACTCGACCTCGCGGATGCCCCCGGCGTCGTACTTGAGATCGACCGCCGCGCCGCCGATGCCGGTGTGGGCCTGGGCGCGGGCACGCTTCATCATCGCCGCGATCTCGTCGAAGACCTCGGGCCCGACGCTGCGCGGCCAGACGAAGGGCTCGAGCCGGTCGAGGATCAACTCGCCGAGCGCGAGGTCGCCCGCGATCGGTCGCGCGCGCAGCCAGACCTGCCGCTCCCAGCCGCGACCGTGTCGCTCGTAGTAGTGCTCGAGCGCGCTCGCCGAGATCGTCAGCGGTCCGCGGGTGCCGAAGGGTCGCAGGCGCAGGTCGACATGAAAGAGCGGTCGCCAGATCCCGCTGCCTTCGACCAGCTTCACGACCTTGCGCAGCTGATCTTGGAGGCGGGTGCGGGCGCGATGGGCCGTGGCCTCGTCGCCCGCGCTGGTCTCGTCGGCGTTGACGAACACCAGATCGATGTCGCTCAAGAAGTTGAGCTCGTGGCCGCCGAGCTTGCCCATGCCAAACACGCAGACCCGCTCGCGCAAGCTCGGGTCGACCACGTGCATGGCGGCCTCGATGCACGCCGCGCCGAGATCCGAGAGCGCCCCACCGACCTCCTCGAGCGGCGCGTGCTCGAGCTCGCGTCGAGCCAGGCGCAGATACTCGCGGGTGCGGACGCGCCCGAGCCCAGCCTCGGGCCCATGCTTGGCGATCGCCCGCTCGAGCTGGTCCGCGAGCGGTGG
>JAMHUH010000040.1:0-7003 GCA_035904925.1 Nannocystaceae bacterium
CGATCCGGCCGGGCTTCGTCGGCTTGATCGGGGCTGGGCAGCGCGGCGCGGGCCGGACGAGCTGGTTGGCGCAGCTCGCCGATGGCTTGGCCCTGCGCGAGTCCGAGTCGCTGCTGACCCCGGTCGTGTGCGTGATCGAGGAGCAGCCGGCGATCTGGCGGGCGCGCTCGTTGGGCCGCTGGACCGGGCTCGATCCGCGGATCTTCCTCGGGCGATCGGATCTCGCGGGCGCCGACGAGGCCGCGGCTGCGCTCGCCCAGTCGCGAGCCTCGCAAGGCGAGTGGCGAGCGCTCGACCAGCGGCAGCGCTTCGCCACGCCCGAGCAGCTCGACGATCCGAGCGAGCTGCTCGCCGCGATCGAGCGCTGGCGGATCGAGCTGGCCCGGCTCGGTCACGCGAGCGTGTGGCCGGTGCTGGTGATCGATGCGCTCGACGATCGCAGCCGAGTCGCCGATCTCGCGCAGCTGGCCGCGCGCCACGATCTGATCGTGCTGGCCAGCATCGACGACCTCGAGATCGGCCGCGCCGAGGATCGCCATGTTGACCTGCGCCTGCGCCTGCATCCGCATGACGACGCCCTCGAGATCGAGCTCGCCTACCAGCGCCTCGGGCCGCGCGCGCGGCTTCGGATCGCGTGGGATCGCAGCAGCGGTCGCTTCGACGGCGATCGTGAGCCGGTCTGAAGCCCGCGCGAGGCCGCTCGCTATACTCGAGCATGCGCGCCCCTTCGGCTCTCGTGCTCTCGCTCGGGCTCTTCGCCGCGAGCGGCTGCAAACCCAGCCCCGGCACGAGCGAGCCCGCGAGCGAGCCCCCGGCCGCGACGCTTCCGGCATCCGACCACGAGCACACCTTCGCCTACGGCAATCAGACCATCTACGCCTACGCCGATCCGGAGCTCGATGGCGAGGTCAGCCGGCTCTTCGAGGTCTTCGCTACCATGGCCGAAGAGGCGTTCGAGATCCGCGATGGCGGCGAGCTGCCGATCGGCTGGACGAGCCTGCGCTTCGCCGTCGAGGGCGCGCGGATCACCGTGCTCGAGCCCGACTACGACGGCGATCCCGAGCACGACTCGCGGCCCGACATCTCGGTCTCCTTGGCGACGCTCGCCCGCCAGCGAGCGGTGTTGACCCTGGCGGGCGTCGCCGGCGAGCCAATCGACTTCGATCGCCACGTCCTGATCGTCCACGGCGCGCTCGAGCAGCCCGAGGTGTTCATGTTCCGGGTCGAGAGCCCGGGCGGTCGCATGACCGGCTGGCGCTTGAGCCCGACCTCCGGGATGTTGCCCGAGGACGAAGTCGACTCGGTGCCGGTCCACGCGATCTTGCGCGCCCGACCCGAGCTGCTCGACGCGATGCTGCTGCCGGCCGGGTTCATGGCGTTCTACACCGGCGAGCGCTTGGTCACGCTGGTCGACGAGCACGACCAAGTCGTCTGGGATTGGGCCCGCGACGGCGAGCTGGCCCCGCAGCTTCCACCCGCCGAGCCCACGCCGAGCCAGCCCGTGGGCAGCCCCGATCTCTTGCCCGATCTGGATCACTGAGTCGGGCGCCTCGCATGGTATGCGTCGCGGGCGATGCCCAGCCCTTCGTCGCATCTCGAGCGCCTCGCCGACGTTCACCGCGTCGCGCGAGACCGGCCCTACACCGCCCACGCGGCGCTGCGAAGCGTTCGCCAGGCGACCGATCGCGGCGGGGCGGGCTACTGGGATCTCGTGCTCGAGGACGCCAGCGCCAAGATCCCCGCCAAGATCTGGGGCGACTCGCGGGCCTTCGCCGAAGCGGCGACCAGCGAGCTGCGCGAGGACATGGTCGTGAAGGTCATGTTCACGATCGGGACCTACAAAGACGCTCTCCAGCTGACGCTGCTGCGCATCCGTTCGGCGGCCGACGACGAGGGCTGGACGGTCGAGGCGATCCGCGGCGAGGGCTTCGAGCTGATCGCCGACCTGCGCTGCTCGACCTTGGTCTTCGACATCGAGACCGTGCCCGCGGTCGACCCCGCGGCGCTGCCCGAGGCGATCGCCAAGAACCTCGCCCGCACGGCCGAGCGCTGGCACGAGGGCGACGAAGCCAAGGTCATGGGCCTGTCGCCCTACTTCGGCAAGGTCGTCTCGCTGGCGATCGGCGACGGCGATCGAGCGCCCGAGGACCAGACCATCACGGTGCTGACCGTCGCGCCACCGAAGTCGGAGTCCGAGGCGAAGTCCGACGCCCCCGTCGCCGAGCTGCCGAGCTGGATCCGGCCGATGAGCGAAGCCGAGCTGCTGCGCAGCTTCTGGCACCTCGCCAACCACGCCGACCTGGTCGTGTCCTACAACGGTCGCGGCTTCGACGTGCCCTTCTTGCAGGTGCGCAGCTTGGTCCACGACATCGCCGCCCGCGTCGACCTGATGTCGCGCCCGCACAGCCTGCGTCCACACCTCGATCTCTATCGCCTGCTCGGCCAGGGTCGCGCGGGTTCGACCTCGCTCGATGTGGTCTGCTGGGCCTTGGGCGTCCCGAGCCCCAAGACCCACATGGATGGATCCCAAGTCGGACCGGCGTATGCGCGCGGCGAGATCGAGGCCATCGCCGAGTACAACGCCGCCGACGTGCGGGCGACGATCGCGGTCTATCAACAGGTCCGCGATCGTCTGTTGACCTACCGCGCCGACTGGTGAGTCAGGCGGCCCTTCTGATAGGCTCGGCGGGTGGCAAGCGGCTCTCCCGACTCAGCTGAGCCTCCGCGGCTCGACCAGCTGCTCGCGGACGAGGAAGAGCTCGAGACGGCCTTCATGGCCTCGCCCTTTCCGCAAGCGCCCGAGCCGACGCAGATCCTCGACTCCTTCGCGGCGGCTTCGGCCTTCGCGGCTTCCTCGACCTCCGCGCGCCCCGATCCCACCGTCATCTTGGCCGCGCCCGAGCCCGGGACCATCGCCGGTCGCTATCGGCTCGAAGAGAAGATCGGCTCGGGCGGCATGGGCACGGTCTATCGGGCCGTGCACATGGGCTTGGCCAAGCAGGTTGCGATCAAGCTGCTCAACAACCAGCTCGCGGCCGAGCCGGCTTACCGCGAACGGATCCAACGCGAGGCCCGAGCCGTCGCGACCGTCTCGCACGAGAACATCATCAGCGTCACCGACGTCGGCGAGACCGACGAGGGCATCCCCTTCGTGGTGATGGAGTACGTCGACGGCGAGACCCTGGCCGCGACGCTCGGCCGCGAGGGCCGGCTCGTCGCCCGTCGGGTGGTGCGGATCGGCTTGCAGGTCTGCCACGCGCTGGTCGCCGCGCACGATCGCGGGCTCATCCACCGCGACATCAAGCCGGCCAACCTCGTGCTGGTCCGCGGCAAGCTCGATCAGATCAAGGTCCTCGACTTCGGCTTGGTCAAGATCCTCGGCGACATCTCGGCCGAGACCGCGGTGACCCGCGAGCAGGCGATCTTCGGCTCGCCGCTCTACATGTCGCCCGAGCAGTGCGAGAGCCGGCCGATCGACTTTCGCACCGACGTCTACTCGCTCGGTGCCACGCTCTACACCTTGCTGACCGGGCACCCGCCCTTCGAAGGCAGCAACGCGGTGTCGGTCATGGCCCAGCACCTCCACGTCAGCGTTCGCAGCCCCCGCGAGTACGACCCAGCCGGGATCCCCGAGTCGCTCAGCGTCGTGGTCATGCGCGCGCTGGCCAAGGACCCCGGCCACCGCTTCACGACCATGCGGGAGTTCGGCGCCGCGCTCGTTGCCGTCGACTCGGAGCTCGCGCGACCGGGCCGGGCGCACTCGGGCGCCATGCCGACCCAAGCGCCCTCGGCGGCCTACGCAGTCGTGCCCTCGGCGGCTCACCCCGTCGTGAATCAAGCGGTCCCGCTAGCCACCGGCGCGCATCCCCGACTCGGCACCGGCCCGCAGCCTACGGTGCCCTCGGGCTTTCAATGGACGACCTCGACCGTCGTGATCGCCTGGTTGGTCGCGCTGATCCTCGGAATCCTGGCCCTGATCGTCATCAAGCTGGCGATCATGTAGATCGTCGGTGATGCCCGGCTCCGACCGTCGCTTCGAGAAGTTCGCTTGGCTCGCGCTCGCCTACACCTTCGCGGTGATCGTGTTTGGTGCGTGGGTGAGGATCACCGGATCCGGGGCGGGCTGCGGCCAGCATTGGCCGACCTGCAACGGTGAGGTCGTCCACCGGCCCGAGTCGATCGCCACGCTGATCGAGCTGACCCATCGCGTGACCTCGGGCCTGAGCATGTTGATGGCGATCGGGCTCTTGGTCTGGGGCCTGATCCGCTATCGCAAGCCGCACCTGGTCCGCTGGGGGGTCGTGCTGGCCATGGTCTTCATGCTCTTCGAGGCGCTGATCGGCGCGGGCCTGGTGCTGCTCGAGCTGGTCGGTCGCAACGACTCGATCTCGCGGGCGATGGTGATGGCGATCCACCTGTCGAACACCTGCTTCTTGACCGGCGCGATGACGGTCGCGGCCTGGGCAGCGCCGGGTCGTTCGGCGCTGCGTTGGCGCGGCAAGGCCGGCGCGCTGCTGATCGCCGGGCTGATCGGGATCGTGGTGGTCTCGATGAGCGGGGCCGTGACCGCGCTCGGCGACACGCTCTATCCGGTCGATGGCGAGCTCGCGCTGGAGACGACCGGCGCTCACTTCTTGCAGCGGATGCGGATCGTCCATCCCTTGCTCGCGGTCGGGGTCGGGCTCTACTTGCTCTGGGTCTCGATCGCGCTGCCCTTGCAGCCGACCGGCGATCGCCTGCGCAGGATCGCCAACGTCTGCGCTGGTTTGGTGGTCGCGCAGCTCTGCGCGGGCGTGGTCAACATCATGCTCTCGGCGCCCGGGTGGATGCAGCTGGTCCACCTCGCGCTGGCGACCACGGTCTGGATCACCTTCGTGCTGCTGACGCTCGAGTCGCGCTCGACCGCGCAAGCCTGAGCGCGACTCGGACCTCAGCGGCCCAAGTAGTGCCAGAGCGTGAGCGCCAAGATGATCGCGGCCAGCAGCGCGTGAACCCAGGTAAAGCGGCGCTTGGGGCCATCGAGCGCCGGCTCGCTCGTCCCGCTCGCGGTCTCGCTCGCAGCAGCGGACTCGAGCGCGGCCCGAGCCGCTTCGAAGGTGGCCAAGAGCTCGCTCGCCGTTGCCTGCGGCTGGGCAGCCACGATCGCGTTGGCGAGGCGCAGGTGCTCGGGGTGCTCGGCCGCGAGCGCGCGGGCGCGAAGGGAAGGGCCCGCGCCGGCGAGCGCCTCGAGCCGAAACACCCGCGCGGCCAGGCTCGGTGCCGGGCTCTCGGGCTGTGGCCAGGCGTCGCGGAGACGGAGCGCGAGCTGGCTCGACGCGGCGGCGAAGTCGGCCGGCGCGTCGCGGGCCACGGCGTCGCTGTGCTCGACCAAGATCGCCCACGCCACCCGATCGCGGGCGAGCCCGAGCCCGAGCCCGATCAGCTCGACCACCGGCGCGAGCCCAGACGCGAGGCGGGGGTCCTCGCCCAGCTGCGCGCGGATCTGCCCGAGCAACGCGTGATCGAGCCCGCCATCGGGCTCGGCGAGCGCGAGCACCTGCGCCGCGGCCAAGAGCCGATCCGACTCGGTGATCGCGAGGCGATCGAAGGCCGCCCGAACCCGCTCGATCGCCTCGCGCTCGCCGATCCCCAGCGCGTCGACGTCCTCGAGCTCTTCGAGCTGATCGAGCGCCTGGTGTTCGAGCTCGTCGAGTTGGTCGGGCAGCACCGCGGGCATCATGGCAGCAGTCGACAACGCGGGCGAGCCTGCTACCTTCGGCCGCCCATGGCTGGAACCCCACGCTTGCCGCCGCCGCGCGACGTCGACGAGGCCCGCGAGCGAATGGCCCGCGCAGGCATCCCCGAGCCGATCCTCGCCGTCCTGCACACCCTCGATCGCGCGGGCCATCACGGCGTCGTCGTCGGCGGGGCCGTCCGCGACGCGCTGCTCGGGCTCGACGGCGTCGACTGGGACGTGGCCAGCGACGCGACCCCCGACGAGGTCATCCGACTCTTCCCCCGGACCATCCCGACCGGCATCGAGCACGGCACGGTCACGGTGCTCAGCGGTCGCGGCGACGATCGCCACGCGGTCGAGCTCACCACCTTTCGCGGCGAAGGGGCCTACCACGACGGCCGTCGGCCCAGCGAGGTCACCTTCTTGCGCGAGCTCGTGCAGGACCTCGCCCGCCGCGATCTGACCATCAACGCCTTCGCCTGGGACCCCGTCAACCAGGTCTTCACCGACGCCTTCGCTGGGCTCGCGGATCTCGAGGCCGGGCAGATTCGGGCGGTCGGCGATCCTGCCACGCGCTTCGCCGAAGACGGCCTGCGAACCATGCGAGCGGTCCGCTTCGCCGCGACCATGGGCTTCGCGCTCCACCCCGAGACCGAGGCCGCGATCGCCGGAGCCTTGGACGTGTTCGATCGGGTCAGCCGCGAGCGCGTGCGCGTCGAGCTGATCAAGCTGCTCGCGGCGCCGCGGCCCTCGCTGGGCTTGCTGCCGATGGCTCGGACCGGGCTGTGGTCGCGGGTCCTCGTCGACATCCCCGAGCCCGAGCGCGAGCTGGCGATCCTCGCGGTCGATCGCATGCAGCCCGATCCCATCGTTCGACTCGCGCGCCTGCTCTGGCCGAGCCGGCACGCACCCGAGCCGATCGCCGCCGTGGTCGAGGCCTTGCGCCCGAGCCGAGACGAGCGCGCGACCTTGCTGGCCCTGACCGCGCCCCGACTCGAGCAGCTGGCCGAGCTCGCCCTCGATGCGGACAACGCCAATGGCCCGCTCTTGCGCCGAATCGTCGCGGGCCTCGGCCGTGCGCTCTTGGACGCCGCGATCGACCTGCTCGCGCTCGCGCCCGAGCATGCGGCCCGTGTCCACGCCGAGGTCGATGGCGCGCCACTGACCGGCAAGGAGCTGGCGATCAAGGGTCGCGATCTGATCAGCGCGGGCGTGGCCAAGCCTGGGCCCGAGTTGGGCGTGCGGCTCGATCAGCTGCTCGAGTGGGTGCTCGACGACCCGCGCCGC
>JAMHUH010000041.1:0-13849 GCA_035904925.1 Nannocystaceae bacterium
CTGCAAGCACTTGCGTGAAAATTATCGGCGCGGGCCGGCGGTCGAGCTCGACGTGATCTCGATCGCCGAGATCGCCGAGTCGCCCAGCGCGATAGTTGCCCGCGTACGCGAGCAGCGGCTCTTGCTCGAAGGGCTGCGGGCGATCGCCGTCAACTTCCAGGTCGTGCTCGAGCTGCACTACTGGGAAGACTTGACGACCAACGAGATCGCCCTGGTGCTCGGGGTCCCTTCGAGCACCGTTCGCACCCGCTTGCAACGCGCTCGCAATGCGCTCGAGGCCGCGATGGCCAGCATCGCACGCTCGCGCGAGCTGCTCGAGAGCACCTTGACCCGGCTCGACGACTGGGCCGCCCAGTGCGGGCTGCTAGAGCACCGACCGGTTTGAATCCACGCGCTGATGCACGCCTGGGGCCGCCCGTGGCGGTGTCCGCTCTAGGCAGCGAGGGCTGAGCTCGACGCGGCGGCGGCCAGGGCCGACTTCGTCTGGCAGCCGACGATCGCCGGCGCTTCATGAACGAGCGTGTCGTCGCGGAGCGCCTCGACCATGAAGAGGGCGAAGTCGATCCGGCGAGTCAGGTTGCTGGCGAGGATCGGGTCGCCGACGTGGCGGCTCCACACCGGCAGGCCCTGACTCGCGCCCTCCTCCAAGTCGCTGCCACGCACGACCGTCCAGCGGGTCGCGCTGGCAAAAATTCGCCGGCAGGCTTCGACTTGGTCGTCGAGCTCGGCGAAGCGCAGCCATCGGCCAATGCGCCCGAGCACGCTCACGATCAGCTTGAGCTTGAGCGAGTACACGTCTTGGCCGTCGAGGCTGATGTGCCAGCCGCAACAGAACACCAGGCGCGCCCCAGGCTCGGCGAAGTCGAGCACGGCCTGGGCGGTACCGCTCGAGTACTGCTGCATGCCCATGGGGACGAGCACGGTCAACACGCCCTGGCAGCCGGCGACGGCCTTGGCGATCACCTCGCGATCGTTGGTGTTGCCGGGGAAGAGCTGGATCCGCCCACGGAAGCGGTCGAGCTTGCCGACGCTGGCCTCGCGGCAGACGCCGACGACCTCGTAGCCGCGATCGAGCGCGTGTTGGATCATGTATTGGCCGAGCTTGCCCGAGGCGCCGATGATGCAGACTTTCATGCCCTCGTTGTAGGGACGCCGGGCGCTGCGGGCCACCCCCAGGCGCGCAGTGGTAGCATGCACGCGCGCATGGACTGGCGGAGCGTGACCTTCGACTGGAACCGAGCGCGGGCCTTCCTCGTGACCGCGGAGGAGGGCTCGTTCTCCGCCGCAGCGCGGGCCCTGGGCGTGGCTCAACCGACGCTCGGGCGCCAAGTCGCGGCGCTCGAGCAGGAGCTGGACGTGGTCTTGTTCGCCCGCGTCGGCAACAACTTGGAGCTGACGGCGGCCGGGCTCGACCTCGTCGAGCACGTGCGGGCCATGAACGAGGCCGCGACTCGCTTCTCGCTGAGCGCCGCGGGCCAGTCCGCGGCGATCGATGGCACGGTTCGGATCGCGGCCAGCGAGGTCATCTCGGCCTATCTCTTGCCGCCGATCATCGCCGAGCTGCGAACGCTGCACCCGGGCATCGTGATCGAGCTGGTGGTCTCCAACGGCGCGAGCGATCTTCGCCGGCGCGAGGCCGACATCGCGATTCGCCACTTTCGCCCGACCGAGCCCGATCTGGTCGCGGTCCGGCTCGAAGACGCCCGCGCCTTCCTCTACGCCGCGCCCGCCTACCTCGACAAGATCGGCAACCCGACCACGCTCGAGCAGCTCTCGGAACGCGCCGAGCTGATCGACTTCGACGAGAGCGGTCGACTCGCGAGCATGCTCGCGGGCCTGGGCCTGCACTTCGAGGCGCGCAGCTTCCCGATCCGCAGCAGCAACCAGATCGTCCATTGGGAGCTGGCCAAGCAGGGCGTGGGCGTCTGCGTGATCATGGAGGAGGTCGGCGACGCCGAGCCGCGGGTCACTCGGGTGCTGCCCGATCTGCCGCCCGTGATCGTGTTCCCCTGCTGGCTGGTCAGTCACCAGGAGCTGCAGACCAGCCGACGGATCCGGGCGGTGTTCGATCTGCTCGCGTCGGCGCTGCGCGAGCGTGGTTCGACGACGCGAGCGGACGAGTGATCCCAGGCCGGCCCGTGCTCGGCAGCGACCAGGTCGAGCCCCGCTGCATCGTCACTCGAGGACGGACATCCGACCATCGTCGACGCCAACTCGACCGACGCCGATCGTCGCGTAGTCAGGTCCGTCGCGACTCCATTGCATTTGCGTTCGCTGCGAGCTAGGACCGAGCGCATGGCTGAAGCTCCGGCCCAGAACGCCCATCTGCGCCCCGTGTGGGTTCAGCGAATCTCGAGCGTCGACATGGTCCCGACGCGTACGCCGGTCGTGCACGACTTCATGGCGCTGGCCTTCTTCACCGGTGGCAGCGCCGTCGTGCATCAACGCGAGCGCTTCGACGTTCGATCCGGCGACGTCTACCTGGTCCCGGCCGGCGAGCGGCATGGGCTCGTCACGGCGCGTTCGCCCGAGGTGTGGGGCATCGGCTTGTGCCCGGCCTGCTACGCCCCGACCGAGCTCGCGTCGCTGCTCGACCCCTTCGAGCGAGCGGCTCGCGGCGCCTCGACGGTCGTGCACATCCCTAGCGAACGGCAAGCCCACCTCGCCAACCTCTGCGCCGAGCTGCATCGCGAGACCACCGGGGGCTCCGCGGCGCACGACGAGTTCGTGCAAAAGAGCCTGCTCGGGCTGATCCTCGCCGAGGTCGGGCGCGCGGCTCCCTGCGGCTCGGACAGCAAGCGCCACGCGGGGCTGGTCGGCGACGCGCTTCGCTTCATCGAGCGTCACTGTCTCGGCCCGGTCTCGCTCGGCGAGGTCGCCAGCTCCGTGAATCGGTCGCCCTCGCACGTGTCGACCCTCGTGCGTCGCGCGACCGGCAAGTCCGTCATCGAGTGGATCATCGCGGGTCGGCTCGCCGAGGCGCGCAACCGCCTGCTCCACACCGACGAGATGGTCGATGTCATCGCCGAGCGGGTCGGCTACGCGGATCCGACCCACTTCATTCGTCTGTTCCGGCGCGCTCATGGCTGCACGCCGGCGGCCTGGCGGGCGCAGCAGCGCGAGCTCAGCGGGGTTTCCTCGCCCAGGCGCTGAAGGCCATCCCGCCCACGTACGCGCTGCCGGCCAGCTGCGCGAACTCGTCGGCGAGGCGAGAGTCGAGCGTGTCGATGTCGATCTCCTGTTCGGTGGCGATCCCCTGCGCGAGGATGCGGGGCAGCATCACCCGAATCACGTTCGCCGTGGGAAGTCGATGCCCGGCGGTCTCGACGATCGCTTCGGCGCGAACGCCCTCGACGACCAGGCCAGCCGACTCGAAGAGCCCCGGCAGTTCGAACCCGACCGACCTCGTCGCCCCTTCGGCGACGACGGTGTCCCACATCCAGCGATGCACCTGCTCGTGCAGCGGAAATCGCCGGATCGAGGCAGGTGTCATGGTCGCGTCGGCCTCTTGAAACACGAGGATCCCGCCCGGCTCGAGCACGCTGGCGAGCGTGCGAATCGCAGCGCCACGATCTCGCACGTACATCAAGACCCGCCTGCCGACGATGGCATCGAAGGACCCGAGCTCGGAGGTGATCGTGCCGAGGTCCTGGACCACGAAGCTCGGGTTCTCGACGCCTGGTCCCCGTCGACTCGTCGCTGCAGCCACCGCCGACGCGTCGCTGTCGACACCCAACACCCGCGCGCCCTCGGCCACTCGCGCCGCCAACCAAGTCACGTCGCCGCGACCACAGCCCACGTCGAGGATCCGACGGCACTCGGCGAGCCCTGCGTCGCGAAGGAGTCGCTCCGTGATCGCCGTGGCCGAGTCTCGCGGCTCGGCCCCTCGGACGCCAGTCACAGGAGCCTCCGCGCGGCCAGCTCCGCGGTCAGCTCATGGTTGAGCATCGCCGCGGCTTGCGTCCCGAGTGCGGCGGCGAGGATGGCCCCCTGCATGCGCGTGCCGAGGTCCCCGGCCGCATACATGCCCGGCAGCGAGGTCTCGCGCGATATCGGGTCGGCGCGAACGAGGCCCGCCTCGTCGAGCGAGAGCCCGAGCGAGGTCACCAATTCGACTTGCGTTTGTGGGGGGTGGGCGAAGAGCGTCTCGCAAGCCACGACGACGCCGGTGTCCAGCTCCACGCCATCGAGCGTGTGCCCGTGCCACCGCAGGCGCGCGATCGGATCCGTCTCGACCCGAACGTCGGCCGCTTCGAGGTGGGCTCGCTGCTCGGGCGAGACCTCGAACGTGCCGCGGGTGAACACCGTGACCTGCTGCGACCAGCTCCGGAGCAGGACGGCGAAGTGGAGCGCCTCGACGGTCTGCGCGACGTAGCCCCAGGGGCGCTCCTTGACCTCCCATCCGTGGCAGTAGGGGCACTGGAAGATGGCGTGACCCCACAGCTCTCGAAACCCCTCGATCGGCAGAAACTCGTCGATCATTCCCGTGCACAGGATGATCCGTCGGGCCTCGAACACGTCGCTCGCCGAACGCAGGGTGAACGCGCCGCGAGTGCCCGCGATCGACTCGATCCGAGCCTCCTGCATCTCGACGTTCGGATAGCGCGAGAGCTGCTGACGAGCGCTCTCGCGGAACTCCTCGGGCGTGGTTCCGTCTCGCGTGACGAAGTTGTGGATGTGCTCGGCGAGCTGGTTGCGGCGGGGGCCCGAGTCGCAGAGCAACACGTGCTTGCGAGCGCGGCCGAGCGCGAGCGCGGCGGAGAGGCCGGCGGGGCCGCCTCCAACGATGACGACGTCGTAGGACATGGTGGGTCTGTCGCCGGACTCCTCGACCCGTCGCCCGGCCGCGCGCGCCGACGTGCAACCGGGCGCGACGAGGTGGGTCCCGAGCGCAGCGCTCGCCCGCAGCCACTCGCGTCGCGTGAGAAGGAGGTCGTCGTGCTCGCTCGCCATGCATGTCTCGTAGCTCGCCGCGCTCGCTCGCTGAAGGGCGGGGTTCTCGATGCGATCGGCGGATCCCTCGGTCGAGAGCGCGACCGATCGACGCAGGTACGCGGGGCTATGCCGCGCCGACGAGGAAGCGGGTCACGCCAGACGTTGGCGATCGGGTGAGTCCGAGCCGCTCCTGAGCAACTGGCGGTCGGCGCGGTGACTGAGCGAGCGCGGCTACGGGGTCGCGCCCGCCTCGAGCATGTACGCGGCGATCGACGCAAGCTTCTCGTCGCCGAGCGAGGCGAAGGCCGGCATCTGGGGCGCGTCGGCCCGCTTCTTGCCCGGCGCGCGGGCCCAGCTCACGATGCCCTCGGGGTCGCCAGCGTAGATCGTCGCGATCTCGGTGAGCGGCGGGCCCACGAGGCGGTGGTCGCGGGCGTGGCAGGCCCCGCAGGTGCTCTGAAAGTGGGCTTGGCCGGGACTGACCCCGGTCGCGGCGAGCGCCTGGCCCGTCTCGCGGTCGTGGGCGGCTTGCTCGGAGGCGAGGACCCACTGCTGGGTGGCGACCAGCATCTGCTCACGATGTTCGGCGAGCGCGGTCTCGCGATACATGTGGCGCCCGATCGCCATGCAGGCCACGGTCATCGACAAGTAGGCGACGATGTAGCGCAGCCGCTCGCCATGGGGCTCGCGGACGCTCAGCTCCTTCCACATCATCCAAACCGCGGGCAACGCCATGATCGCGCCGAGCAGGATGACGAAGACCATGTTCGGGTGAAGGCCGCGTGCCGGCAGCGTGAACAGCACGAGCGGGCCCACGACGAATTGGACCAACGAGACCATGAACGCCACCGAATAGAAGATGCGGCGGATCGCGGGGCGGGTGAAGCTCGTGAATTTCGACTCGATCGGGTAGGTCGCGCGCCCGAAGTACCAGACGCCGAACAAGCTGGTGACGATGAGCGAGGCGCACAGGAAGTGGAAATAGCGCGGGAACACGTTCGGCAGCAGCAGCGCGCTCACGAAGCCGCGAATGCCGGTCCAGCGATCCGGGAACATCATGAGGTTGACGTTGGCGAGGAACACCAGCGGAATGGCGAGGAAGAGCGCGACGGCGATGGCGAGGATCCCGACGTGAATCCACTTGTGATCCGCGAGCCGGTCCCACGTGTACTTGTGCAGATAGAGCAGCAAGAACGCGGTAGCGATCGCGGGGATCAGCAGGATCCATGCGGTCCCCGTCAGTGCGTTGGCCGTGTAGAAGTGAATCGTGTAGAGCACATTGATCAGCAGGAGCGGCGCGACGCCGAGCACGACCGCGAGGCTCTTGTTGACCGTGACCGTGACCGCGAGCTCGCGGGCCAGCCGGTCGTAGTCGGGCTTTCCGAACCCGCGCAGCTCGCAGCCGAGCACGAGGATCGACCCTCCGACCATGAGGTTGACGAAGAGGATGTGGGCGATGAACGCCACGACCAGCAGCACATGCAGGAGCTCGGGGCTGGCGGGGAGGGGCAAGGGGATGTCGCGGGGGACCGGCGTGAAGATCATTGCGTCGAATCTCGGGGCGGAAGTCGAAGATCGGTCGGGGATCAGATAGCGACGAAGATCGGAGCGGGATCGGGTGACGTCGGCCGTGGCGGCGCCTCGACCCCTGTCACCTGGGCGCCCTCGATCACGTCGCGCTCGAATTGCAGACTCACGAGAAAGGCCGCCAGGGCCCGCTTCTCGGCCTCGTTCCCGGGGAAGGGCGGCATGAAGGGGCGGATTTCGTGCATGGCGCCGACGTAGCCCACGATCGCCTCGCTATCCCACGCCGAGTCGTCGCCGTACATTCGCGCGAGCACGTCGCGGATGCCGTTGACGCCGTCGACCGTGTGGCAGCGCGTACACGCCAGGTTGAACACCTCGCGACCAGCCGCGATTTGATTGTCGGGGGTGACGCGGCGGACCGTCGTGTAGGTCGCGTGAGTCAGAATGCCGTCGCGCTGCAAGAGTGGATAGTCGTCCACGCGCAGACCATTCGAATAGAGGTAGCCGGCGATCGCGTAGGGCTTGCGGACGAACTCGCGAACGCGCTCGAAGGTCCCGAGCAGCACGATCGCCAGGATCGCCGGCGTCACGAGCACGGGGGGGCGGATCGACTTCGGCCAGCGCGCGGCCCACAGCGCGATACCAGTGATGACCAGGCAGGCGCCCATGAGCACCCGGATCGCCGTGTTCGCCCAACCCTCGAGCGCCTGGGTCAGCAGCGCGACCGCGAGGTTGTTCGCCATCGCGTCGGGCACGGCGCGGATGTACCAGAGGCCACCGAGCACGCAGGGGATCGTCCAGGCCAACATCCATCGGCCGATCGTTCGAATTGCCTCGGTGCGCAACTGCGAGCCTCGCTCGGTCACCCAGGGGACGATCACCAGGCCGAAGCTGCCGGCCATCAGCATGGCGAGCGGGGTTCGGAACGCGAGCTGCGGGAGATAGAGCGGATTCAGCATTCCGCTGAACAGGGTCCTGTCCGAGTGCCAAGATCCCGGATCCATCATGAAGCCGAGGATCGAGACGATCAGCGCCATCGTCGCCCAAGACGCGATCGCTAGCACGACGCCGAGCTTCACGTGGGCCTGTTTTCGGGGCCCGATCCAGGTCTTCCACGTGAGCGTATAGGCGAGAATCAGCGCGACCTCGGTCACGAACACCAGCCATTCCACGAACCAGGTCCAGAAGAACACGCGGATCAAGCTGCCGATCGCGTAGGGGTTCACGAGCGACGCCGAGAGCCAGATTCCGACGCCCGTTAGCGCGCCGATCGTGGTGGTGACGATGAAGAAGACCGAGAGAATCTGGAATGCCAGCTTGTCCCACGCGCCATCACCGGTCCTCAGCCCGCGCCGCTCGAGGTATGCGATCAGTGGGATGCCACCCACCGCCATTCCGTGATTGATGACGACGTGCAACACCGCGATGATCGCAATGAGCATGCGATTGTTGAGAAAATCGAGGTGAAAGACGGGCAGATCCATTCGCGGGCGTTAATCGGATCTTCAGAGTGAATTGTCAGCGTGGTCTTTCGTCGCGCGACGCGACGTCGCACGAACGACTCCGGGGGCCGCTCGAGGCGAAGCCGCAGGGCACGCGCGCGCCGTGGGTCTCTACCGGATCCTCGATGAGGCGGTCGCGGCCTTGGACGCCACCATGCGCTGGTGTGAGGAACAGCGGGAGGGCCTCGGACGCGAGCTGCCTCGCGGAGTTCCGCGAGCGGGTGAACGGCGCGCTCGAAGTGCCGGGCTTAGGGCCCTGAAATTACCAAATCTGACGACCATGCTGTGCGGCCAAGTTCGCGCAGCACCGAGTCTGCCGGGCTCGACGATCAGGTAAATCTCGCGCAGGTCCTCACTCCCGGCGGCGCGGCGATCCGGCGCTACCAGTTCAAACAGTTCAAGCGCTAGCGGGTTCATGTTCGAGTCTCCCGCGGCGCTGAACGACGCCCTGCCCCGCTTCGAGGCGGCCGGCATCGCCGATCGAACGGTGATCTGGCTCGATCGCCAGCCGATGACGCTCGTACACTCGCTCAGGCCCGCCGGAGCGCTCGCGCGAGCAGCTGGTGGAAGTGGTGCTCGCCTTGCTCGACGCGCGGGGCATAGCGACCGCGATCGTAGGCGCCCGAGCGCAGACCGACCTGCACGGACTCGCAGATCTCGATGTCCTCGCGCTGGGTGATCGCGCTCTGCTCGATGCTCGCGGCGATGAAGGCCTTTGCCTCGGCGGTCTTGGTCTCACGAAAGTAGAACTCGCAGACGACCTTGCAGCGATCGGGTCCGAGCGGGATCACATGGTTGCTGTCGAGGCAGGGCCCGTAGCGATTGATCATGAAGTTGGGGAAGAGCCAGGCGTAGATGGCTTGGCCGCCGATTCGCTGCTGGGCCAGCTCGGCCTCGCCCGCGCTCGGGCAGCTCTGGATCGAGAACTCGGCGAAGAGCTCGGTCTGGTAGCGAGCCATGTCGAGCTGGGCGTCGAGGGTCGGGTGCATGTGCGGGACGTGGTAGCCACCGTCGAGGTAGTTGTCGACGTAGACCTTCCAATTGCAGGCGAGCGTCCACTCGTTGCGATGCACGAACTCGAGCTCGGACCAGCTGCTGGCCTCGAGCCGAGCGTCGAGCTCGGTGAGGCGGGGCGCGAGCGGGGCTGCGTCGAGCTCGGGGTTGACGAAGAGCCAGGGTCCCCAGGCCTCGACTTGGATCGGGACCAGCGACATCGCCTCGCGATCGAAGGCCTCGACGCCGGCCATCTGCGGGGCCTTGCGCAGGCGTCCGGCCAAGTCGTAGGTCCACGCGTGGTAGCCACAGACCAGCTGCTCGGCCCGACCCGCGCCGAGCACGACCTCGCGGCCCTTGTGTCGACAGACGTTGTAAAAGGCCCGCAGCTGGCCCTCGAGGTCGCGGGTGATCACCCAGGGTCGCTCGGCGAAGCAGCCGGCCACGTAGCTGCCCGGTTCGCGCAGCTGCTCGACGCGAGCGACCGGCTGCCAGCTGCGACCGAACACCGCGCTGCGCTCGAGTTCGAACAGCTCGGGCGTCGTGTACCAGGACGCCGGCGGGGTGTGGGCCCGCTCGATCGGGATGTCGACGTCGAATCGCTCGAGCTCGCGCAGGAGAGCCGCGTGGATGGGCATCCCGAGAGGATCGCAGCGCCGCGGGGCGGCGTCGAGATCGGGCTGAATCAGGGCGTGTAGGGCGTCGCGACCCCGAACACTCCGAGGCACATCTCGTCGAGGGTCTGCTCGCCGAGGTAGACGTCGATCGGGGCGTCGAGACCCTGGTCGGCCAGCGCCGCGGCCAAGTGCGGGTTGTTCATGCTGTTGTCGAAGGTGCAGTCGAGCGTGAGCACGTCGCCCGGGCGCACGGTCGGCATCTGATCGAGCGGGGCGTCGTAGCGATAGCCACGCTGCCACTCGAAATTGTAGTAGGGCGTCTGGACGAAGCACTCCTCGTCGATGTCGGTGCCGGGCTCGGGCTTGAAGCGATCGATGCCCAAGCGCATGTCCGTGCCGAGGTAGTGCATGTGCGAGCTGGCCTGCCAGATGATCGCCTCGCTGAAGAGCGGCGGGATCACGACCAGCATCCGCTCGGTGTGGCCCTGCACGCCCGCGGGGATCCTGAACTCGGGCTCGCCCTGATCGTTGGGGCCGGGCTGGAGGCCGTAGCCGGTGTTGTCGAGCGAGCTCTCGTTGCCGGGCAGCGCGTACTCGCCGATGTAGGCCGGCACGGTCGGCGACTCGCGGAAGGCCACGCTGGTGTCGGGGTCGGTCTCGTTGGCGCCGGTCGGGTGGTAGTGAACCTGCAAGACCAGCTTGGCGCCGCCCGGGATTCGAATCGCGACGCCCTCGGGCGTCTCTTGCGGGGGCACGCCGGGCGCCCAGACTGCGACCAGCGAGCCGTCGACCTCGGGCCCGCCGAAGCACTCGTAGCGGCCGTTGGCGTCGGCCAGCGCGTCGGACTCGCCGGTCTCGTCGACGTAGACGAGCGCGTGGTGAACGATCGCGTCGTTGCCCGGGACGATCTGCATGCCGTTGATGAAGGTGTCCTCGGCGAACTGCGGATCGATCACGAAGCACCACAGCTGATCCGAGCCCGGCCCAATGTCGATGCCCGCAGGGATCGGGAATTCGAAGTCGGCGTCGACCAGCTCGGTCTGCGGCGGCTCGGGCAGCGGCGCCGCGCTGGCCGGATCGCCCTCGAGCGTGCCCGCGTCGATCCACGCCGCGAAGAGATCGAGCTGCTCGTCGGTGAAGCGAGTGTCGCCGATGAAGGGGAGGCGAGGCTGGCACTCGTCGGTGTTGTCCTGACCCCAGGGCGGCATCTGATGATTGAGCATCGCCTCGAGGGCGAGCGGAGCCCACGTCGCGGCCGCGTCGTAGTCGGTCAGCGAGAAGGGGCCGATGCCGCCCTCGGTGTGGCAGCCGACGCACTTCTCGGCCACCAGCGGCGCGATGTCCTGATGCCAGGTCGGACCGAGCGGCGCGCCGGTCTCGGCCGTCTCGCTCGTCGCGCTGTCGGACTCGCTCGCGTCCGCGGCCTCGTCGGAGCCTTCGTCGCTCGTGGGCGTGGTGCAGGCGATGAAGCCGAGCAAGGGGAGCGCGGCGGTGAAGGAACGACGGGCGCGGCGAGACATCGGCCACGACCATAGCCCATCGCGGCATTCGCTCGTGGAGCCGAAATTGAGCCCGCGCGGGACCGCGCGGCGCTATCGTGCGAAGGTGCGCAAGAGCCCGTGGATCGTCGTTTCGCTGCTGGCCGCGATTCATTGTGGGGAACAGGGCACGCCCGCGTCGAGCGAGCACCTGGACGCCTCGGCCAAGATCCAACCGAATGATCGAGGGGAGTTGGCAGCGTCGGCGGATCCGGCACCCGAGCTCGGGGGTGGCGATCGTCCGCTCGGCCCCGACTTCGCTCGCAGCCCGATCTACGCCCAGCATGGGATGGCGTGCACGGCCCAGCCGCTCGCGTCGCAAGTGGCGATCGACATCCTCCAGCGAGGCGGCAGCGCGATCGATGCCGCGATCGCAGCCAACGCGACGCTCGGTCTGATGGAGCCGATCGGCAACGGGATCGGCGGCGATCTCTTTGCGATCGTCTGGGATCCCGAGACCGAGCAGCTCTACGGGATCAACGGATCGGGCCGCGCCCCGGCGGGCCGCAGCCTCGCCCAGATGCGCGAGCGGGTCGGCGAGGGCAAGCCGATCCCCGCCTACGGCTCGCTCGCGGTCACGGTGCCGGGCACGGTCGACGCCTGGTTCGAACTGCACGCTCGCTTTGGTCGACTGAGCATGGCCGAGGACCTCGCGCCCGCGATCGCCTACGCCCGCGAGGGCTTCCCGGTCTCGCCCGTGATCGCGATGTACTGGCAAAAAAACATGGCTCGCTTCGACGAGGTCGCCGATCAGATCGAAGAGCTCGACAACGCCCGCGCGACCTATTTGATCGCCGGTCATGCGCCGCTCCCAGGCGAGCTGTTCCGCAACCCCGATCTCGCGCGCACGCTCGAGACGATCGGCGAAGCGGGCCGCGACGCGTTCTATCGCGGACCGATCGCGGCGACGATCGATGCCTACATGCGCCGAATCGGCGGCGATCTGCGGCTCGCGGATCTCGAGGCTCACCGCAGCGAGTGGGTCACGCCAGGGCACGTCGACTATCGCGGCTACACGGTCTATGAGCTGCCGCCCAACGGCCAGGGCTACGCCGCGCTGGAGATGCTCGCGTTGCTCGACCAGGTCGAGCTGGCCAAGTACCCCCGCGGCGGAGCCGAGGTCCTCCACTACGTCACCGAGGCCAAGCGGCTGGCCTTCGAAGACGTGGCCAAGTTCTACGCCGACCCGAATTTCTCCGGCATCGACCCCGCGGGGCTCATCGACGAAGCCTATGCTCGGCAGCGCTTCGCCGCGATCGATGGCGAGCACGCCATGCGCGAGCCGATGCCGGGCGAGCCCTTGCTCGAGGGGCCAGGCGACACCACCTACCTGACCGTCGCCGACGAGCGCGGCATGATGGTCTCGCTGATCCAGTCGAACTATCGCGGCATGGGCTCGGGCTTGGTCCCGGACGGGCTCGGGTTCATGCTCCAAGATCGCGGCGAGCTCTTCTCGCTCGTCGAGGGCCACGCGAACGTCTATGCGCCCGGCAAGCGGCCCTTCCACACCATCATCCCGGCCTTCGTCATGAAAGCGGGCAAGCCCTTCATGAGCTTCGGGGTGATGGGCGGATCGATGCAGCCGCAGGGCCACGTGCAGATCCTGATCAACCTGATCGACTTTGGCATGAACCTGCAAGAAGCCGGCGACGCGGCGCGGATCCGCCACGAGGGCGGTCGCCAGCCGACCGGGATCGACGAGAGTCCGCTCGGCGTGATCCATGTCGAGTCGGGCGTGCCCGAGTCGACCCGCGCGGCCCTGCGGGCGATGGGCCACGAAGTGGTCGTCGACGCCGAGGGCTACGGTGGCTATCAGGCGATCCTGCGCGATCCGGTCAGCGGGGTGTATGTCGGCGCGACCGAGATGCGCAAAGACGGGCTGGCGATCGGCTATTGACGACCGGGTTGGGCGCCGTGCCGCTCACGAAGAAATTGCACTGTTCAGCTGCGAGGTTGCTCGTCACGATCAGCTCGAATGCGTGGTTGGCTCGCTCTACTCGCCTCGGTGTCGACGCTGACCGCATGCTCGAAAGCAGGTCTGCTGGTCGACGAGGTCGATCGCTACGCGGACGCGGTGGCTGCGGCGTGCGCCTCCTTTTGCCGGTGCCCGGCCAACCTCGGGTTCGAGACCACGCAGGAGTGCATGAGCGATCCCGAGGTTGGCACGCTCGACGAGGGCCAGAAGCGCTGCATGGTCGACGCCTTCGCGCAGGACGAGGAGGCCGCGCTGGCCTACTTGGAGTGCATGATCCCGGTCGAGCGAGGCTTCGCGCGCTGCATGGTGGAGAGCCCGGACTGCGCGGACATGATCTACGCGATGGACCACTGCGTCGCGCGCTACACCGAGGACGCCGAGCTGTGTGATTCGCTGCCCGAGGATGTCCGCTACGAGTTCATGGCGTGCTGGTCGGCCTCGTTGCGCGCCGACGAGCTGCTCGAGCTCGCGTCCATGCCGGGTTGACTCTGCCAGTCGATCAGCACCTTGAGTCGCCCGGGTTCGGCGGCGCAGACCAAGGCCTGCTCGGCCGCCTCGAATTCGAAGCGCGCGTCGATCAAGGGCCGAGGATCGATCGCGCCGCGAGCCAGGAGATCGACCGCGCGACGCATGTCGCCGCAGCGCGAGCCGACCAGGCGCAGCTCGCCGACCACGATCGCGGCGAGATCGAGCACGACCGGAGCCGCGCGGGTGGTCTTGAGCACGATCGTCGCTCGCGGCCCACACAGCTCGATCGCGCGG
>JAMHUH010000042.1:0-6341 GCA_035904925.1 Nannocystaceae bacterium
TGTACGCGGGCTCGCGCTGGGTCGAGGGCACGTAGTAGAGCACCTGCGCGGGCAAGCTCGCGCCCGTCCAGCAGGTGTCCATGAAGCGCTTGGCGGCCAGCCGGGCGATCGTCGTCGGATCGGTGTCGGCGGCCTGAACCTGCACGCGCGAGCAATCCAAGATGACGCGGACCTGCGGCAGCGGCAGGCCCTCGGCGGCGAGCTTCTCGGCCCGATCGAAGAGCGGCGCGAACAGGTCCTTGGCGCCGTCGAACGAGTAGCCGGCGATCAACACGTGCTGGCTGGCGCTGCGAAACAGATCTTCGATCACCCAGCGGGTCATGCGGGCGGTCGAGCGGCTGGCCTGGTCGCCGCTCCAGACCAGCTCGGGCGAGCGGTCGCCATAGTGGGAACGGTCAACGTAGTGACGCTCGATCGTATACTCGACCCGCGGCTGCTCGCCCTGCACGACCGGCTCGAACTTGCCGCGCTCGGCCAACACCGCCTCGAGCAAGGACGCGAGCACCCAGGCAGACTGGCCCAGCAAGGGCGCGAGCGCCTCGGCGAGCTCGTCGTCGCCGATGGAGTCCTCGCCGAGGTCGGCCTCGCTCACGCGATGCTTGGCCGGCAGCGCCGCGAGCGAGCGCCAGAGCCGAGCGACCCGATCGGTGTCGATGCGCGCGAGCGACAAGAGCGGGTTGCTGGACATCAGAGCGCAGGCGCGGGGAAGAAGGCCAGCTCCTCGGCGTGCTCGAGGCCCATGGTCGGGACCACCAGCGCGCGATCGAGGTATTGATTCGAGCGCTCGCACGAGCACTCGGCGATGAACAAGCAGCCGTGGCAAGCCGAGCCGAGCAAGGCCCGACCGGGCGCGCCTTGGTGGGGCTGCTGACGCCCGCAGACCGGATCGTGCGAGCAGAGCTTGGCCCGCCGCAGCGCCTCTTCGAGGTGATGCCGGATCCGTCGGCCCTGCTGGACCAGACCGCCGAGCGTGCCTTCGCTGCCGGTGCTGCCGGTGCTGAGCAGCACCCCGGCCATCTCCCGCGCGTGAGGCAGATGCGGCGGATCGCAGTAGATCCGCTCGCGGATCGCCGAGGCCGCGTAGCCGCACTCGAGCGAGACCTGGGTGATCAGCAGGTGCGCGAGCGTGTGCAGCAAGTAGAAGCGAACGCCCAAAAAGTTCACGCCCGGTCCACCGCGGCTCTCCCAGCCCGCGCGCAGCTGCTTCTCGCGCTCGACCACCGCGGGCCGCTTCGCCCAGGCCTCGAGCTTGGCCAGATCGAGCACGACCAAGAAGCCCTCGCCGCGGATCTCCGACGCTGGCAGCCAATCGGCTGAGAGCGAGAGCGCAGCCCGGCGCGTGACCAGATCGAACTCGCCGTAGATGTTCGGGCTCGCGCTCTCGATCCGGGTGAAGCCGGTCAGTACTCGAACCTCGCGCAGCCGCTCGACCAAGACCAAGTCGGCCACGCCCGCGGGCAGCGGGCACTCGCTGCGAGGGGGTCGCTGCGCGACGAAGTCGTCTTTGTTGACACTCGCGTAGAGCGGGTCGCCCTGCTCGATCGGCGCCTGCGTCATCGTGGCGTACTCGGTCTCGCGGACCGGCGGCGGGTCGTCGTCGGAGGCGCCCTGCTCGGCCCGGAAGGTCGAGATGTGCAGCCAGAGCTCGGCGTCCGAGAGCTTGGCGATCGCGGGCGGTGGGTCGTTGGCCAGCACGGCGATGAACTTGCGGCCCATCGGGACCTCGGCCGCGGCCGTCAAGGTCGCGAGCTCGCGCTCGTCGTGGCGGAGCAAGAACTCGCGGATCGGCTCGGGCACGGCGCTGGTCCGCGGGATCGTCAGCGCGCTCTCGACCTGCGACGAGTAGCCACCGCTCGCGGTTCGGATCAAGAGCCGCTGCCGCTCCTCGCACGCCTCGATGACGATCGGATCGCCGACGTAAGCGCCCAGCCAGGGCCGATGCCCGTGGCACTTGGGCAGCGACTCCTCGCTGCGGGCCTGGCCCATCGAGCGCTCGAGCCCGCAGGTGGTGCAGTCGATCACGACGTCGTTCAGGTCGCCGCTGCCCGAGTCCTTGAGCCGCAGCTCGGGCGCGTCGCACTTTTGATCGCGGTGGACGAACCAGTTCCAGGGGAAGTCGTCGAGGTGGCCGTTGACGCAGGCGAGCGCGAAGCGGACGGGGATCAGCGCGCGCGGCTTGTCGACGCCCGGGCAGCGATGCCGCCGTTGGCCCTGCTTGAGCTCGGTGTCGCGCTTGTGGATCAGCCTCTGGCAGCTCGGGTTCGGGCACAAAAACCAGCTCGGAAATTCCATCGCCCGGATCCCACAGCCGACGTGCTGCTCGTCGTCGCGGGTAACCGGCGGGGTCCGAAAGGGCGTGGTCTGCGAGAGCTTGAGCCCGCGCTTGCGCAGGCTCGCGGCCAGCTCGGGCGCTCGGACCTCGTAGCCGGCCGCGTTGCCATAGGCCCAATACTCGAGCCCCGGGATCAAGATCGCGTCGTCGACCAAGTCGACCAGCGCGCCCGGCCCGTAGGTCGTGATCATCTGACTCTGGCGCAGCTCGCCCTCGGGCCGCGGCTTGTTGGCGCTCGAACCTTTGGCCTTGGCCATGTCAGCCCTCCTCCTTGCGCCGGCGGACCCAGACCGCGACCGACGGTTCGACGTCCCGCATCGAGGTCGGCGCGACGAAGGGATAGCGAGGGTCACTGGGCAGATAGGGGTCGCTCATGGTCGCGTCGTCTTCGGGCGTGCGCAGCAGCGCGTTGCCCTTTTCGAAGGGCGAGTAGCAGTAGCTCGCGGCCGAGCCCGCGCTCTCGGCCGTGGGCTGCACGACCTGCCGCCACGCGTCGAGGATGGTCTTGCTGCGCGTGCGGGTCACCTGCTCGAGCGTGTTGCCGACCGCGTCGGGCTGCGCTCGCGCGCGCTCGCCCAAGACCTCGGCCACGTGCCCACCCGCCGCGCCGATCAGCGCCACCGCCCCGGCGCCATGCGGCGTCGCCAGCTTGGCCCCGCCCGAGTGCCGGACCATCCCGACCACGACCGAAGCCAGGCTGCGATCGAGCGCCGGCAGCGAGAAGGGCGTCACGCTCTGGGCCTCGACGTAGCGATAGAAGCTCTCGTGGTAAGCGACGAAGTGCTCGTAGTGCGAGCGATCGCGCGGCTTTTGGACGTTGTAGACGGTCAGCACGAAGCCCGGCCGCGCGTCGTCACGGCCGACCCGGCTGGTCGCCTGGATGTACTCGCTGGTCGTCTTGGGCTGACCCGCGACGACCATCAACCCGAGCCGAGTCACGTCGAGCCCGACCGAGATCATGTTGCTGGCCAAGACCACGTCGACCGGCTTGGCCGCGTCGGGGTGGTTGGCCTTGGCCTGCGCGTACTCGTGGAATTGCGCGGCGAGCCGGGCCTTGTCGCGGGTCAAGTGCGAGGTCCGAACCCGGCTGGTCAGCTCGATCGGATCGCCGGTCTCGCGCTTGGCCAACCAGCGATGCCCGGCGCGGCCGACCCGAGCGTCGTGGGGCATGCGTTGATCGGACTTGCGCACGCGCGAGTAGACGTCGTCGTCGACGATCCGCCGCATGCCGCCGAGCTCGCGCAAGCTGTTGAAGTAGCCGACCAGGGTCTTGTAGGGGTCGGCCTTGGCCGGCCCGATCTCGGGCTCCGCGGCCAGCTGCTCGCCCGCGCCGAGCAAGACCAGATAAGCCTGCAACAAGATCCGCTTGAGCGAGCGACCCGGCGCGGCCAGGCCCACGTACATGCGCTCGTTGGCCGCGACGTCGCGCTCGGCGAAGAAGGTCTGCCACGCGTCGACGCCCTGCGGCGGAAAGAGCTTGGTCTGGTCGAGCCGCCGGGCATAGAGCGCCTGGACCTGCGCGCTCGCTCGCCGGACCGTCGCCGTGGCCGCGACGATCTTCGGCCCCGCCTTGCCGCCACCGGGCAGCGGACGCTGGCAGAGCTCCTCGACCAGAGTTTCGAAGAGCCCGACCATCGTGCCGAGCGGACCCGAGATCAGGTGCAGCTCGTCTTGGATGATCAAGTCGGGCGGCAGCAGCCCATGCGGCAGCGGCTCGGCGGCGGGTGGCGCCACCAAGTAGTTGTCACCGTCGCCGCCGCTCCAATAACGACGCGGCGCGTCGCGTTGATCCGAGTAGCTGTGAACCTTGCCGAACAGCTTCCCGGCCTGACCGCGGTGGGTGAGCATCGCGAATTTGTCGACCGTCGAGACCACGAAGGAGGGCAGCTCCGAGTAGAGGTGCTCGTCGACGAAGAGCACCGGCAGCTCGCCGACCTTGGTGCCCGGATCGCCGCGCCGCGCCGACGAGAACTCGCAGCTCGGGTTGGCGCAGAGGACCACCGTATGGGTCGGGTCCGAGCGCCGCGGCAGCACGTCCATGCCCCGGGCCTCGATCTCGGCCCCGCACCAGGGACAGGTCACCAGCGGAAAGGGCGAGCCCTTCGACTCGGCCGTGTTGCCGCGATAGTCGGTGATCTGCTTCTTGGCCTCGAACATCGTGTTGGGGCTGCCCGAGCGACCCACCCACAGGCCGATCGAATAGCGGACCGTGCCGAGCTGCGCCGGGTGCCTGCGACGCAGCAGCTCGAGGCTGCAGATCAACGCCGAGGCCCGCTCGAGCTGATCGAGGGTCAGGAGGCGCAGCGTGTAGCGGAGGATCACCGCGACACCCAGCCCGCCGTCGGGCCGGCTCGCCCCACGCATGCGTCGGAGCAAGAGCGTGGTCGCGATGACGCCCAGGTAAGCCTCGGTCTTGCCGCCGCCGGTCGGAAAGAAGAGCAGCTCGACCTTGTCACGATCCTCGTGGCCGGGGTCGTGAAGCCCACGCAAGTTGAGCAGCAAGAACGCGAGCTGGAAGAGCCGCCACCGCGGCTTGCCCTGAGGGTTGCGCCGACGCCCGACCTCGGCCATCGCCTCGTTCGCCCAACAAAACGCCTGGCGCAGCTCGGCGTCCGACTCGAGCAGCGCGATGCCATCGGCGATCCGCGCTCGAGCCTCGCGCATGCGCACGACCAAGTCGGCCTGGGTCTCGCGATGCCGGGCCTGGCTGAGCTCGATCTGCGCCTGCTCGCCGATCCACGCCTCGTACTCGGCCGGCAGCGCGCCCAGACAGCGCGCCACGTCGGCCGCGTCCTTCACCTGCGCGAGCTCGTCCATCGCGACAGTCACGCTCTCGAGCTCGGTCGCCTGGACCCGAACCACGCGGGTGTGCGGCAGCCAGATCGTCTGGGCCCCGACCGCGGGGTTGGTCTCGGGATCGAGCGGCGACCCAGCGTCGCGCGGCGTGGGTCGAGCCGCGATCCCGTGCCCGACCACCCACTCGACCTCGCGCCGAAACTGGAGGTCGACCATGCGATCGTCGAAGTCCTTCGAATTCGAAAAATGCGCGTCGGGCCGCGGTAGCAGCCCGCCCGGCGCGTGCAGACTCAGCGTGACCTGAAACAGGGTCTGGCCGTTGAGCTCGCGGCTGTAGCCCCGACCGTCGCGCTCGGGGTCGGCCGCGATCGCCCGCGTGTTGACCAAGAACACCGAGAGCGCCAGCGCCCCCTCGCCGGCCTCGGCGATCCGCAGCGTCTTCGCGTCGGCCGGGCTGATCGTCTCGAGCCGATACTCCAGCCGCACCCCGCTCGTGTCCGGCACCGAAGCCAGCGCCAGCTTGCCCCCGCCCGCCTTGCTCAGATCGAGCCTCAGCTTGCGCGGTGGGATCGTGACCCGCTCCCACAGCTCCTTGCCCACATACTTGTCCGGGTTCATGCCCCGCGCCTTGCAGAGCCCCGCGACCTCGTCCTTGGTCGTGCGCAGGACATACTCGCCCCAGCCGACCTCGACCTCGATCACCTCCGAGCCCGACGCCGGCAAGAGCACGCTCATCCCCAAGCTGCTCGGCAAGATCGGCCGCTGCTTCGAATCCGGCTCGGCCGGCTGCTCGTCCGGCCCCGCATCGTCCCCCGCTTCCATCCCCTCGTCCTCGTCCCCCGCCAGCGAAGCGTTCGCCTGCGACTGGCCCTCGGGGATCAAAAAGCCGGTCAGGTACCAACGCAGCGGCGGCAGAGCGAGCACCTCGTCGCCACTGGGATCATAGGGGCCGATGAGGTCGGCCTCGAGTGCGCCGAGCAAGTGCCTGCGAGCGGGGTCGAGCGGGTTGGGCACCCCCCGAGCGTGCCTGGGATCGCCGACGATGGGAATCAGCTTTCGTCGATCTCGGGCTTGCTGTCTGCCCTTGCCAAGAATTCGAGGATCTTGGGCTGTGCCGCGTCGCGGATCGCGTTCCAAAGCGCTCGCTCGCAGGGCCCATGCACCTTGACCTCCACCTTGTTGTTGCTCGAGATCGGCTTGATGTAAAAATCGT
>JAMHUH010000043.1:0-2306 GCA_035904925.1 Nannocystaceae bacterium
AGCCGGGACGTCGGCGAGCACGATCAAGCGACCGCGCGTCAGCTCGAGCCTCGGCAGGGTCTCGCCAACTACCTCGAGCGTCTCGGGCAAGCGCAGGCGAGTGTCTTCGTCGAGCCGCAGCCGTTGACCGTTGGTCAAGGTCAGCTCGGCCCGAGTCCCGCGCGGCAGCTCGACCCACTGACCGGCATGCAACGACGCGCCCTCACCGAGGAAGGCCCCCGCGGGCAACCCGGGCGCCTGCAAGCCTCGACCGCCGCGAATCTTGGCGATCGTGGCCACCTCGGGCCCCTTCGCGGCCGTGTCGCTCGGATCCTCGGCCCCGGCAGAATTGCCATCGCCCCGAGCCCCGACCTGCGAACTCGTCTGGCAGGCGACGAGCGAGGGAAAGAGGAGACTCAGGGCGAGAGGCGCCGGCGCGAGGGCTCGCAGCTGGCGGGATTTGAAGTTGGTCTTGTGTGGCACGATCGGCTTGCCTGGAGAGAGGACGATGGCGCGAACGGCAGCCCCGCAGAAAGCCTTTCAGCCCGAACCAAAGGAGGTTCGCGCACCGCGAGCTACCCCCAGGTCAGCTCACGGTGCGCGTTGTCGGTGGTGACGATGGTCGTCCGAACGGTCCGTCTCGGTGTTGCCCCTCCGAGTCCGATGACCGCGCCGAGGATCCTCCCTGGATGCCGCAGCGGATCGTGCAACGTTCGTCTTGGTGGTGCCGCCGACCGTCAAACCAGTCACGATTTTTTTATCGCGTTCTTCATTTCGAAGCGATTCGCGACGGGGTCTGCCGTGAGCACCACTGGCCCAAAGATCGCAAAATCGCGTTCTTCTCTCTCGATGGGTCCAAGCGGTTTGGGCGCGACCCTTCGCAGGGCTTGTGGCAAATAGGGGCACGCGGACTGCGACGAACGCGAGCAGCGAGTGCGTGGCGTGCTCGCAGCGATCCCGCGCGGTCCGACGACACTTCGGTGTCGCGATGCTACAACCCGCCGCGAGTTGCCCCGACCCCGCGAAGACGAGTTGCAGGTCGCCGGCCTGCGTTTGCAAGGCATCGCAGAAGGCGGCGTCGAGACCAACCTGCGCGTGCCCGAGCTCAAGCTGATGTTCGACGTCGGCATGTGCCCGCCGGGCGCGCTCAAGTACCAGCGCGTGTTGGTCTCGCACGGCCACGCCGATCACCTCGCGGGCCTCCACTACTTCATCTCGCAGCGCGGCATGATGAAGCTGCCGCCGCCCATCCTGCACGTGCCCGAGGAGATCGTCGATCCGCTCGAGCGCGTGATGGCGGCGTGGAGCGAGATCGAAGGCTTCGAGCTGAAGTTCGAGCTGCGCGGGGCCAAGCCGGGCGAGCGCGTGACGATCAGCAACGAGCTCACCGCCCTGCCGCTGCGCACCCATCACCGCGTGCCCAGCCTGGCCTGGGTGATCGAGCGAACCACGCGTCGGCTCGACAGCCAGTACGAAGGCCTGCCGCCCGAGCAGATCCGTCGGCTGCGCGAGGAGGGCGTGAAGATCACCCACGAGACGACGGTGCCGCTGCTCTGCGTGACCGGCGACACCAAGATGGACTTCTTCCTCGAGCACGAGATCGTCCGTCGCTGCAAGGTGTTGGTCTACGAGTGCACCTCGTGGGACGACCAGCGCAGCGTCGCGTCGACCCGCGAGTGGGGCCACACCCACGTCGACGAGTGGATCGAGCAGTGCGAAAAATTCGAAGGCGAGGCGCTGGTGTTGGTCCATCGCAGCCTCCGCCACACTCGCCGGGTCGCGCTGCGAGTGGTTCGTGAGCGCTTCCCGGCCAGCATGCGTGACAAGATCCACGTGTTCGGGCACTGAGGGATCATGCCGGTGCTCGCGTCGATCCGTGGCCGCGTGCTCGCCCCCGAGGCCGAGGCCAATTGGCGACTCTGGCCCGACGCGCTGATTCGAGTCGATGACGAGGGCAGGATCGTCGAATTCGGCCCGGCGCCAGCCGACTCGGTCATCCCCGAGACCTGGCCGGGCGCGGTGATCTTGCCCGGCTTCGTCGACGCGCACCTGCACTACCCGCAGACCCGCGTGCTCGGCAGCGCGAGCGGACCCTTGCTGCCCTGGCTGGAGACCACGGTGTTCCCCGAAGAGGCTCGCTTCGACCAGCACGCCTACGCGGCCGCGGTCGCCGAGGAGTTCTGTTCGGCGATGATCGGCCAGGGCACCACCTGCGCGGCGATCTATTCGAGCAGCCACGCGAGCGCCACGGACACGCTCTTCACCGCGCTCGATCGCCGCGGACTCCGAGCCACCTGTGGGCCGACGCTGATGGATCGCGCGGCGCC
>JAMHUH010000044.1:0-5431 GCA_035904925.1 Nannocystaceae bacterium
AGTGCGTGGATGATCCGAATGACGACTGCGACCCGAACCAGGGCGGGGCCGACTGCGGTGGGATCTGCGTCGACGCGGGCCCGAGCTTCTGCGGTGGCTTCGCGAACTTCCCCTGTCCGCAAGGCGAGCTGTGCGTGGACGATCCGAACGACGACTGCGACCCGAACCAGGGCGGAGCGGACTGCGGCGGCGTCTGCATCACGCCGGCGGCCTGCGGCGGCTTCGGCGGGATCGCCTGCGAGGGCAAGGGCGAGGTCTGTGTGGACGATCCGAACGACGACTGCGACCCCGAAAAGGGTGGCGCCGACTGCATCGGGATCTGCGTCCCGGGCTGAGCCCGACGTGCAGCGAGCCCTCTTCGTGGCGGAAGACTCCGCCGCGAAGAGGGCTCGTGTTCGTGCTCCGGATCCGTCGAATCGAATCAGTCGCGGGCGGTGAACTTGAACACCAGCTCGTCGGTCTCGGGGTCGGCGTCGACCTCGACGGCGCCGCCGCCTTCGAGTCGGCCAAAGAGCAGCTCGTCGACCAGCGCCGACTTGATCTTCTCGTCGAGCACGCGGCCCATCGGCCGCGCGCCGAAGCGCTGATCGTAGCCCTTGCGCGCGACCCATTCCTTGGCCGCGGGCGTCCAGGTCAGTCGGACCTCGCGCTCGGCGAGCTGGATCTCGAGCTCGCGCAGGGCCTTGTCGGCGACCTTGTCGATGATCGGCTTGGGCAGCTGGCCGAAGGTGACGATCTTGTCGAGCCGGTTGCGGAACTCGGGCGAGAAGGTCCGCTCGAGCGCCTTGTTGGCCTCCGGCGCGATGCTGTTGCCCTCGCCGCCGAACCCGACCTTGCGCGTGCTCATCTCGAACGCGCCCGCGTTGCTGGTCATGATCAAGATGACGTTGCGGAAGTCGGTCTTGCGCCCGGTCGCGTCGGTCAAGGTCGCGTTGTCCATGACCTGCAGCAGGACCGAGAAGATGTCGGGGTGGGCCTTCTCGATCTCGTCGAGCAGCACGACCGAGTGCGGGTTCTTGCTGACCGAGTCGGTCATCTGGCCGCCTTGGTCGAAGCCGACGTAGCCAGGCGGGGCGCCGATCAGCCGGCTGACGCTGTGCTTCTCCATGTACTCGGACATGTCGAAGCGCAAGAAGGGCATGCCGAGGATCCGCGCGAGCTGACGAGCGAGCTCGGTCTTGCCGACGCCGGTCGGACCGGCGAACAAGAAGCAGCCGATCGGCTTGTCGGCCCGGGCCAGGCCCGCGCGCGCGCGCTTGATCGCCGTGGTCACGGCCGCGACCGCTTCGTCTTGGCCGAAGATGACCTGGGCGAGCCCGTCTTGGAGGTTCTTGAGCACCTCGCGGTCGTCGGTCGACACGCTCTTGGGCGGGATCCGAGCCATTCGAGCGATCACGGCCTCGACCTGTGGGACGTCGATGGTGATCGGATCGTTGGCGCCGGGCTCGGGCTCGTCGAGCTCGGGCTCGCTCGCCTTGCGGGCCTCGCCGGTGTGGATCAGCGGCGCGGGAGCGCGTCGCTCGAGCGCCGTGGTCTCGCTCGCGGCCAGCTGCAGCTCGCCCTCTTCGGCGCGGCGGCGGTACTCGGTGTCGCGGGTGACGACCGTCTCGGCCTCGCTCTTGGCCACCTCGGCATCGTCGGCGGCGTCCGGGGCCTCGGCCTGCTTCTTGGCCTCCGCCTCTTCGAGGTCGGCGATGTCGCGGAGTCGGCCGATCTCGCCCAACCTCGCGGCTGCGCCGGTCTCGTCCATCACGTCGATCGCCGAGTCGGGCAGATGCCGGTCACGCAGGTGCTTGTGCGCGAGCCGAACCGACTGCTCGATCGCGTCGGGCGTGTAGCGGACGTTGTGGTGAGCCTCGTAGGCGGGCTTGAGGCCCTGGAGGATCAAGATGGTCTCGTCCTCGGTCGGCTCGATGATCTCGATCTTCTGGAAGCGCCGGGCCAGGGCCGGGTCGCGGTCGAAGTTCTTGTACTCCTTGTAGGTCGTCGCGCCGATGCAGCGGATCCGACCGGAGTTGAGCGCCGGCTTGAGCATGTTGCTCGCGTCCATCGAGCCGCCCGAGGTCGCGCCCGCGCCGATCACCGTGTGGATCTCGTCGATGAACAGGATCGCGCCCTCTTCGGCCTCGATCGCCTCGATCACGGCCTTGAGCCGCTCTTCGAACTGCCCGCGGAATTTGGTCCCGGCCAGCAGCGAGCCCATGTCGAGCGCGTAGATGTGGCCGTTGGCCAGCGGCGCGGGCACTCGACCCTCGTGGATGCGCAGGGCCAGGCCCTCGACCACGGCGGTCTTGCCGACGCCGGGCTCACCGACCAGCACGGGGTTGTTCTTGCGTCGCCGACACAGGACTTGGATCAGGCGCAGCAGCTCTTGCTCGCGCCCGACCATGGTGTCGATGTCGCCTCGCTCGGCTCGGGCCGCCAGATCGATCGCGTAGGCGGTCAGCGGATCGTCGGCGACCGAGTCGTCCTCGTCCTCGCGCTGACCGGGGCCGGCGGGGCGCGAGCGCGGGGCTGGCCGGCGCGAGCCTTTGCCGATCCCGTGGGCGAGGAAGAGCGTGACGTCGCGGCGCCGGATCTGCTGCTGCTCGAGCAGGAAGACCGCCATCGACTCGGGCTCGGCGTAGAGCGCCACCAGCAAGTTGGCGCCGGTGACCTCGGCCTTGCCCGCGCCCTGGACGTGGAGCACGGCTCGCTGCAGGACCCGGCCGACGCCGATGGTCTGCTGGACCTCGCCCTCCTCGTCGAGCTTGGGCACGTGGTGGTCGAGAAATTCCTCGAGCTCGAGCCGCAGCTGATCGATCTCGGCGTTGCAGCCGTAGAGCACCTCTTGGGCGCTCGGATCGTCGAGCAGCGCGAGCAAGAGATGCTCGAGCGTGATGAATTCGTGGCGGCGTCGGCGAGTGTCTTGAATCGCCGAATCCAACGTGGCTCGCAGCTCAGGGCTCAGCATCGGGATCGTCCTCTGGGTCCATCGAGGCCATCAAGGGGCACTCGTTTTGCCTGGCAATCATGTGCACCTGCGCGACCTTGGTCTCCGCGATCTCGTGGGTGAACACTCCGGCGACGCCGACGCCGCTGGTATGGACGTGCAGCATGATCTCGGTCGCTCGTGACTCGCTGTGGTGAAACACGGTCTGGAGCAGCCGGACTACGAAGTCCATCGGCGTGTAGTCGTCGTTGTGAAGCAGCACGCGATACATGCGTGGCCGCTTGGTCTTGCGCTCGTCACGGGTCTTGAGCGCGACCCCGCGTTGAGGCTCGTCTTTGCGCTTGTCGGGCATCGTCGGGAGCGGGTCTGGGGCTTTGGGGTGAGGGCCGAGCGGCTTCGAGGTGCGCCGAGCGGCATGGAGATTGTAGCGGAGTTCGGGTATTGCTCGGACTCGTGGACTTGGTCCTGAGCGCCCATCGGACCTTGGCGAGCGTCGACGGCGCGAGCTGGAACGCGCTCGACCATGCGCCCTCGCCCTTCCTCGAATGGGGTTTCTTGCGGGCGCTCGAGCTCTCGGGCTCGGTCGGAGGCAGCTCCGGCTGGGATCCAACCTACCTCTTGGTCCACGGCGACGCCTCCTGCCTGAACGACCTGAACGACGCCGGTGCGCAGCCGTCCTCCCCCGATCGGGCAGGTGTCGATCGGCCTGAACAGGGAGGTCGGGCGGGTCAGGGAGGTCAGGCGGGTCGGGTCTTGCTCGGGGCGGTCGCGGCCTATGCCAAAGACCATAGCTACGGCGAGTACATCTTCGACTTCCAGTGGGCTCGGGCGAGCACGCGAGTCGGGATCCCCTACTACCCCAAGCTGGTCATCGCGGCTCCGGCCACGCCCGCGACCGGCAAGCGGATCTTGCTGCATCCGGGGCTCGATCCGGCGGCGCGCGAGGCCGTCGCTCGCCGCTTGATCGCGGGCGTCCGCGAGCTGGCCGACGAGCTCGCGGTCGGCTCGATCCATTGGTTGTTCACCAGCGCCGACGAGCAAGCGCTGCTCGAGCGCGAGGGCTTCGCCGCGCGAGCGAGCTTTCAGTTTCACTGGCACAACCGGCCGAGCGCGAGCGTGACCGAGGCGGGCTCGGTGGCCGAGGGCGCGGCCGGCTGGACCGACTTCGAGGCCTTCTTGGCCAGCCTCAGCTCGCGCAAGCGCAAGCAGATCCGCAAGGAGCGAGCGCGGGCCCAAGCCGCGGTCGACCGGATCCGCTTCGTGCCCGGCGACGAGCTCGAGCCGGCCCAGATCGCCGCGCTCGATCGCTTCTACCGACGGACGACCGATCTCTACGGCGGCAGCCAGTACCTGCGGCCCGGCTTCTTCGAGGCCTTGGTCGAGCAGCTGCCCGAGCGGGTCCGCTTCCTCGAGGTCGAGCGCGGCGGTCGAGCGATCGCGGGCGCGCTCTTCCTCGAGACCGAGCAGGCGCTCTACGGTCGCTACTGGGGCTGCACCGAGGACGTCGAGTTTCTCCACTTCGAGGCCTCCTACTACGCCGGGATCGAGCGCTGCATCGCTCGCGGGATCCCCTTGTTCGAGGCCGGGGCGCAGGGCGAGCACAAGCTCGTCCGCGGGTTCATGCCGGTGATCTGCCACTCGTCGCATTGGCTGCGCCACCCCGGGCTCGATCGCGGGGTTCGTGAATTCCTGCGCGAGGAGAGGCGAGCGGTCGCCCATCATGTCCAGCAGCTCGCCGCGTATGGACCCTATCGTCGTGATCTCGACCAAGGTCCCGCGCCCAGCGAGGTGAGCGAGCGCGAACAATGAGTCGCCCGCTGCCCTGGTCGTCGCGCGATGGGCGTGGCATCGTCGCTCGATGAACGAGAGCAAGGGCCAGCATCTCGCCCGAGGTCTGCTGCGGGTCGCGATCGTCTGGCTCGAGCTGGAGGACGAGGCCAAGCGGCACGAGGTCTCGCTCGCGCGCGAGGCCGGAGCGGTCGCGGTGCTCGGTGGCTTCGGCGGGCTCGCGGCCCGAGCCGAGCGCCTGCTCGAGAAGGCCGACCCGCACGCGAACTCGATGACCAGCGACGAGGGCACCGGCGCGCTCGCGGCCGTCAGCCTCCCGCACGGGCGCGAGCTGGCCGAGATGTTTCCGGTCTATGACCGCGACGCGATCTTGCGCAGCGCCCGGGCCGAGCCGCTCGCCCACCGCGAGCTCGCGCTCGCCCAGCGCTTCGACGAAGCCTGGGCCGCGTGCCGCGACGACCACGAGCGTGAAGAGGTCGTGGCCCTGCGCGCGCTGCTGCACGACTTCGACGGCGCCCGAGCGATGCTCGACCAGCCCAGCTTCCCCGAGGGCCGCAAGCCCGGGCCGCTGGTGGTCATCGCGATCGAGTGCTTTCAACGCGGCGACCTCGAGCGCACGCGGGCGGTCCTGGCCGAGCTCGAGCGCAGCAACGACGTGCACTGGTGGGTCCACGCCGCGGCGGGTCTGCTCGGTCGGCTGCCTTGGGTCGG
>JAMHUH010000045.1:0-1694 GCA_035904925.1 Nannocystaceae bacterium
GGCTTCGCGCTCGTCGGTGGTCCAGCGCTTGCCGACGTAGGGGTTGCCGCCGGGCGGGCGGACCCACGCCAGGGTCAGCGGCCGCTCGTCGGCAGCGAAGCCGCGCTCGTCGAGCAGGGCGCGATGGCGAAGGCGCAGCTCGGGCATCGCCGCGAGCTGGTCGGCTCGCTCGGCGGTCCAGCGCAGGCCCGCGAACACGCGCTGGTCCATCGCCCGAAAGTCGGCCTCGGATTGGGCGAGCAAGGCCATGTCGACGCGGATCTGGGTCAGCTCGAGCTCCGATTCGATGTAGGCGTCGAGCTCGGCGAGCGTGTCGAGCTGCTCGACCATGCTGACGTCGTGACGCCAGCCGTGGTTGGCCAAGGTGTGGCCCTCGGCGACCATGCGCTGGACCAGCGGGTAGGTGCTGGCCTTGATCGCGTGGCCGGTCAAGAAGAAGGTCCCGTGCAGGTCATGACGCGCGAGCTCGTCGAGCACGACGCGGGTGCGGCTCGGGTGCGGGCCGTCGTCGAAGGTCAGCGCGAGCCATTGCTCGGGGTAGCGCTCGCGGGCCGGGTAGAGGCCGCGGGCCCAGTCGTCGTCGCTGCTGCGACCCGCCCAGCGACCGCTCGGCTCCGGCCCGATGCAGGCCGGCGCGGCGGCTTCGATCGGCGACTCGACGAGCTCGAGGGTCGGGTTGACGAGCGGCGCATGGACGCTCGGGAGCTCGATCGCCAAGCCGAGCTCGCCCACGCGAGCGTCGAAGGTCGGAGCGCTCGGCTGCGCGAGCGAACACGCGGGCGCGATCAAGGTCAGCGCGAGGACGAGAGCACGACGAACACCACGGCCTTGGGCCGAAACCTGCACGAAATTCACGGACGACTCCGCGACGGCAGCCCTGGGAGATCGGGCGCATCACCGGCGAGCTGCGCTGGCGAAGGGGACCACCCCGCTCGCTCTGGCGCTCGCGTTGCGGCCCGCTTTGGCCGTCGCACCCCCACGTCCGGGGAGCCGGTGCAAACGGCTCATCGGGGTGGACGAATTGTTGAAGAGGGCCGAATTGGGCCGTCTGGCGGCCCGATTCGGCCCTCTTGGATCAATCGCTTCAGTCGGCGCAGGGTTGCTGCACGCCCCGGGCCCACGCGTCTGCGTCCGGTGTCGTCGCTCGACCGGATCTGCTGGGCGCGATCGTGATATGCAGGTGAAGCCGATGGCCAACGCGCTCGATCGTCTCTTCACCTATGCGAGGGCCGCGAGCGCGAGGCCACTCGAGAACTTCACGACCGAGGCGTTGGCGATCGCGATTCTCGCGGATCCCAAGCCCTTCTTCGCGGCGCTTCGTGGCGTCCCGGGGATCGAGGTGACGGGTGATCGCGTCGGGGACGTGAAGACCCAAGTTCACGTCGGCGGAGGGATCGTCGATCTCGAGCTCACGCTCGAAGCGGGAAAGATCTTGTGGATCGAGATCAAGGCCCACGCAGGAGAGCATGGCAATCAGATTGAAAGGTACATCGAGGCCGCGAAGACCCACCCTGGGCGTCCGCTGGTCATGATGCTCTCCAAGCGTCCACTTCGCGCGGATGTGCCGACGCTGCGCTGGAACCACCTGCGCGACGAGATGGCCAAGGCCGAGCACATCCGTTGGAAAGATCTCAAACAGTTCGTGGAAAGGCAGCGCATGGCCGACGACTTCGACAACCCGATCACCCTCCAAG
>JAMHUH010000046.1:0-8928 GCA_035904925.1 Nannocystaceae bacterium
CTGGCCAAGGCCTCGACCTGCGGCCGCCAGAAGCTCGAGTCGCCGCCGACCGCCGGCAAGAACACGACCAGATCACGATCGCGGCTCATGCTCGCGCCTCGTCGGTACGGGCCACCACGTCGTGCGTACGAACCAGGATCGCCAGCGGCCCGCCGCCGAGCGGTCCGTGGTGCTCGGCCCGGGTTGACACATAGACCCGGGTGTCGCCGAGCGTCGCCGCGATCACCGAAGCGAGCACGCAGCGAGAGTAGCGCGTATCGCTGATGTCGTCGTCGCCGAGCATGGTGTGACGGCGGCCGCGGATCGTGCCGCGAGGATCGGCCTCGGACTTGGCGAAGACGCCGACCAAGGGGCTCGCCGCGGGATCGAGGGGCAGCGCGAGCGCGAGCTTGGCCGCGACCGCGCGCACGCCCTCGACGTCGAGGATGTCGCGCAGGATGCCGTGCTCGATCACCAAGTCCCCGGACCAGGCCGGGCTGTTGGCGAACACGACGATCTCGGTCCGCTCGAGCCCCGGCTTGGCCGAGCACGAAGCGACGCCCGAGTAGAGCGACCAGTCGTTGCAGACCACCTCGTCGGACAAGGCCGCGCGCGGGACCTCGTCGAGCGCCAGCGCGACGCCCAAGGCCGAGGCCGCCCGCGACCCGACCATGTCGCAACGCAGCGCTCGACCAGCCTGGGCGGCCGCCTGCGCCTGCGCGTGGCTGAACTCGGGGATCGCCCCCTTCATCTGCACGAGGTGAACGTCCGCCAAGGACTCGAGCTCGAGCGACTCGGCGATCTCGCGCACGACCCGAGCGGTCTCTTCGATCTGCGCCATGCGGCCGATCTCCTCGGGCGCGAAGGCCCGCGTATGGCCGATGCCGACCGCCAGCCGCTTCGCCCCCGCCCCGCCCTTCCCGTCCTCGTCCTGCTCGCGCGCCAGCACCACCATGTGCGGCGCGACCACGCCCTCGGTCCCGCCCGAGAACGAGAAGATCACCTTGTCTTGGACCTGCTCGGGCGCGAGGCCGAGGCGCGGCGCAAAGAGCTGCTCGAGCGAGCTCATCGCGAGCGCGCGGGTGAAGTCGTTGCGTCCGCCGTTGCCCTCGGTCTTGCCGATCACCGCGATCACGTCCGCGGCCGCGACGACACCCTCGTCGAACAAGCGGCGCAGCTCGTCGACGTCGCCAGGATCCCGGGTGTCGATCGTGAACGCCCGAATCCTCAAAGCTTCACCTCGAGCACGCAGCCGGTGTGGCGAAGGATGTCGATCTTGCGCACGTCCCCGCGGTCCATCTCCTCGGCCGCCTGCTGGGTCGCGAGCGCCTCGACGACCTCGGCCGAGTTGGCGGTCAGGACCGTGACCGGACGATCGATCGCCATCGGGAAGTCGTGCCAGGTGCCGAAGTGAATCATGACCCCATGCCCGGGCGGCACGATGAAGGCCTTGACCTGATCGAGGTCGGGCACGTCCTTGCCCTGATCTTGGTTGGGCTTGCCCAACACCAGCGCGAGCGGGGCGTCGCCGAGGCCGACGAAGAGCTGGGTCATTCGCAGGTGCCGCTCGAGCCAGGTGATCTGGCCGGGGCGCGGATGAATGCGGGCGGTCCGGATGACGGCGTGCTCGTGGTACTCGAAGGGCAGGTTGAAGCCCTCTTCGACGGCGCCCTTGTAGAAGGGGATCGTCAGGCCCGAGTTTGGGACATCGGTGCCGATGAAGACGCCGTACTCGGCGATGTTCTCTCGGGTCGCGTGGACGACGGGGACCTCGATGACGCGGGGGCTCTCCTGCATGGGGCGAGGGTACCAGGTTGGGGGGCCTTCGTGGGGGGCTGCGCTTCGGGATCCTTCGCGGACTCCCCGGTGCCCGAACGGGGGCTTCACGGGGAATATTGACGGCCCGACGCTCGGCTCCCCCACTCGTACTCGAACGCCAATGTCCGCCTCGGACGGACCGTCAATATTCCCCGCCGCCCGGGTTCGCCGACGCTGGCTCCGACGCAAACAGGGACCGATCGGCTGTCCGTGATTCTGGACATTCGATGACTTCGTGAATACCCAGATTTTCGCCGACATTGCATCTCCATCGGATGGTCATTCGAGCATTGATCGAATGTTCATTCGTGCGACATCGGGCACCAGGAATCCGCGAAGGATCCCAAAGCGAAAACCCCATTCAGGATCTCCGCAAAAACACCGAGATCAACGCTCCGCCGCGAGCAACCCAGCTTGCGCCGAAGCGTGCTCCGGCGCGACCTCGAGCACCTCCCGAAATTCCGCCGCCGCCCGAGCCTTGTCCCCATTCTGCAACAAACAATACCCGACGCCTGCGCGCATCTCGAGATCCGAAGGATAGAGATCGAGGTTGTGGCGGTAGTGCTCGGCGGCTTCGTCGTAGCGGCCGAGGCTGTAGCTGGCCCAGGCCATGCGGGCGTGGGCGGTGTAGTTGTGCGGGTCGAGGGCGAGCACGAGCTTGCCGGTCGCGCGGGTGTCGAGCCAGAGCTTGAGGGCCATCTGCGGGAGCATCAGGCCGAGCAGTGGTTCGACGGCGTCGGGGGCGAGGGCGACGGCTCGGCGGTACTCTTCCATCGCGTCGAATTCTCGGCCGGCGAGGTAGAGCAGCCAGCCGCTGCGCAGCCGAAACACGTAGGTCTGCTTGGTCTTGGGCAGATCCTGCAGCGCTCGCAGTGCGGCCTCGTACTCGCCCTTGGCCTCGAGCGCATAGGAGCGCGTGTAGATCTCGGCGGGCGTGGCCGCGAGCGCGGTCGAGGTCAGGGCGACGAGCACGATCGCGACCCGCACGATCGAGAGGAGCGACGCGAGCCAGCGTGGGTGGGATGAAGAGCGTGGCTTCATGGTTTCGCCTGTTCTTGGATGACGCGGGTTGCGACCCGCGTGCGCTTGCCGACCTGCAATTCGACGTAGTGGAGCCCGATGCCGTGGCGCAGGCGGGCCTCGCTGCGGATCGTCGGGCCGAGGAATCGCGGGCGCGATTGCCCGTACACGAGGATGTCGGGGCCGCTGCGTTCGCAGCGAAAGTCCATGGCAACGCGGACCTTGGGCAAGAAGAGCGACACGAAGTCGAAGAGCACCCGCAGGGGCGCCGGCATGAATTCACGCGACTCGAGCTGGTCGGACCAGCGCAGCGCCTCGTGGGCCTCGAAGGGGACCCGAGCGAGTGCGACGTCGATCAAGCGCAGGACCGAGCGTCGATCGCCGCGAGTCTCGTAGATCGTGAACACCGGCGGGCTCGAGCCGTAGATCGAGCTGGCCCTGCGCTGCTGTGAGCGCAAGACTCGATTGCCGAAGAGATCGACCTCGGCCTCGATGGACTCGCGCCAGGTTCGTTTGCCGCCCGAAACCTCGAACTCGAGTGGTTGGCCAGGGTCGAAGCCGAGCAGGCGCTGAAGCTCGGGCTGGACGTCGAGGTTGCGGATCACGGCGCCCTCGACCGGGACGAAGGTCGCAATCAGGCGCTCGGGCTCGCCCGTGCGGGTGGCCCCGACCACGTCGTTGAATTCGGCCGGGATCGTCGGCGCGCCGACGACCCCGATCGCTTGCAGCTGAAAGTGCAGATGGGGCACCGGCGAGCGGCCCGAGCTGCCGCAGAGGCCCAAGACCTCGCCGGCGCGGACGAGCTGACCGGGGCGAACCTTGACGCTGCCGCGAGCGAGGTGACAGACGAGCGAATGGAGGCCGGGGCCGTGATGGAGCAGCACGAGGTTGCCCCAGTTCTCGCGCAGGTTGGGCGCGCCGATCGGGTTGTCCTCGATCACGTCGACGATGTGCACGACCGTCCCGTCGGCGCAGGCGAGCACGGGCAAGCGCCAGCAACGATAGTCGCTGGCCCGCTCGCCCGAGCCTTGAAACTTGCGGGCGTCGGATCCGACGACTTCGAAGTCGAAGGCGTGGGCCCACGGCCCGCGATGCGTGTAGGCCCCATCGACGCCCTGCGTGCAGGTCCAACGACCCGAGAAGGGCGCCCGGAAGCGGACCGCGTAGGTGGCCCCGAAGCGGGCGACTCGGGTTCGATGCCAGGCGAGGTGCTCTTCGGGGGTGCCGAGGATCAGCGCGACCGCCTTGGGCCGCGTGTCGACCATGCGCTGGCGCATCGCGTAGAGCAGCAGCACGATCGTCAGGTTGAAGGGCAAGATCAGCAGCGGCAGCTCCTGAATGGTCATGAAGGGCACGAGGCCGACGCTGACCATGCCGCAGATCAACACGCCGCCGGCCGCGACCAAGAGCGACCACACGCTGGGCACGAACCAGATCCCGCCCAGCGCGATCGCGGTCAGGATGAAGTTGTAGCCGAGCACGAAGGGCAAGGTCCCGTCGCCGAGCAAGATCAAGCGGCTGACGAGCGCGGCCGCGAGCCCGAAGCCCAACCACGAGAGCAACAAGGCGATCCGGCTGTGCAGGGCGAGGGCCAAGAGCACGACCAGGCCGACGTCGACGCGCGGCAAGAAGAAGAGCGCGCCGAGGCTCTGCAGATAGATCCGCGACCACGCCGGCAGCCAGGCCAGGGCCGAGAGGCCCTCGTCGCCGGCCCGCATCCAGCTGAGCGGCACGTCGACGACCCGCGCGGCCCCGAGCGCGAGGTAGAAGACCATCAAGAAGGGCAGCGTCAGCGCCGGCAGGTTGAAGCCCTGGCCGAGGGCCGAGTGCACGGCCGCGGTCACGAACACCGAGGCGATCGCGGCCAGGGCGATCAACACGAACGCGTCGGGCGTGGGATCGAAGAGCTCGCCGCCGCCGAGGCCGACGAGCAGCGAGCAGTAGGAGTAGAGCCCGACCCGGGTCAGATCGCGGTTGAAGCGAAAGAGCCTGGCCGTCGCCACGGCCAGGATCACCGCGCCCAAGCCCCACAGCGCGGTCGAACCTGCGAGCGTGGTCGCGAGCAGGAGCATCGCCCCGACCCGACGCGAGCCCGAGAACAAGATCTGCGCGTAGCTGCCGAGCACGGCGTCGACCCACGAGGCGAGCTCGCCCCGAATGGCTTCGAGCCGAGCATGCGCTTCATGCCGGTCGTGCGTGGCGGAGGTGCTCACAGCCAGGGCGGGATCTGTTCGGGGGTGGTGACGTACTCGAGGTCTTCGGCCCGACGCATCAGCGCATGCTGCCCCTCACGTCCGATCAACACGACGGCGGGTCGGTAGGTGATGAACTGCATCCACTGGGTCACGTTGTAGGCGCCGACGTTCTTGAACACGAGCTGATCGCCGACATCGACCGGCGGGAAGACCAGGTGATCGCGGATGACGTCGATGTTCATGCACAGCGGCCCGTACATGATCGTCGGCTCGGGGATGCCCCGCAGCCTCCGGGTCGGGACGACCTCGTGCTCGTACCAGAACGAGGTGAACAAGATGTTGACGCCAGCATCGAGGATCACCGCGCGCCGACCGTCGGGCAGCCGCTTGTTGGCCTGGACGGTGGAGAGCAAGAAGCCGGCGTCGTCGACCAGCGCGCGGCCGGTCTCGAGGATCAGCTTGGGCTCCTCGCGGGGCGGATAGTCGAGCTCGGCCAGGCCCTCGGCGATCGCCTCGGCGTAGCGCGAGAACGAGGGCGTCGCCTGCTCGCTGGCCAGGTACTGGGCCTTGAGCTTGTTGTGCGAGGCGAAGCCGCCGCCGAGATCGAGGAAGGTCAAGATCACGCCCAGATCGCTACGCAGCTGGTTGGCGAATTTGGCCAGCTTGGTGGCCGCGTCGCGGTAGGCCTTGGGCTCGAGGATGAAGGTGCCGAGGTGGCAGTGGAGACCGACGAGGCGCAGCTTGCCGCCCGCGAGGATCCTGCGGACGGCGTCGCGGGCCTGACCGTTCTCGAGGTTGAAGCCAAAGCGGGTCCAGGCGGGGATGCCCTCGGCGGCCAAGTTGATCCGGATCGCGACCTCGGGCGTGACCCCGAGCTGCTCGGCGACCTGCTCGGCGAGCGCGAGCTCGTCGAAGTGATCGAGGTGGACGATGACCCCGGCCGCGAGCGCCTTCTCGAGCGCCGGACGTGGCTTGTAGGGCCCGTTGAAGTGGATCTGGTCGGGCGGGACGCCGTTGCGCAGGGCCTTGTCGAGTTCGAACTCCGACACGACCTCGGCCAGGGCGCCCTCGCGGTGCATCAGCCGACAGACCGCGTCGAGGTAGTTGGTCTTGTAGGACCAAGCCAGCCGAGCGTTGGGCACCCGCAGGCGCAGGACCTCGTGCAGCTCGCGATAGCGGGCCACGATCTCGCGCTCGGAGAACACGAAGAGCGGCGAGCCGTAGCGCTCGAGCAGCAGCTCGACCGGCACGCCCTCGATGTCGGGCATCGGCGGGGTCGACTGGACCCGCGCGAACTTGTTCATCATCCCCATCTGGTGACGGACGAGGGCGGGTCGCTCGTAGGGAGCCTTGGCGGTCGGGGTCTCGTTCTCGGTCATGGTGCTTGCTCGCGCGAGCGGTGGAGCTCGCCGTGGGTGGCGATCGCTTCGAACTCGGACATCGGCGCGATCTGATCGAGGGCGATGCGGACGAACATCATGCCGGCCTCGTAGTCGCGCATCGGGGCCACGTGCATGCCCGCGGCGAGGCGGGCGAGCGCGGCTGGCAGGTTCATGCCCGCGCCCGCGCTGAGGTAACACCAGGCCGGAAAGCGCGGGTTGATCTCGAGCAGCGAGAGCCCCTGCGGGCTGCGGACCATCTCGACCTCGCAAGGCCCACGCCAGCGGGTCGCGGCGAAGAAGCGCTCGGTCAGATCGAAGAGCTCTTGGTCGCGGATCGCCACGCCCGCCCAGCCCTTGCCCTTGTCGGTCAGGTAGGTCTTGCGCATGGGCACCGCGCCGACCAGGCCGCCTTCACCGTCGCCGAGCGCGACCACGTCGATCTCGTCGCCCTTGACCTCGGCCTGCACGATCACCGGCAGGCCCCACTTCGAGGCCATCTCGTGAAAGCCGGCGATCGCCTCGTGGACGTTGGTCGCTCGACGGGCGCCGTAGTACACGCCCTTGACCCAGAGCGGGAATTCGACGTGGTCCTCGATCTGATAGAGCTCGTCGGGCGAGGACACGATTCGGGTCGCGGGCGTCGCGATCTTCGCTCGCTCGCCGAGCTCGACCAGGTTGGCTTTCGAACGCAGGTCGAGCTGCTCGCGGCTGGGCAAGAAGGTGCCGATGCCCTGCTCGCGCATCCAGCCCTCGAGATCGGCGAAGACCGGCAGCTCGGCGTCGAGGTTGGGGATCAACACGTCGAGCGGCGTCTTGGCCTGAATCTGCTCGAGCCGAGCCTGGAGCGCGTCCTTGCCCTGCGAGGGATAGGGGATCAGGTAGACGTCGTCGACCAGATCCTTGGTGTAGATGCCCGGCTCGAGCCCGTCGTAGGCGAGGCCGACGATCCGGCCGTCGAATTCGGGATCGGCCCGCAAGGCCCGGATCACGCCGACGCCCGGGCCCGGGTTGTCGGTCGCGTTCAAGGCCGTGACGCCGATGGTCGGCGAGAAGCTCATGGCTTGGCCTCGAGCAACTCGTCGCGGCGCAAGACCAGCAAGAACTCGCCCAGATCGCGCTCGGCCTCGGCCGCGTCGACCTCGAAGCGCGCGCACAGGCGAGCCACGATCGCCTCGGCCTCGAGCCCCTCCCCGAGCGCGCGCAGGATCTCGAGCCCGGTCTCGTTGGCGGTGAAGGTCGAGCCGGTGTGCGGATCGAAGACGAAGCCGGTGCCGCTGATGGCGAGGTCGCGAATGCGTGGATGATCCATGGTCTTCACAAAGTGCGCGCCGAGGTCCAGCGCAAGCCGAGCGCGATGTAGTGCACCTGCGTGGGTGCGATGCCGCCAGCGCCGTCGGGGGCGCGAAGGTGGTGAGTCTCGTAGCTCGCGCGCAGGTCGACGCCCTTGCCCAAGCGCAGCGATCCGGCGATCCAGGCGCCCCAGGTGATCCGGCCGGCGAAGGCGAAGATCGCCGGGGTCTCGAGGTAGACGGGCCGCTCCTCCAGCCCACCTTTGCCGCCGAGCACCAGCGCGCCGGTGCGGCCATGAAAGACCAGGCTGCCGAAGCCCGAGGGCAAGACCTCGCGACCGACGAGCTGCAGCGCGAAGCCAGGCTGAAGGTTGAGCCAGCGCGTGACCGGCATCCGCCACGCGGGCGCCAGCCGGCCGATCCAACCCGATCGAAACCCCGCCGCGCTCGCGTCGAGGATCCCATCGCCCCAGGGGCTGTAGCGCAGCGAGAGCCCGACGACATGAGCGTGGTCGTGGGCTTGGCTGCCGTCGTTCAAGTAGGCGTATTGGGCGAGCGCGCCGACGCGCGGCCAGGTGACGCCGACGCCGAGGTGCGCCTCGTGCTGGTCGAAGGCCGGGACCGACTGGGTGTTGCCGCCCTGCCCAGCCATCATGCCCATGCCCTGGCTGACGTCGCGCGGGAGGAAGTGGGCGAAGCGGTAGCTCGGGATGACCAGAACATGCTCGGCGATCACCATCGGCAAGCTGACGCTGGTGCCGATCGCCCAATCGAGCGTGGGGTGGCCCGCATAGATGTGGCCGATGCCGTGCGCGATCGGGCTGATGATGAAGCGACGCTGGCGAAGCTCGTCCAGCCCCGCCTCGGCCGACGCGAGCCCCGGGTGCTCGGCGAGCAAGGCTTCGAACTCGCGCCGCGCTCGGCTCGGCTTGGCTTGGCGCAGATGCGTCCACGCCAGCCCCGAGCGAGCCTCGGCCGCGCCCTGCGAGAGCTCGATCGCCCGTGCGTAGCCAGTCTCGGCCCGCGCGTAGTCGCCGGCCGAGAAGGCCAGCCACGCCGCTTGCAGCTGAATCGCGTAGTCCTGCGGGTAGGCGTCGGCGAGCGGCGCGAACACCCGAGCTGCGGCTTCGTACGCGCCCTGCTGCTCGAGCGCGCCGGCCTCGGCCCAGAGCGCCGCTTCGTCGAGCGCGACCGGGTCTGCGCTGGCTGGCTCGATGGCGAGGAGCAGCGCGATCAGGAGATAGG
>JAMHUH010000047.1:0-6566 GCA_035904925.1 Nannocystaceae bacterium
GCCAGCCGAGCTCGAACGCCTGCGCGGCCGGGATCGCCAGCAGCTCGTGCAAGATCACCGACTTGGGCCCGACCGAGGTGAAGAGCGCCGCCTCGCCGCGGGCCTCGCTACGCAGCTGGGCATAGGCCTCGCGCACGCGCGCGTGAAACTCCGGCCATGACTCGTGACCCTCGACCGCGACCTCGCCGATCAGCCAGCGACGCATCACGGCCTCGTAGATGGTCTGCCACTGACGCGAGCGCTGGCGCTTGTCGCCGGAAGGATCGGCGGCGCGCTCGGCCAGCACGCCGAGTTCGTGGGCGTGTGTGCCCTGGGCGAGCACGCCGAGGACGAGGCGCTGACCGTCGTGCTCGTTGGCGCCGGGCAGCACGATCGGCTCCGGGAAGGCGAGCCCGCGGGCGATGAACGCCTCGCCGACCAAGGTCGCGGTGTCGCGCTGGCGCTTGGCCGGGCCGGTGTAGACCGCGTCGAAGCCCGGCCGCCGACCCGCGAGCATGCGCTCGGCCAGGACCACGCCGAGCGTGCGCGCCTGCTGCTCGCCGAGCGGCGAGAGCTGGTCGTAGTCGGCCGCGAACATCGAGGCCTGGGCGTGGCGGATCAGGTGGAGCGTCGCCATGACTTCACGCGGGCAATCACTCGGGCAATCACGCGGGCAATCACTCGGGCAGCGAAGCCTCGACCTCGATCGCCGATTCGAAGCGCTGCTCGCGATTCTTGCTCATCGCCTTGGCCACGAACGCGTCCCAGCTCGCGTCGAGGCCGGCGCGCAGCTTGCTGGGCGGGACCGGCTCCTCGGTCGCCTGCGCGAGGCTGACGGCGATCGGCGTGTCGCCGGTGAAGGGCGGGCGACCAGTCAGCGCGTGGTAGGTCAGGGCCCCGAGCGCGTAGATGTCGGTGCGCGCGTCGATCGAGCCGCCGCGGATCTGCTCGGGCGCCATGTACTCGGGCGTGCCCAGCAGCATGCCGGTGGTCGTCATGCCCTCGAGGTTGGCGACGCGCGCCAGCCCGAAGTCGATGATCTTGACCTGCTGGTTGGGCATGATCAGGACGTTGCCGGGCTTGAGGTCGCGATGCACGACGCCCTGCGCATGCGCGGCCGCGAGGCCCTTGCAGATGCCGATCAGGATCTCGCGGATCTTGGCCACCGGCAGGGTCCCGTGCTTGTGGATCAAGTCCTTGAGGCTGATGCCCTCGACGTACTCCATCGACAAGAACAGGTGGCCTTGGTCCTCGCCGATGTCGTGGATCTTGACCACGTTGGTGTGGCTGATTCGCCGGGCCGCGCTGGCTTCACGCCGCAGACGATCGGCCGAGCTCGGATCGAGCAGCGCCATGCCATGCAGGATCTTCAGCGCGACCTTCTCCCCGAGCTGCTCGTCGCGGGCCAGATAGACCGCCCCCATGCCGCCGGTCCCGAGCGGGCGCTCGACGACGAAGCGATCGGCCAGCTTTTGCCCGGGCTGGAGCGCGTACATGGGCGTATGCGCCTGGCTGCGCGCCGGCGAGCCGACCGCCAAGGCTCGCGTCGCCGCCTCGCCGAGCTGCACCTGATGCGAGGCGAGCCGGTTGAGCTTGGCGTTGAGTTCGAAGTCGACGCTGGTGACGATGGTCTCGAGGTGCCGCAGCCGCGCCTCCATGTCTTGCGTCGCCGCCTGCAAGGCCAAGGGCGGCTGGGCTTGACCGAGCTGGTTGGCGTTCGCGGCTTGTTGCAGCTCGAACATCCGCTCCTTGTGACGCAGCGCGAGGATCCGCCACATCGTGATCGACCCGAAGATGATGAAGAGGATGGCGACTTCCATGCCGAGACCGCGGGCAGCGTAGTTTGCGACGCGGGGTTTCGGCAACCGACCTCACGGAGGAGCGCTCGCGCGTCGTACCACCTCAAAAGTACGTTCCCACCCTCGAGCAATGTGGCGACGCCGAATACCACGGCCAGCCCACCGAGGAGTCAGCGCCCAGCAGCGGGGCGTGACCTGGCTCGAGCGACGGTTGTGGTGCTCATGCAACCCTCCCATCACCCCAGTGCTTCAGCGCGAGCACCCCGGTGAGCACCACGGAGGCCGTCATCGACACGGCGCCGAGCAGCACGAAGATTGGCGAGAGCCCGAGGTACACCTCACCGAGAATGCCGACGGGCATCAGGAGGCCCGCGAGGCCGAGCCCGGCTGCCACGGTGCGCGCCCTGTCACTCGCCGAAGCGAGACGCACGAGCACGAACCCCAGCCCGAGGTTGAGCAGCGCGAACAGGTTTCCATGCACATGTGCGAGTCGCGCCTCGAAGTGCTTACCAACCGAGTAGCTAGCGACCCAGGCTTCCTTGTCAGGCGCGAAGTCACGCAGATAGATGAGGAGGAACCCGTAGAGCATGAAGCCCGCCATGACGAGCAGGCCCACGCCGACGTTATAGCGACCGGTTTTCATTGGTGATGCTCCTCTCCTCGTCCGAAGTGATGAACGAGCAGCACGAGATCGGTCCCGGTGTCCGGCTCGACGGAGTGCGGGACGTTCGGCGCAAGGACGACCGCGTGTGTGGGGTCGATGCGCAGCCGCTCGGCCCCGGCCACCACGGTGCCGCTGCCATGAAGAGCCGTGATCGTCACCGGCACCTCGGAGTGGTGGGTCGGCAGCACGGTGCCGGCCCGAAGCACTATGCTAGCGAGCTTCAACGCGGGCTCGTCGACGAGCACTCGAACTTCGCGCGGCTCGCCCGCGCTCGGCGTGCCGGGCAGATCGACCACGCGACTTGCTGGTCCGCCAAGCGTCGCTGCGTGGTGCTGCGCCGCGGACTGCGTGGCACAGCCGCCAAGCGACAGCGCAGCGACAGTGACAGTGACAATGGAGGCGAGAATCAGGCGCATCATGGGGAACTCCTTCTGCTCGAGGTGGGAGCAACAGCGGGCGAACGGAGGAGCGCGAGCAGGCTGCCCAGAACTGCGCGCGCTTCGGCATTTCGCTGCCGAGCCTTCGAGGGAGAGAGCGCCAGCATCTGCACCGTGCCCATGACGATCGGTGCGAGCGTCTCGGCGGGGAGATCTGAGCGCAGCTCTCCTGCGTCCTGGCCCTCGCGCACGCACTCGAGCACGAACGCGCGCGTCTTCTGCACGCAGGCCGCAAGGCGGACCGAGCCGCTCTCCGGGAGCGCGAGTAGGAACTGCTCCGAGAGAACCAGCCGCAGGATACCGAGCTGATTGCCCACCGCGGTGCTTCGAGCCGCAACAAAGCGTTCGAGGCGCTCGACGGGGGGAAGCGTCGACGGCGGGTAGGTGGACTCGAGAACGGCTTCGACGCGCGCCACGACAGCGTCGAGCAGGGCCTCGAGCGATGCGAAGTGCCTGAAGATCGCACCGCTCGAGAGCCCGACCTGCGCCGCGAGGCTGCGCGTGCTCAAGGCCGCGATGCCCTTGGTCGCGATGATGTGCAGCGCGGCGTCGGTCAGCTCGACCTGTCGATCCAAGGATGTGCGCCGAAGCTCGCTCACACGTGAGAAAGTAAGCGCTTACTTGCAACCGCGCAAGGCCGGCGCGTGCAAAATCCTGCATTTATTGTCATTTCCGTTCCACGAGCGGGTGCAGCGGCCCTCTGAGTCGGAGCCGGTTTGGGTGGGAGAGAGGACCCCGCGCGATGTCGTCGGGCGTGTTGGCGATCTTCACCAAGCGCATCGCACCGCCAGCGCGGGCAGGTCTGCCACGACCTCGGTCCGCGCCTTGGCGTGGCCAGCGAGCACGCCGTGATAGCGGATCATGGGAAAACGCGGTGGCGGGATCAGGGTGCTCAGCCGCGCGATGAGGTCGAGTGGATCGAGCAAGACTGCATGCACTCCATTTTTCCACGCGTGCCGAAAGTCGTCCCCTCAGTGGGGGTCGTCACCCTCGCTGCGAACTCCTGCTGGACTTCGATCGAGAACGTGGGCGGTCGACCGACTGGAGGCCGCGCGACGGTTTGGAGACGCCGCCCAACCTTGGGCGGTTCAGGCGAGCCTAGTCGTGGCATCCTCGCGGCGATGCAGCTGCACTCGGTCGAAGGCAACACCCAGCGGCTCGACGGCGGGTCGATGTTCGGCAACTGCCCGCGGGTGGTCTGGGAGCGCTGGACCCCGCCCGACGAGCAGCATCGGATCGATCTCGCCTGCCGCTCGCTGCTGGTCCGCGAGGCCTCGGGTCGGGCGATCCTGCTCGAGACCGGGATCGGGGCGTTCTTCGAACCCAAGCTGCGCGAGCGCTTCGGCGTGCAGGAGTCCGAGCACGTGCTGCTGCGCTCGCTCGCGACGCTCGGGCTCGCGCCGGCCGACGTCGACGTCATCGTGCTCTCGCATCTGCACTTCGATCACGCGGGCGGCCTGCTGGCCGCGTGGCGACCCGACGCGGGGATCGAGCTGGCCTTCCCCAACGCCCACTACGTCGTCGGCGAGCGGGCGTGGGCGCGCGCTCGCAGCCCGCACGCCCGCGACCGCGCCAGCTTCATCCCGGGCTTGTGCGAGCTGCTCGAGCAGACCGGCAAGCTCGAGATCCTCGCGCCGGACCAGCGCTCGCGCGTGCTCGGCGAGGCGTTCAGCTTCACGACCTCCGAGGGCCACACGCCCGGGCTGATGCTCACGCGCGTCGCCGCGCCGCAGGGCCCCATCACCTTCATGGGCGACTTGATCCCCGGGACACCCTGGGTCCACCTGCCGATCACGATGGGCTACGATCGCTATCCCGAGCTGCTGATCGACGAGAAGCAGGCGATGCTCGATCGCGTCGTCGCCGAGCAAGGCTGGGCCTTCTACACGCACGATCCAAAGATCGCGGCGTCGAAGATCGAGCGTGACGCGAGCGGCCGCTTCAAAGCGGTCGAATCGGTCGCGACGCTGGCTTGGACCTGATCGCCGCGCTACCTTGATCGAGTGCTGCACTCCAAGCTCGCCCTGCGCTCGTGGATGGCCCTGGCCATCGTCCTCGGTCTGGGTGGGTTGACGTTGGCGCTCGGGGTCGGCTGGCACATGGTCTTCGAGGGGCACTCGCGACCAGGGTTGAGCACGGGGCGGACGGACTTCGATCTTGCGCTGGCTTTCGATGCGGGGTTGATCGCGTTGGGTGTGGTGGCGGCCAGCTGGGGGTGGAAGATTGCGCGCAGTGTCGAGGGGGTGCGGGAGTTTCAGATCTCGCGTGGTTGGAGGGATTGATTCGCCTTTGCGTGGGCTTTCGCGATCCTTCGCGGGCTTTGTTGTCACGATGTCGAGCCTGTGGGTGCCTCCTTGGGGGCGCACTGGTTCGAGTCTTCCGCCGCTGGGTTTTGCTTGGTTTGGCCAACAGTGGTGTGGGCGGCTCCATATTCGAACCAGTGCGCCCCCACTGCGTCCCCCGGGCCTCGATTGTCTCGGCTCGCTGGGTGCAGCGGGGCTCCGCGATTTGGATCGGGGAGTGGAGAGTGGAGAGCCGGAAGCGGAGAGCGGAGCGGGGCTCAGCTCGAGGATCGAGGATTCGCCAGCCGCTCGACGAGCGCGGGCACCCACTCGACCGCGCCGCCCTTCAGCCACAGCCCGCGCGAGCCCAGGTCGCGGGCTTGATCGGAGAAGGGGCCCGAGTCGGGGTCGATGACCAAGAGCGAGGCGCCGTGGCGAATCGCTTCGGCGCTCGCGTGCCAGGGGATCGCGGCTGCGCCCGAGGTGCCGATGACGACGATCAGCTCGCAGGCGCTCGCGGCTGCGAGCGCGCTCTCGGCCCGGTAGAGCTGCTCGTCGTAGCGCTCGTCGAACCATAGGATGTGCGGGCGAGTCGGTCGGCCCTTCTCGTCGCGCAGCAGCGCCCAGAGCTCGTCGGTCAGGGGATCTTGCTTGCCGAGCATCGGCATCGCGGCCGGGATCGGGATCGGCTTGGCGTTCGATCCCTGCTCGTGGACACGCATGAAGTCGATGTTGCCGTGGACCTCGAGCGTGCGCGCCTGACTGTTGCCGGCGATCAGGTGGAGGCCGTCGACGTTCTGGCTGATCAGCGTGAAGCCATCGCCGAGCTTGGTCTCGAGCTCGGCCAGCGCGAAGTGGGCGGGGTTGGGCGCGGCCGCGCGACAGACCGTGCGGCGATAGAGGTACCAATGCCAGACCTCGCGCGGGAGCTTTCGATAGGCAGCCAGGGTCGCGAGCTCCTGCGGGTGATATTCCTTGGCGCCGACCGTCCAGTAGCCGTCTTTGCCCCGGAAGGTCGGGATCCCGCTCTGCGCCGACATGCCGGCGCCCGTGACCACGACCACCCGCTCGGGCGAGTTGCGGGCGAGCAGGGCGTCGAGGGCTCGAAGGTCGCTCGTGTCATCCATCATGTTAGTGTCTATCATACACTTTGAAAGTCCAGGGCCTTCGACCGGCGATCGCTCACGTCAAGCGCTCGTCGCAGGCCATGCACCGGTCGCCGCGGATCAGCATGCGCAGGCCGATCGAGAGCAGGCTGGCCGTGATCGCGACCGCGATCGCCTGGTCGATCGAGGTCGCGCCGAGCAGCGCGGCCACGAAGAGCCCGAGCACGAAGACCATGGTCAACACGAAGAGCGCCAGCCGGACTCGACCGAGCCGCGTGATCCCCTGCCAGCCGCAGGCC
>JAMHUH010000048.1:0-1586 GCA_035904925.1 Nannocystaceae bacterium
GAAGCCGCCGAGCGGATCCGCGACGCTGGTGGTCGTGCCGGCCGAGACCCCGCTCAGATCGAGCGCGCAGGTGTCCGCGTCGCTGCAAGCCCAGCCGGGCGGGCAGACCAGCGAGTCCGAGCACGCTTGCGCCGGACCGATGACCGACGCGGGCGCGGCGATCGGCTCGTCGTAGAGGAACTCGAGGTTGGCGTCGACCAGCGGACCCGCCTGGAAGATCCGCACGGCCCCTTCGTCGCCGAAGAGCGCACGCTGACAGCGTTGGGTGTTGACCAGTTCGAAGCTGCCCTCGACCGCGTCGGCGACGACCCGCCGGATCGTGCCTCGGGTCGTGCCGGCCTCGAGCATCGCGACGTCGAGCTGCGTCGCCCAATGGGCCGAGTTCTCGTCGCTGTCGTACTTGGGCCAGACCATGTCGACGGGCGGCGGGAGCTCGCCCTCGGGCAAGGGCGGGTCGACCGGGATCGTGTAGCTCTCGATCGGGCTGGCCAGGGGCTGGAGGCCGAAGCGGGAATTTTGGCTGAAGTCGAGCTGGGCCTCGGCCGGGCCGGTGCAGGTCAGCGCCTGGCTGTCGCAGATCAAGCCGAGCTCACACTCGGCGCAGCTCTCGACCTCTCGCGTCGCGCTGACCGAGAAGCTGAAGTCTCGGGCGACCCGCGTGCGCGAGCGGATCCGCAGCTCGTTGCCGCCGGGCTCGAGGCTGACCTCGGGATCGCAGCCGCGCAGCTCGATGCGAAAGTCGCTGCCTTCGCGGATGTCGAAGCCGAGGTTGGCGAGCGGCGGCTGGACCTCGGACACGCAGATGTTGCCCTGGGCGATCGAGCAGATCAGGTTCTCGCCGCAGTCTTGATCGATCTCGCACTCGGGCGGCGGCTCGTTGGCGATCGTGCTGCAACCCATGCCAAGGCCAAGGAGGCCGAGCAGCGCGAGCGCGCCGAGCAGGTTCAAGGCGTCTCGATGTCGGCGCACTTGCAGTCCTCCTCGCCCTCCTCGAAGCAATTGAACACGTAGGTCTCGATGTCGTAGGTCGCGCCCTCGGCGATGTTGGGCACGCCCTCGAGCGTGACCGGCATCGGCTCGGGGCCGCTGGTCGGATCGCCGGTCTCGCTGAAGCCACCCGCGGTCTGGAACCACTGTTGATCGGTGACGATCAGCGTGAGCGTGTGGAAGCCTTGGCTCAGCGACTTGCCGGCGCCGTTGCACAGATCGAAGCGGCCGCTGTCGTCGATCATGTCGATCGAGCGGACGTAGGGGCGCGGGCGCTTGATCGGGGTCTCGTAGGAGTTGTAGTACTTGGCCAGCTCGACGCCGGGGTCGACGTAGCCGCGATAGGCGACGTAGTCGAAGGCTGGCACGCCGAGGGTCGGGTTCCAGTCGAGCAGCAGCGCCGCGTAGAGCGAGTCGGTCGGCTCGCCGTCGAACTCGTCTTGGTCCTCGGCGAAGAGCGAGACGCCCTGGAGTCGACCCTCGTCGATCCGGCCCTCGTTGCAGACGCAGAACTGATAGCTCTCGATGGTCGGATCGAGGAAGGCCGGCAGGTTGGTCTGATCGGGCAGCGGGCACTCGCGGGTGTTTGCGTCGCAGGC
>JAMHUH010000049.1:0-4916 GCA_035904925.1 Nannocystaceae bacterium
CGTCCTCGGCCTTGGGCTTGCGCAGGTGCGAGAGCACCCACGCGACGATGAAGATCAGGCTGAACCCGAGCGCCAGCGCGATGCCTCCGATCGCGAGGAACTGTTGGATGCGGCGGATCCACTCGCGGATCGTGTCGAGGTCCGGCAGACCCGCGGACGCGATGGCGGTCAGCATCGCAACGAGGGGCAGCATCACGCGTGCGGGCAGTCGGGCGAACATCGCGCTCATCGAGGTCGATCCTAGCAGGCCGTGGGGCAATGTCTCGCGGCTCCTCGCGCCGGGAATTTCGGCGAGGGCGCGAAGCCGAAGCGCCGCTGTACTCGCCGTACTGCAAGCTGAGGCGCCAAAGCCCTCGCTGAAAAGACCAAGCGAGGTGTCGTGAGACATTGCCCCACGGCCTGCTCACACCGGCGGCTCGCCAGCGCTGACACAGACCCCGACCCGAGGGGTCGCAGCGGGGTTTCGCGGTGCGTGAGTTGGGCTGCGTTCGGGGCCCCAGCGGGCGTGGATCCGGTCTTGCGTGGCGATGGGGCCTCGGTTACAAGCAGCGACTCCGCGCGCGTAGCTCAGCTGGATAGAGCGTTGGCCTCCGAAGCCAAAGGTCGCAGGTTCGAACCCTGCCGCGCGCAGTGTTTGGGTTGGTGGTAGACTCGCCGTCGTGACTAACGCCGCTCAGCGGGTCTACGAGCAAGCGCTCGAGCTCTCCAAGGGCGAGCGGGAGCAGCTGATCGACGAGCTCGCTCGGAGCTTGAGCCCGGTCGACGTGAGCCCTGCATGGCAGGCCGAGCTCACCCGAAGGTTCGAGGCCATCGAGCGAGGTGAAGCGGTGATTCACCCCGACGCCCGCGGCGCGCTGCGACGGCTCCAACACAAATACGGCTGAGCGAGCGGCGTGCTGGCGATCCTCGATGAGGCCCTGCGCGAGCTCGACGCAGCAGCAGAGTATCTGGAAGGTGAGCGGAGCGGCTATGGGCGCCTGTTGTTGGAGGCCTTCGATCGAAAGCTCGAGCTGATCCTCGCGTTTCCCACCAGTGGGTCGAGGGTCGAGGGAGTCGCGCCCGAGCATGGGCTCCGCTCGTATCCGATCTCGAGGTTCGGCTATTCGATTCTCGTCGGCACGATCGATGGGGTAGCCACGATCATCGCATTCATGCACCAAAGTAGGGAGCCGGGCTACTGGCGGGACAGGGTGAACCATTCGTCGAAATGAACGAGACGCGGCCGCCCGAAGGATCCACCGATCTACCGGGTCGCCGAATCGTTGGTCAGCTTGCGCTACAGCACGCTGTCCTCGAGGCTGCCGGGCGTGACTCGGACGCCGCCGATCGCCGCCGAGACGTTCACGAGGCTGGCGTAGGAATTGTCGGACGTCAGATCGAGTCCTCCACCGAAGGGGTGTTTCGAACCCTCGTGGTCGGGCCCGAACCTGGTCTGCCAGCCGGGGAGCATGTCGAGATGCGAAGGGTCCATCACCGGTCGAAGCGCAGCGGGTGTACGCTGGCGGCGATGGTCAAGTCCCGCGGCCACTTCGACCCGAGCGGCGAGCAACGAACCACTCGCTCGAACCCGCCCAGCCGAGTCAGGGGCGGCGCCGTCATGGTCGATGCGCGACCCGAGGCGATCGCTCAACGTCGACTCCACGATCGGATCGCCAGCAGCGAGCGGATGGCGACCCAGCGCTCCAACCCCTGGATCGGCAGCTTGCCCGCGCGGCTCGGCGCCGGCATCGAGGCGCTGTCCGGGCTGAGCATGACCCACGTGAAGGTCCACCACGACTCGCCCGAGCCGGCGCGGCTCAACGCGTTGGCCTACGCGCGAGGCAGCGAGATTCACATCGGCCCCGGGCAAGAGCGGCACCTGCCGCACGAGGCCTGGCACGTGGTTCAACAGGCGCAGGGCAAGGTGAGCTCGACCGGCAGCCTGGCAGGGACGGCGTTGAACGACGACGCCGGGCTCGAGCGCGAGGCGGACGTGATGGGTACGCGGGCGCTGCAGAGCCCGAGCTTCGCGGCGCCGCGGACGAGCGAAGGTCGGGCGAGCGAATCGCAAGCGGGCTCGGCCCCCGTGGTTCAACGCGTGACTGCGGTCGGCGCCAATGTTCAGACGAATCATGTGTTGGTCGGCGCGGCACAAATGTCGGACGAGCAGCCTGTCGATGCTGCCAACAATGGTGAAAGGCCGGTCATCATCGAGGTCATGGAGGGCAACGCCAACGTCGCCCACGCCCAGGCCGCCGCGATCGCCAAGGTCGATGCGATCGCCGCGAATGCCAGCGCCGGAGACAATCGCGGCATCATGATCGCACTCAATACGCGCGCAGCCCCTGCCGACGTCAACGTCGATCGGCTGCGCGCGAATCGTAACTTTGGCGGCTACGCTCCGCTCGTGGCTGCCGCGGGGGCGGTCGCCCTGCACGCCGAGAACGCCAACGTGCAGGCCGGCTGTTATCCTGCGATCTGGGCACCGACCGGGGGCGGTGGCGGCTACACCTTCCCCTTCCTCGAAATGCGCGCTCAGGTCACCTTGCACCCTGGCACGGATTGGATGTTGGCTCGAATGCGCGGCGCCGATGTCGGGGACCCGATCATGCGCAGCTTGGACGCCGACGTGACCAACGATCCGCTGCTCGCCAATCCGCTTTCGGGCTTGCCCCTCGCCATGCAGAAAATACTCGAAGACATCGGTCGAGTGCAATATGACGAGCGGCAGGTCGGCGGCCAAGATGTCGTGCCCGACTTCGCCAAGCGCGGCGCCGACATCGTCAGTGGCGGCTACAATTGGGATACGGCGGCCAAGGGCGCGGGGTTCTGGGACGCGGCCGGAGGCGTCGCCCCGGCCGCGGGCGGATTCGCAGCGCATGGGGCGACCTGGAATCGCAAGTTGCACGATTGCCTCGAGCTGATCAACGACGCCGAACACGACGTCCGCGAACGTTACGCGGCGATGTTCCCGGCGGCCGTCTATTGGCCCGAACCCAACGCCTACATGGAATTTCGAGCCCGCCGTGCGGGCGCCGTGGTCGCGCTCGCCGCGGGCCAAGCCGCGCCCGACGTGCAGCAGCGCGAGACCACCTTCTACGTGCGGGAGATCAACAACCTCGTGGGTCACTACGACCGCGGACTCGCGACGACCAAGCCGCTCAAGGACTATTTCACCGATCTGCGCGACATGATCCGGGCCAATCGCGTGGTCCCGAGCGCCGAAGTGAAGGCGTTGATCGAGAGCGTCCGCCAGACCCACCTGAGCCCGGGACACCTCCAGCACATCCTGCAATGGCACGACGAGAACGCCCCCGACGAGAGCTTGGCGAGCGGGCTCGAGGCGATCCGGGCGACGATCTCGAGCCGCGTCACCACGGCGATGACCGCCGCGCTGCGTTGAGGGCTCGGCGTCCGTCCTGTTCGCGGTCACATCAAATCGAAGAAGTCATCGGTCCCGAGCTTGTGCACGAACTCGCGCACGAGCTCGTCCAGCGGTCCCGAGCTCAAGGGGTAGGACCAACCTCCAGCGCCGCGGTAGGTCATGCGCTGGACGACGTAGGTCGAATCGTCGTACACGAGGCGGAGCACGGGACTGAAGTGCGCCCGCCGGATCGCGTCCGCCACAAAGGTCTCCGCCTGACCCCGTGTCAGGCAATGGCGCGCAGTGTTCCGGAGGTCGGCGAGGGAGACATCTGGTTGGTGGATCACGATCGCGCCGCGGTCGGCGATCGCGGCGTAGTGGCGCAAGTGGGCATGTCGCTCCAGCTCGCCTCGGACCAGCGCGAGATCATGGTCCGGTATGGCAAACTCGTCTTCACGGTGTCGGCGGACGGACACGACGCCGTTCATGGTCTCCGTCACCTCGTAGCCAGTCGGCAATTCGCCGAGCGAGCCCTCTCCAATCGACCGTGCGAAGAAGTAACGGGGCTTGCCCGACTTCGTGCGCCCCTCGTGGAGATAGTAGGTTGCGCCCTTGCGGTTCGTGTACGCGAGCGTCTGTGTGTTCGAGGAGTGCTTGTCGTTCACGCCTTCACCTGCTGTCGTCGACCTCTTGTATCACGTGCCAGGCCGAGCCTCAGCGCGAGAGCGTCGCGAGCTCGACGAGCACCTCCGCCCGCAACCCACCCTCCGCGACACGCCAGCGCTCGATCAACGCCTCGCACTGCGCCACCCCCCGCAGCCGATCCAGCGCATACGCGAGCGCCCACGTGATCCCCTTGCGATCATCCTCGTCCGAGGTCTCGATCGCGAGCCGCTCGATCATCGCCAGCGCAGCATCCGGATCATACTTGGCGAGAGCCGAGCAACGAACCGCGGCCGCGCGGCGATCATCTTGCGCGAGGTCCCCTGCGAGCGCGCGTCGAACCAGGCCCAGCTTGACCGCCTGGACCTCTTGCTCGGTCACGGCGGGTTGCAGTGGGAGCAGCTCGGCGAGCTCGGCCTCGAGTCCACCACCGCGATGGAGGTGAGCGAATTCCTCGGCGCTGAGCCAGTCGACGTCGCCGACCAGCAGCAGCGGATGCTCGACGAGGCGGGCGTCGGCCTCGGTGAGCAGACGAACGCGGATGTGCTCCGCAGGTCGGCGCAAGTCGGCGAGCTCGCGATCGCTGATCGTTTGGTCGAGCCAGGTCCAAAACGCGGCTTCGTCGACGCCTGGGCCGATCTCGAGCGAGCTCGGATGGCGGACGGACGCAGTCCACCACAGGTCGAATTCACTGCCGGTGAAGCCGACCAGCGGGTGACCCTCGAGGGCCTCGTCGAGCGCGGGTTAGCACCATCCGATCGGCTCGGGCTCGGGTAGATCGGCGCCGAAATTCGATGCGAGCCAGGCCCGAACCAGCGCGTGGGCCTTGGCGTCGGCGAGCTCTTCGGCGAAGTCGACGGCAGGCTGAGCAGCGTTGGGCGCGGAGGGTCGAGTGACGCGCGCGAGCAAC
>JAMHUH010000050.1:0-2157 GCA_035904925.1 Nannocystaceae bacterium
TCATGGCCCACGGCGCTTGGGTGGCGAGCGAGGGTCGAGCCTTCCTCGAGCACTCGTTTCGCTGGCTCGTTCCAGAGGCGTCCGATTGATTGGCTTTGGGCGGGCGTTCCGCCGTGCCCGCTGGTTGCGGCCCGTGGGCTGCTCGCGTGACCCAAGGGCCCGCGCAAGAGTTGCTCGGGTCCAGCGCTCGACTGCGTGCGATGGTACCGCGATGCTGGATCAGTTCATCTCGAGTCAACGAGCGCTGATTCTCGCGCGGACGCGCGAGAAGGTTGCGAGACGGACGGCACCTCGCGCGACCGCGCGCGAGCTCGAAGACGGCGTGCCGCTCTTCCTCGACCAGCTGAGCGCTCGTCTGCGCGAGGGCATCGACAGGACCGAAGCGGAGGCCGTGCTCGGCGCGAGCGCGACCTCGACATCGCAATCGCCGAGGCGGTCAGCCAGTACTCGCGTCAGAGCGAGCAGAAGATCGTCGACCACGGCGTCGAGCACCTCGGCATGCTCGCGCACGAGCTGCGAAACTTTCTCAACAGCGCGACGCTGGCCTACGAGGCCCTGCGCACGGGCAGCGTCGGCCCGTCCGGGAGCACCGGCGCCATCCTCGGTCGGAGCCTCACGGGCATGCGCGACCTCGTGACTCGAACGCTCGCCGAGGTTCGCCTCGAAGCGGGACCACCTCGATCCGAGCGCATTCGGCTGGCCGCAATCCTCGAGGAGATCGAGATCGCGGCGATGACTCCGGCCGCGAATCGAGGTGTCGGATTCTCGCTCGAGCCCGTCGACCCCGAGGTGAGCGTGCAGGCCGAGTACCAGATCCTCACGTCGATCCTGACCAACCTCGTGCAGAACGCGTGCAAGTTCACGCATGCGAATGGCCACGTCACGGTCCGGACGCGCGTGACCGCGGACCGGGTCGAGATCGACGTGGCGGACGAGTGTGGCGGCCTGCCTCCGGGCAAGGCCGAGGAGCTCTTCCGTCCCTTCGAGCAGCGCAGCAAGGACCGCAGCGGGCTCGGCCTGGGGCTCTCGATCTGTCTGCGGGGCGCCGGGGCGATCGGCGGCGACCTGAGCGTTCGCGACGTGCCCGGCACGGGCTGCGTGTTCACGCTCGGCCTTCCCCGAGTGGCCGACCCAATCGTTGGTGCTTCGTGACCGCCGAAGCTCGAGCCGCGCGTCGTGTCCTGGTCGTGGACGACAGCCGCGATGCCGCCGACTGTCTGGCCATGCTGCTGGAGCTGGAAGGACACGCGGTCGCGACCGCCTATGACGGGCAAGAGGCGGTCGAGCTCGCGGGCATTTTCACGCCCGACGCTGTCGTCCTGGACATCAATCTGCCGAAGTTGAGCGGCCACCAAGTCGCGCGTCGGATTCGCGAGCAGCTCGGCGTCGCCGTGTTGCTGATCGCGCTGACCGGCTGGGACTCGAACGCGGACAGCGATCGGACGACGGCCACGGACTTCGATCATCACCTGACCAAGCCGGTCGAGCTCGACGCGCTGGTGAAGCTGCTCGCCCTCGACGTCCGGCCGACCCCCTGAGCCAGACCCTTCGCCGAGGGGCGCTCGCAGACTCAGAGCTTCTTGCAGGCTTCGATCGCCTCGGTCCGCCACTTGGCGTCGACGAAGGTCCCGCTGCGGCAGTAGATGCCCTTGTCGGCGCGGTAGAGCACGAAGCTGGGCTCGCCCTTGTCCTCTTCGTCGTTCATGTCCTTCATGGTCCCGGTGATCAGCCAGCCATTGTCGAGCTTCTCCTTGGCCTCGATCGCCGTGTAGAGATAGCCGAAGTCCTGGAAGTTTTGGTCTTCTTGCAGCTTCTTGGCGTTCTCTTCGAGATCGACGCTGCGGTCCGGGTCCATGAAGTCGATGTAGAAGCGGTTGGGATCGTTGTCGCCCGCGGCGTTGGGCGTGTACTTCTCGAAGGTCCAGGTCTCGAGCGCCTCGTTGAATTCGCCCTCCCAACCCTCGGCTTCGACCTTCAGCGCCTTCATGTCGATCTTGGCGACCGCAGGCGCGGGGGCGACCTCGGCTTGCTTGGCGACCTCGGCTTCCTTGGCGGCGTCGGCCTTCTTGTCGTCGGTCTTCTTGTCGTCGGCCTTCTTGGCGTCGGCCGGCTTGTCGCCACCGCAGGCGGAGAGCATCAACGTGGCGCAGAGCGTGA
>JAMHUH010000051.1:0-14507 GCA_035904925.1 Nannocystaceae bacterium
GGCGAGTCGTCACTCGAGCCCGGCCTGGACGGCGAGAACCCGCGCCCAGGCGGGCGAGCTTCGCAGCGGCGCGAACACGGAGCGGGCCACGATCACGTCGGCGATGATCTCGGGCGCGAGGTCGAGGGCCAGCGCGGCGCCGAGCTCGAGCTGCGCGTCGTCGAGCTGGTCGCGGGTGACCAAGACGGCAGCCAGCCGCACGTGGGCGAGCGCGCCGAGCCGCCGCAGCTCGTTGCTCTGTTCGAGCGTGAGCGTCGGTCGGTTCATGAAGGCGTTGACCACCTCGATCGCGCGGCGAATGTCCGAGTCCGCCGCCGAGCCGAGGTTCTGCATGTACCAGCCGCGCGCCCGGGCCGTCAGCAGGTCGGCGCAGGCTCGGGCTTGGTCGAAGTCGCGGGGTTCATAGCGATCGAGATCGACCAACTGGGTGGTCATCGTGCGATGCACGTCGGCGAGATCGGGGTGGTGGAAGAGCGCGCTCCAAGCCACGATCCAGGTGTCGACGACGAAGCGGTCGGGCGGGCAGAACTCGCGCAGGGTCGGGCCGAAGCGATCGGGCAGCAGCAGCATGGCGTAGCCGAAGCGGGCCAAGGCCTCGGGGTCCTCGCAGCCACCGAGCGCCCGCGTGATCGAGGGCAGCGCCTCGCGCCATTGACCGAGCTGCTCGAGCGCGAGGGTTCGCAGCCAGGCCGCGTCGCGCGGCTCGAGCTCGTGCAGCTCGTCGCCCTCGAGCAGCTCGAGCGCGCGCTGGTTGTCGGCGTTGGCGAGCGCGAGCAGGACTTGCTCGCGCCGGGTCGCGGCTGTGGCATCGGGATCGTCGCTCGCACCGACGAGTCGGAGGCGCTCGAGCCGGATCACGCCGCGCATCCACGGCTCGACGCCGGTCGAGATCCGCAGCTCGTAGCGACCCGGGCGACGCGACGCGGGCACGATCGGCCGCTGGTAGGCGAGCGAGGTCGAGGCTCGGCCTTCGCCGCTGGTGGTGACCGAAGTCCAGCTGGTCGGCGAGTCGTCGGTCACGTCCACGCGCATGTGCAGGTGGGTCTCGCCCTCGGGCGGCGTCGCGCTGCGCATGCGCGGCGAAGGGTTGACCGAGTCGGGCTCGAGCTTGGTGCCCCTGGTCCGGTCGAGCACGAAGTGACCGCCGCCGCCGACCGAGCCGACCTGCAGTTCGGCCAGCGCCGGCCCGCTCGCGCCGCCCTCGTCGTCGACCGGGACCAGTTCGAAGCGCAGCGTCGAGCCCCACTCGAGCCGCTCGAGCTCGAGCTCGAGCTCGAGCTCGAGCCGGTCGCCAGCCCAGACGAAGGCGTGGCGCATCAAGGTGGGCGCGCTCGAGCCAAGGCTGTCGATCCGGAGCCCGCGTGACTCGCTGCGCAGGAGCCCGGGTTGGTCGATCCGCCAGCCGGCGTCGAGCGGCTTGCCAAGGTCGAAGACGAGCTCGGACTCGGGCTCGGCGCGGCGATGCAGGGCCGCGGCCCGAGGACGCCAGCGCGTTCGCGTGGCCTCGTCGAGCTCGGGCAGCGCCAGCAAGCGATCGGCGATCGAGGCCGCCGCGCCGAATTCGTGGGTGCTGGCGAGCAGCTCGAGCGCGCGCTCGAGCGAGTCTTGGTCACCCGCTTGTTCGTAGAGCCGCGCCGCTCGGAGTCGGGCACCGTTGCGCTCGAGCAAGGACGCGGCTCGACCCAGCGCGCTCGCGGCTTCGTGGGGGCCGGCGAGCCGAGCCAGGTCTGCGAAGGCCGAGCTAGCACCCTCGTAGAGCCCGACGCTGGCCAGGGTCTCGGCCCGGATCCAGGGCTCGCGCAGATCGTCTGCGAGCCCGCTCGGCGGCTCGACTCGCGGCTCGGCGTGGCGCTCGATCACCGGCAGATGCTCGGTGCCCGATCCGAGCACCATGATCCGGCCGCTCTCGATCTCGCTGACAATCAGCTCGTCGTCGCCGTCGTGATCGAGATCGGCGATCGCGTGGTAGGCGAGTCCATCCAACCAGATCGCGGCGTCGTGCAGCGCGCTCGGCCGCAGCACCACGATCGCCGAGTCGAGCTGCACGATCAGCTCGGGCTGCGCGTCGCCGTCGAGGTCGCCGGCGACGGGTCGATAGTTGCTGGGCAGCCCGACGTGATCGACCAGTTCGAAGGGCTGACCGGGGCCCGGCCACGCGAGCAAGTAGAGGCCTGGGGCCGCGCCTGCGGGCGACTCGCTCGGAAACACCCGCGGGCTCGGGGCGCTCTCGGGCACGCTGATCGCGAGCCACTGCTCGCCTTCGCGTCGACGTTCTTGCCCACGCGGCGCGGCGAAGCTGACCATGCCCGCTTGCCCGCCGAGCTTGCGTCGCGCGGCGAGATCGAAGTGGCCAGGCTCGGCGCTCGGGCTCAGCACGCGGACGTCGTAGGCCCACCAGCCATCGACGCCGACGATCAGCTCCTCGCGGCCATCACCGTCGAGATCGGTGATCGTCAGCGCCGCGACGTGCGAGTCGAGAGCATCGAGCGAGGGCGTGGGCGTGAAGGGCTCGGTCCCCGCGCGGCTGCGATGCAGCCCGATCAGTCGGCGCTCGGTCAGCTGCGCGCCATAGCCCTCCCAGCCGGCCCAGTCGGGGCCTTCGAAGAGGTCGCCGGCCGCCCACTTGCCGCCCGTGATGGCGAAGATCGGGCGGGCCTCGACTCGCCCCTCCGCGAGCTCGAGTTCGAAGATCTCGGGCCCGCTGCGACTCGCGGCCGAGACCCAAGCGGGCGCACCAGGAGCTCGCGCCATGGCGATCGGGTCGAAGAATTCGATCCGATCGCCATCGAGCGCGAACTCGAACTCCTGCAAGGCCGGCAAGTTCGGCCGCGAGGCCAGCACGCGCGCGGCTCCTTCGCGGGGCACGAAGACCAGGTCGCCGTGCTGATCGCCGTCGAGGTCGAGGTTGGCGAGCTCGACGATCGAGCTGCGGCGCGGGTCGATCGTCGGCGCGACGAGATCCGTGGCCGAGACCTGATCGAGCTGGCGCAGCAGCGGGCCGAGCTGGCGATCGAGGGGCGCGGCGCCGGGTCGATCGAGGGCCGCGAGCGCGGCTTGGAGGTCGCGCCGGTGGGCGGCCTCGCGGAGCCGCAGCGAGATCAGCTCGGCGTCATCGGCCTCGGCGTCGAGCAGCAGCAAGGTCGCGCCGAGCTGTTCGTAGCGGTGGTCGCGGGCGTCGGCGCGGGCGAGCTCGATCAGCGCGGCCCGGGCTTCGGTCTCGCTCGAGCTGGCCAGCAGCGCCTCACCGAGCGCGCCGAGCTGCCGCTCGAGCAGACCGCGTTCACGCAAGCGCGCGGCCTGGTCGAGCCAGGCTCGCGCGAGCGCCCGGGTGTGGGCGAAGCGGGTGAGCCCGGCGAAGGCCTCGAACACTTGGTCGGCCTCGTCGAACTCGAGCTTCGCGTCGAGCTCGCGGATCTCCTCGGCGATCTGGACTCGCCGCTGCTCGGCCGCGGTCTCGCGCTCGAGTCGGGCGATCGGGCTCTCGACGTTGACTGGGCGCGGGGTCTCGCGCGTGAGCGAGAACCCGAGCCCGGCCAGCAGCACCAGCATCGAAGCGGCCGCCAGCGAGGAGGCGAGGCGACGGCGCGGGGGCGCGAGCGCGGCGTCGATCGCCTCGATCAGCTCGCTCATGTCCGGCCAGCGATCGTCGGCCTTCTTGGCCAGGCCACGCAGCAGCGCCGCGTGGAGTCGCGCCGGGACCTCGGGCTTGCGCGGTGGCTCGCGCGGGCTGCCGCCGAGCACGGCGAGGCTGAGCTCGACCATCGTCGTGGCTTCGAAGGGCCACTTGCCGTAGAGCGCTTGATAGAGCGCGACGCAGAAGCTGAACTGATCGCTGCGGCTGTCGCCGCGCTGGGTCTGCCACTGCTCGGGCGCCATGTAGCGGGGCGTGCCGAGCAAGGTCCCGGTGTTGGTCAGCGTCCCGATCCCGAGGTCCGGCGTGATCAGATCGTCGTCGTCGATGACCGCGACCTTGGCCAGGTCGACGGGGGTCGCGAGGCTGGCCTCGCCGATCTTCTCGACCTCGACCTCGACGCTGTCGGTGGTGGTGCGAGCGAGCCCGAAGTCGACGATCCGGACCCGACCGTCGATGCCGACCAGCACGTTGTCGGGCTTGAAGTCGCGGTGGGCGAGGCCGGCGTCATGGACCGCCGCGAGCCCGCGCGCCGCGTCGCCAAAGTGGGCCAAGAGCTCGCGCACGCGCTGGGGCTCGGGCAAGGGCCGGGCGTCCACGAGCCACGCGCTCAAGGTCCGACCCCGCACGTACTCCATGGCCACGAACACGCGGTCACTGGCGACGCCGACCTCGAACACCGGGACCACGTTGGGGTGCGAGATCTTGGCCAGCGCTTGAGCCTCGCGCAGGAGTCGAGAGTCGGCCTTGTCGCCGCCGCGGCCGGGCCGAACCAACTTCAGCGCGATCTTGCGGTCGAGCTTGGCGTCGTAGGCAGAGTAGAGCTCGCCCATGCCGCCCACGCCGATCGGCTCGAGCAAGGCGAAGCGATCGACCCGAACGGGCGCGCCCGAGTCGTCGCGCACGTGCAGCTGCGAGCTGCCGAAGGGCAGCGGCTCGAGCTCGCTGACGCCGCTCGGCGCAGGCCCGAAGCGAGTCTCGGTGTCGTCTGCGGGGGTCACGGGCGCTCGCGAGTGTCACGCAAGCGGTCGCGAAAGGGAACGGCGCGACAGGCTCGACACCTGCCCACCTCGAGGCCAGTTCGAGGCTCGCTGTGGCGAAGTCGCAACAGATCTGATCCAACGACCGATGCCTGGGACACCCGCGACAATCAATGCGTCGCTGGTTCGATCACTCGAACACTCGACCAGGCTCGTCGAGCGCGACGGCGAGCGCGGCTTCGCAAGCGGCCATCAGCACGGCGATCAGCTGCTCGCGCGAGACGGCCTTGCGCTGGGCCAGCCACTCGACCGCGCTGAACTCGACCATGCCCAGCCAGCCGCGCAGCGTCACCCGGACCAGCGCGGGGTCGGATCGCAAGCCGATGCCCTCGACCATGTCGGCGATGATGCCCGCGCGCGCGGCCTCGACGATCGCCCGGACCTCGTCGTCGTCACCCGCTCCGCCGCCACGCAGCAAGGTCGCGTAGGCGTCGGCGTATTCGCTGACGTAGTCGAAGTAGGCGGCCAAGCCCCGTTCGAGTCGAGCCCGCGCAGGCAGCTCGAGATCGGGGGTGATCCGCTCGCGCAATTGCTCGGCGGCGAAGCGGATGGTCTCGACGTAGAAGCCCCGCTTGTTGCGAAAGTAGTGGTAGAGCAGGCTGCGAGACATGCCCGCTCGCTGGGCGATGTCGTCGATCGAGATGGTCTCGTAGCCGCGTCGACTGAAGAGCTCGAGCCCGAGCGCGAGGAGTCGAGCGCGACGCTCGTCGACGTCGAGCCGCGCGCGCGCGAGCAGCCGTGCAGGCAGGGAGGCCAAGTGGGTCGAGCGTAGTGCGCTGTTGAATTGAATTCAATTCAGTTTCTTGCTAGCAAGCTCTGTACGGGCTCGTAGAGCCACCGGGAACACCGCCATGAAGCTCGCCCTCGATCCCCGTCGTCTCCTCGATCGTCTGCGTGGCCGAGAGCGGCCGAGCGAGCCCGAGTCGTCGCCCTTGCCGATCATTCGCAAGATGGCCTTCGACTTCGCCGGCTCCGATCCACCGATCCCCCGCCACTGGTTGGGCGGGAGCATCTTGGGCACGCACCTCGCCAACGGCCTCAACTTGGTCTTTCCCGCGGGCGAGCGCTTCTTCGTCCGCTCGGTTCACCACTACCTCGATCAGATCGAAGACCCCGAGTTGCGCGAGCGAGTCCGTCGCTTCTACGGCCAAGAAGGCCAGCACGCCAAGGAGCACGAGCGCTTCTTCGCGATCTTGCGCGAGCAGGGGCTCGACATCGACACCTTCCTCGAGAGCTACCAGAAGATCGGCTACGCGTGGCTCGAGCCGCAGGTGCCCCACAAGCTGCGGCTCTCGATCACGGTCGCGCTCGAGCACTTCACGGCGGTCTTTGCCGAGCACGCGCTGCGCTCGGACTTCTTGGCGACCCACGCCGCCAAGCCGGTCGCCGAGCTGCTGCTCTGGCACGCCTGCGAAGAGATCGAGCACAAGGACGTGGCCTTCGACGTGCTCGCGACGGTCGACGACGACTATGGCTTGCGGATCGCCGGCCTCGTCGCCGCGACCGCCCTGCTGGTCGGGTTCTGGACCTACGCCAGCCTGACGCTGCTGCGCCAGGAGCCCGAGCTCGATCTCGCTCGACTCGCCCGCGAGGGTCGGACGGCGTTCGCGACCCGGCAGGTCGGCGGTCAGAAGATGGCCTCCGCGTTCCTCACCTACCTCGCGCCCGGCTTTCACCCCTCGCAGATCGCCAACCAGCAGCTGGCCCGCGATTACCTCGAGCGGATCGGTCGGGTCGCGGCTTGAAGGGTCGCGGCTTGAAGGGTGCGATCCGACCCGACGAGCTGCAGTTCTTCGCGAGCAAGGGGCCATCGCACGCGTCATGAACTCGCGCCGGATGTCGATCGTGCTCGCGCTCTCGTTCGCGCTCGGCTTGGCGTCGCTCGGCTGTCCTGGGTCCGTGACCGACACTCGCAAGCCGCTCGCTCGCCGCGACGCCCTCGATACGCGCGAGACCTGGATCCCCAGCGAGGCCGAGTGCGTCGAGTGTCACGACGAGGTCGCCACGCAGTGGGCGAGCTCGCGTCACCACGCCGCGTTCACCAACGTCGACTTTCAGCGCTCCTTCGCCCGCGAGCCGACCCCCTTTTGTCGCAACTGCCACGCGCCCGCGCTCGCGCGCCTGCCCGAAGCCGAAGCCGAGGCGCTCGGGGTCGGGTGTTTCGAATGTCACGTCGACGGCGATCGCCTGCTCGCGAGTGACTCGGCCGAGTCGAGCGAATCCCCGCACGAAGCCCCGCACGAATCCCCCCACGAAGCCCCGCACGAAGCCCCCCATGCGCTGACCCGCACGGCCGACTTCGCGACCGACACCTGCGGGCGCTGCCACGAGTTCGAGTTTCCGCGCGGGTCCTGGCGTCCGCGCGGGACGATGATGCAGACGACCATGGTCGAGCACGCGGCGTCGAGCTTCGCCGATCGCTCGTGCGCCGGCTGTCACATGCCCGAGCGCGATCATGGCTTCGGCTCGACCCGCGACGACGCGGCCATCCGTCGAGCCCTGCGCGTCGTCGCCCGGCGCGAGGGCGATGGCTTGGTCGTCGAGCTCGAGCCCAACGCGGTCGGCCACGCCTTCCCGACCGGCGACCTCTTTCGTCGACTCGAGCTGCACGCCGAGCTGGTCACGCCGGAGGGCCAGACCCTGGCCGAGACCACCCGCTATCTCGGCCGCCACTTCGAGCCTCGCCGCCACCTCGATGGTCGGCTCAACCATGCCGCGCAGCAGCCCGTGCGGGACGACCGGATCCGTGCGCCGACGACGATTCGGCTCGAGCTCGACGCGAAGGGCCGCGAGGCGACCCTGGTGTGGTGGTTGGACTACGAGCGGGTCGATCATCGCGACAATCACTTCCCCGAGCGATCGACGATCGCGAGCGAGGTCCGGCTCGCGGGCGGCCGGCTCTGATCCCGCGGTGGTTTGCACCACTGGGATCGTGGGATGCTCGGATCATGAGCAACCATCTTGGGCTGAGGTCTGCACCCGCCACCCTCGGGATATCGATCGTGACGCTGGGCTGCACGCCGAACGAGCCGGGCTCGCTCGACGACGAAGTCGGGACCAGCGAAGACACCGGGACCGGCGAGACCGGCGACGGTGACACCGGGACCGACACCGGCCCCAACGACATCCCCTTCGAACTCGTGTTCGGGGGCCTCAACGCGACCGGCAAGTTCGTCGCGCTGCGCTTCAGCGAGCCGGTCGGTCCGGTCGACGGCATCGACCCCAGCGACTTTCGCATCAGCTATGCCAAGGTCAACTCGTTCTGCGATTACTACGGCTATTGCAAGGATCAGACGAACTATTGGGATCCCAATTTCTACGCGACCAGCTACAGCCTCTTCGAGGTCGACATGGTCACGTCGGGCATGCAGGACACGGACGTGTTCTTGCGCTTCGCGACGCCGCTCGATCCCGCGGTCTGCAAATACGCCAGCTACGCGGGCTTGGACGAGGCGCTCTTCGTCCACTACTCGCCCGGTGGCATCCCGCTCGAGAGCGCCGATGGGGAGACGCTCGCGCCGATCGGCCTCCAGTGGGCCGAGATCGCGGAGCCATCGATGATCGTGGACGGCTCGTTCCCCGATCTCGATCCGAAGATCTCGATCAAGTGCAACCTGTAGGGCTCAAAAGCGAATGCTGCGCTCGAGCTCGGCCATCAGGCCTTTGTCGTCGCGCAGGCTGATCGTGTCGTTGGCGAGGTCGAGGTCGAGCTGGCGGTAGCGCCCGAGCGCCGCGAGCACCTCTTCGGGCGCGAAGCCGAAGCTGGCCTTCACGGCCCCGCAGAGCCGGCGCAGGCTCATGGTCCAGCCGACGTCGCGGTCCCAGCGGCCCCAGGTCTTGAGCAGCATCAGGGCTTGGTTGGCGATGCCCGCGGGATCGCGGTCGATGACCAGCGACGAGGCGATCCGGCGCTTGTCCTCGCTCTCGCGGAAGCGCTCGGCGATCGCCTTGATGAACGCGCCCATCCACGGCTTCATCGAGCTGACCTCGCGCTCGAGCACGTCGCGGGTGATGACCATGGTCGTGACGTCGGTCAGCGCGACGATGCTGGCGGTTCGAGTGCTCGCGGCCAGGATCGCCGTCTCGCCGAAGACCTCGCCCGGGCCGAGCTTGCGCAGCGACTCCCATCGGCCATCGATGTTCTTCACGACCTCGCACTGGCCGCTGACCATGATGTAGGCCGCGTCGCCGATCTCGTTCTCGCGGATGATCCAAGCGCCGCGCGGGAAGTTTTGGCGCGGGAAGTTGCCGCCGCCGCGCATGAACTGGCGCAGGTCGGCCTCGAGCTGCTCGACCCGCTGGTAGCGGGCGTCGGGGGCCGCCTCCATCGCGTGATCGACGATGCGTCGGAGCTCGCGCGGGACCGGCAGGTTGGTCGGCAGCTTGACCTTGCAGTCCTCGGCTTGGAGCAGGATCTGAACCGCGTTGCGACCCTGGTAGGGCGGATGCCCAGTCAGGATCTCGAAGAGCATCGCGCCGAGCGAGAAGATGTCGGAGCGGGCGTCGATCTTGGATTGGTCGCCGCGGGCCTGCTCCGGGCTCATGTACGCGGGCGTGCCCATGACCACGTTGGTGTTCGGGGTCGCGAGCGGGAGGATGTCGCGGACGCGTCGCTGGGCGCCGGGCTGACCGCGGAGCGAGGCGTCCGGCGGATCTTCGGGCCGCGGCGGCATCACCCGCGCGATGCCCCAATCCATCATGTAGACCTGGCCGAAGTCGCCGACCATGACGTTCTCGGGCTTGATGTCGCAGTGCACGACCCCGCGCGCGTGGGCGAAGGCGATCGCGTCGAGCACCTTGGTGAAGATCTCGAGCAGGCGCAGGAGCTCGTCGTGCTCGAGCGGAGTCGCGAGCTTGACCCCGGGCGCGTCGCTCGGCTCGCGCGTCGCTCGGCTCACGTCGAGCAGCTCGTGGAGCGTGCGTCCCTCGACCAGCTTCATCGTGAAGAAGAGCTGGTTGCCCTCGAGCCCGACCTCGTGGACCGGGACGATGTTGGGGTGATCGAGCTGGCCGGTGATCTGGGCCTCGCGCAGGAAGCTGCGCACGGCCAAGGTCGAGTGCTGATGCTCGACGTGCATCAGCTTGAGCGCGACGCGGCGCTGCAACCCGCGATCGAGCGCGACTTGGATGCTGGCCATCCCGCCGCGTGCGACCTCGCCCTCGAGCTTCAGCCGCTGGCTCGGCTTGGGCAGGACGGCCGCGATCAGCTCGTCGACCGTCTCGCCCTCGCGGGGGGCGAAGGCCTTGTGAAGCTCGAGCTCGGCGCTCACGAGGGCACTTCTAACACTTCCGGGGTCAGCCGTGGGCGAGCTGCCGCCAGTTGGCGAGGTTGATGGCGGCGACCATGCACTCGTCGATGAACTCGCCGTAGAGGTCGAGGGCGCGCTCGCTGGCGTGGACGATCGCCGAGAGTCGCTCGGGGTGCTCGGCCAGCAGCTCGGCCATCGTGGTCCGCGCTCGGCCGCGATCGCCCGCCATGGCCAAGCCGACCAAGCTGCGCAGGCCTGCGCGGATGTCCGAGCCCAGGAGTCGCTCGGCGTGCAGCACGAAGAGCGGAGCCGCAGCCGCGAGCAGGGCCTCGATCTCGCAGACGAGCGCCAGCTCGGCCCAGGCCTGATCGCTCGTGATCAATTGTCCATGCAGGGCATGGATTTGGCCCATCGCCTCGGTGCTCGGCTGGGTCAGCAGCCAGGTCAAGTCGAGCTCGGGTCGCTCGGTCGCGTTCCAACGCAAAGCCAAGACCCGAGCGTCGTCGGCGAAGTGGCGGTAGTGATCGATCGCGTCCGCGGCGAGGCGCAAGAGCGAGCGGGCGATCCTCGGCTCGCCGAGCTCTTCGCAGCGCTGGCTGGCCGCGACCAAGAACTGCTCGGCGGGCTCTTGCAGCTGCACGCTCGACGCCGCGAGCTGGACCAAGAAGCCGAGCACCAGCGCGGGGTCGGCGTTGGGATCGAGCAAGATCGTGACCGAGTCGCGCTCGGCGAGTCGGCAGCGAGCCGGGCCGAGCTTCGCATGCAGGGTGTCGAGCATGACCTCGCTCGAGGGCCTTGCGCGGACGGCTGGCGATGACGAAGGCATCACGAGATCCATGCGTGTCCGCGGAGTCCTCGACCCCCGGATGGGTCGACTCGGCTTGCACGTTCGACCGGAGGTCCAGGGCTCCGGTTGCGGCCCACTTCGAGCCCCCTCGGGGCACGTGTGGACCTCGATTGAGTAGCACGCAGAAGCGCGATGCCGCAACATCAATATCGGAAAAGTTCCAGTCAGCCTGTAAGCAGTGATTGGAGCCCGATCTCGGTAGAAGTGCCCGAAACGCCTCATCGCTTGGGAATTCGGCCACATGATCCAAAGACATCGCTTGTCGCGGCACGCTTGATCCCTGCCAGACCAAGCGAAGGGCACGAGCTGTCGGCGATCGTCGGGTGTGGTAGCAAGCGCCCGTGCTCGACTTCCTGCGCATCCGCGGTCTGGCGCTGCTCGACGACGTCGCCCTCGAGTTCGAACCCGGCATGAACGTGCTGACAGGCGAGACCGGCGCGGGCAAGTCGATCATCGTCGACGCGCTGACCTTGCTGCGCGGCGGTCGTGGTCGCGCCGAGCTGGTCCGCGAGGGCTCCGAAGCGGCTCGCGTCGAGGCGCAATTCACCGTGCGTGGTCGAGTGGGGGCGCGGCTTCGCCCGCTCTTCGAAGAGCACGGGCTCGAGCTCGAAGACGAAGCCTTGGTCGTCGAGCGTCGGGTCAAGCGATCCGGTCGCGGGCGGATCGCCTTGCAGTCGAACTTGAGCACGCTCGCGGTGCTCGCCGAGGTCGGCGGCGAGCTGCTCGAGATCTGCTCGCAGCACGAGCACCACTCGCTGACGCATGTCGGCCATCACCTCGAGCTGCTCGACGCCTACGCCGAGCTCGACGCCGAGCTGGCCGACTACGCCGAGGGCTATCGAGTCTGGCGCGAGCTCGCCGATCGAATCCGCGACATCCGTGCGCGCGAGGCCGAGCGACTCCAGCGGGCCGACTACCTGCGTTTTCAGATCGACGAGCTCGAGCGGGTCGCTCCGCAGGTCGGCGAGTACGACGAAGCGCGCGGTCGACTGGCGTTGCTGCGCGAGGCCGGCAAGCTGCACGAGTTTGCGAGCGCGACCCATCAGATGCTCTACGAGAGCGACGACGCCTTGGCCGCGCGGCTGGGCATGTTGCTCGATCGTGCTCGCCGCCTGCCGCACGGCAGCCGGGCGCTCGACGAGGTGGTCGAGCAGCTCGAGGCGGCCAAGATCGCCTGCGAAGAGGCCTCGGCCGCGGCGGGTCGCTTGGCCGACGCGATCGAGTTCGGACCGGGCGAGCTCGAGCAGCTCGAAGAGCGCCTGCACGAGCTCGAGCGACTCCGTCGCAAGCACGGCGGCGAGGTCGACGAGCTGGCCGAGCGGCTCGAGATCATGCAGGCCGAGCTCGCGCAGCTCGACTCGACCGAGGGCCAGCTCGGCACGCTCGAGCGAGACGAGCGGCGCGCGTGGACCCGCTGCCGCGAGGGCGCCGATCGACTCCACGCCGCCCGGGTCGCCGCCGCGGCCGGGCTCGCGCGAGCGATCGAGCTCGAGCTCGACGCGCTGCACATCCCAGGCGCCCGGCTCGAGGTCGAGCTGCGCCCGCTCGCCGCCGAAGAGGGCGAAGGCAGCGACGCCGAAGGCGAGCCGCGCCTCGGCCCGCGCGGCCGCGATCGGGCCGAGATCCGCTTCTCGGCCAACCCCGGCGAACCGCTCGCCCCGCTCAACCGGGTCGCCTCGGGCGGCGAGCTCTCGCGCGTGCTGCTGGCGGTCAAGAGCGTGCTCTCGACCGAGCAGCGGGTCGCGACCTATGTCTTCGACGAGGTCGACGCGGGCGTCGGCGGGGCCGTGGCCGAGGCGATCGGCCAGCGCCTGCGTCGGGCCGCCGCCGATCACCAGGTCCTGTGCATCACCCACCTCCCGCAGATCGCCGCCTTCGCCGACGCCCACTTCCGCGTGCACAAGTCGATCGTCGAGGGCCGCACCGTCACCAAGGTGGTTCGGCTCGACGACGAAGAGCGGATCGACGAGCTGGCCCGCATGCTCGGCGGCAAGAAGGTCACGACCAGCGCGCGCGAGCACGCGCGAGCGTTGATCGAGCACGCGCGTCAGGTCGGTGGCAAGAAGTCGAGCCGGGCCCGCAAGGGCGTGCGCAAGGCTGGCTGATCCAAGCGGATCAGGCGCTCGACCTCGCCGCTACTCGGCGGCCGGCATCCGCTTGCGTCGCTTCGGCTCCGCGCGAGGCTCGGCCAAGATCAGCACGCCGGTCTGCATGTGCACGCGCGAGCGAAGCTCGTCGGTCAAGCGCACTTCGATGCTGGCGCGGTCGGGAAAGAGCGTCCACGCCGGCTCGCTCGAGCCTTCGTCGGGATCGCGTGGGGCGATGGCTCGGGCCCAGCGAAAGCGATCGGCGGGGCGCGGGTGGCTGGCGTAGGGCGAGGGCTCGGCGTCGACCGCCTCTTCGACCTTGGCCTCGAGTTCGGAGGCGGTGATCGCTGGCTCGGCGGTGGTGTATCGATAGATGTTGGGCAGCAGACCCTTGCTTTCGAACACCTCTTGCAATGCTGCGTTGGCGTGTCGCTCGAATTGCAGGTCGACCGCGATCGCATGCCGGAGCCCGCGTTCGAAGCTGCTCGCGCCGTAGCTGCGCGCCGCCCAGCGATCGGCCAACACCTCTTGGAGGCGCGACGCGCCCTGCGAGATGCGCAAGAAGAGCTTGTGGAAGCCGTTGAGGAACAACCATGCGGGGTTGTACCAGGCGGCCGCGCCGAGCTCGGCCAAGCCCTGGGCGCTGTGGACGATCGAGCGTCGAACCGCGAGCGCGAAGTTGCCTCCGGCCGTGTCCTCGTTGGAGAAGTGCCCGTATTCGTGGGCGAGGATCGCCTTGAACGCCTGCATGTCCATGCCCTCGAGCACCGCGACGCCGAGCAGCAAGCAGCGCTGGCCCTGCCCGCGCAGCTTGGCCAGCAGCCCGCCGCGCTCGAATACGGCGATGTCGGCTCCGACCTCGAGGTAGACCTCATCGACGGGCCGGGTGCCGACCTTGGCCGCGACCTCGTCGAGGGTCTGGCGCAGCAGGGGCGCCTCGTCGAGGTCGAGCGGCTCGCCCGGCGGGGCGTCGTTGGGCCGGGCGAAGAACGACTTGAGCACCGCGAAGACGGTGCCGCCGACGAGCACCACGACCAAGAAGAGCAGCTTGATCGGGACATGCCCGATGTAGAGAAAACCCAAGACGATCGCGCCACCGAGCGCGACCACGCTCAGCAACACCAGCGGCACCGACACGTAGTAGTAGCCGCAGCAGAGCCACAAGATCGCCGCATAGGCTCGGTGCAAGCGCGACTCCTTGGCGTGGGCCGAGGCCGCCGGATCATGCAGCGCGCGGTTGGCCTCGGCCAAGGTCAGGCGACTGAGCGCGACGCCTGCGACGATCAACGCGGCCGCCAACCCGATCCATGCGAGCAGAGCCCAGCCGGCCATCCTGCCGTAGCGGACGAAGGGCGACTCCATCTTCACGAACGAGTCGTCGAGCTCCTCGTAGAGCGCGTCGTCGAGGCCCGCGTCATGGGCTCGCTCGAGCGCGGCGCGGGCCTCGTCGACCTGGCCACGAGAGGCCGCCGCGAAGCTGGTGAAGAGCTGGGCCTCCCAGCTCTGCTCATCGAGCTCGCGCAGCCGAGCCGAACAGCCATCCATCAGCGCCTGATCCTCGAGCTGCAGGGCGACCTCGCAGATCGCCACGTAGGTGGGGATGTCCGCGCCAGCGTCGTGCAACGCGAAGCGAGCGAGGGTCCGCGCGCGCTG
>JAMHUH010000052.1:0-1755 GCA_035904925.1 Nannocystaceae bacterium
CCAGCAGCTCGCCGCATTCGGGCAGCGCGCGAAGCGAGGTTGAAGTGCTGCTTCTCGTTGCTGTTGAGGACTTTCCCGTTGGCGGGGTCCTCACCGATGAGCTGCTGATAGTGGCGCTTGCGATCCTCGGCGAGCGCGCGGGCGGACTCGAGCGAGGTCAGGGCATGGCGTGCTTCGGTGATCTGATCGCGCCGGACTTCGGCTACGTAGGCGAGCAACTCGAGCTCTTGCTCGGAGCGCAGCCGGGCGAGCGCTTCGCCGTCGCGCCGCTCGAGCGCGCCGAGCAGGGCGTTGCCGAGAGCGGCGAGCGTGCCCGTGAACGCGAGCGCGCGACCATGCACCGAGCGGAAGCGATAGGGCGGCAAGCCCGAGTCGAGCTCGGCGAGGACCGAGCGCAGGTCGACGCCCGCCGCCTTGGCTTGGACCAAGAGCGCAGGATCGATCGGTGGCTCGAAGAGCGGGAGTCGACGCGCGACGCCCTCGATGGTCTGGCAATGCCGGATCTTGAACAGCCGATCGTCGAGGATGTCCCAGTATTTCAGCAGCTCGGGGTTGGGCGGGTAGCAGAAGTACCAGAAGTGGGAGACGACGGGCACGCGCACCCACGGAAGGTCGGGCGCCTTCGGGTCACAACCTTGCTTCTCGACGGCGGCGGGGGGCAGGTGGATCCAGCTCTCGAGTGCGATCAGAGCATTCGAGAATGCATCGAGCCCGGCCGCGGCGAGCTCGGCGAAGGTCTTCGGCTCGGCGGCTGCGTCGGGGCCGGGCACTTCGTGCGGGCGCGGCCCGAGCAGCTGGCCGAGCAGCACGTAGAGCACCGTCGCCTCGGAGACCGACTCGAAGGTGTCGCGGCGGAACAGGTGATCGGCCCAGGCCAGCAAATTGTCGAAGTACTTGCGCAGCAGGGCCCGCTGGTAGACGCCGGGCCGGATACGCGCGACGGCGTGCGGGTCGAAGGGGTTCGCCTGCCACGCCGCGACCTGCTTGCCGAACTCGGCGATCGCCTTGGCTTGCTCGGCTTTGGTCGCGCCGATGCCAGCCATGATCTCGAACTGGTGCTTGGCGAGCGCCCCCGCTTCGGCGACAAAGGGCTTGATCCGCCAAAAGCGGCTCGCGTCGGGCTCGTCGACGAGGTCGATGGGATTGAACATGCGATGATACCACCGCTGCGCGTCGTCCCAGCGCTGCTCGGCGGCCAGCTTGTTCGCGATCAACATGGGGACATGGTAGAAGAGCTCCCAGTTGTAGCGGCCGTAGGCCGAGTCGTGGCGGAAGTCGAACTCCTCGATCGGTGGGGATGCGACGACGCCAATGGCCAAGTCGAGATCGGCGGACACGAAGGGATCGTGATCGAGTTCCTGTCGAAACAGATCGTCGGTGGCCGGAGGGGCATAGAGGCCCGCGAGGCCGGTCTTAGCGAGCGCCTCGAGCATGGTCTTCGAGAAGGGGTGATAGAGCGGCTCGAGCGTGAATGCGACGGCGTCGTTGTCGATGGGGAGCGGGTTTTGGATGTCGTCGATGCCGGCGTTGGCGTTGACGACTGCTTGGGCTTGCACTGCGACGACGTCGGCGATGGCCCACTGCAGCACCTTGACTGGGTTCTTGGGCTGCGGCCAGCCTGGTGCGCGGCGCAGGCGGTCGCGGGACATCTGGCGTGCCGGCTTGGACTGCCTGACGGAGATCCAGGGGAGTTCGTCGACCTCGTTGCAATCGACGTAAGGCGCGATGTCGAGTTCGTAGGTGCCAAAGCCGCCT
>JAMHUH010000053.1:0-8159 GCA_035904925.1 Nannocystaceae bacterium
ACCCCGCGAAGCGAGTCGATCGAGGATCGGGGACGCAGTGGGGGCGTACCGGTTCGAATGTGGAGCCGCCCACTGAGGTGGTGGCCAAGCCGAGCGATGCCCAGCGGCGGAAGACTCGAGCCGGTGCGCCCCCACGGAGGCACCCACAGGCTCGCCATCGTGACAACGATGTCCGCGAAGGATCGCGAGAGCGCCCGAAAGCTTCCCCCAACTACATGGCGAGTTGGCCCGCGTCCGCCACCATGACCGAGCCGGTGCACAAGCTCGAGTCGTCGCTGGCCAAGAAGAGCGCGAGCTTGGCGACCTCTTCGTTGGTCCCGAGCCGACCCATGGGCAGCATCGCGGTGTATTGGCCGAGCACCGCGTCGGCGTGGCCCGGGGCGGCCTGCTCGGCGATCGAGTGCATCATTCGGTTGTCGATCCCGGTCGGGGCGATCGCGTTGACCCGCACGCCCTGGCTGGCCAGCTCGAGCGCGGCCGTGCGGACGACCCCGAGCAGCGCCGACTTGGTCGCCGAGTAGGCGGTGATGCCTGGCGAGCTGACGAGGCTGGCCGTCGAGCAGCTGACGACGATGCTGCCGCCACCGCTGGCGAGGATCGCCGGGATCGCTTGCTGCATCATCGCGACGGTGCCGCGCACGTTGGTCCGCCAGACCTGATCGAAGTCGTCGAGCGAGAGCTGAACCAGCGGGACGATCGGGCCTTCGACGCCCGCGTTGGCGAAGAGGACATGGAGCCCACCGAAGGCCTCGTTGGCGAGCGCGACGACCCGCGCGGCGTCGGTGGGCTCGCCCGCGTCGGCGAGGATCCAACGGGTGCGTTCGGGCTCGCAGGCGGCCGCAGCTTGGCGAAGGCGGGCTTCGTCGCGACCGGTGAGGACCAGGCATGCGCCCTCGCGGGAGAAGAGCGCTGCGGTAGCGGCCCCGATCCCTCCCGAGGCGCCGGTGATGATGACCGTCTTGCGATCGAGCTTGCCCATCGGCGCCGGATATTGAGACTGGCGCCGAAAAAAGTCATCCGGCCGAGGCGAGCGGTCGAACGCGGATCACGTTTGTGTCACGGCGATCTCAGCCCTTGGACTCGTCCCAACGCTTGCCGGCTTGGCCGTAGCGATGCTCGATCTGTAGCTCGCGACCGAGGAAGACCAAGCCTTCGCGGGGCGGATCGAATTGACCGGCCAAGAAGCCTTCGAGCAGCGCGTCGCTGACCGCCCAATCACCCTCACTGTCACGACAGTGGTGGATTCGCCCGCTGTGCTTGCAGTCAGTGCACCAGCAAAACGCCTGCCGTTCGACGCCCTTGTCGTCGGTCTCGCTGAACATCACGAAGCCTCGCGCCTCGCAGCTCGGACAGTCGACCTCACCGATCCGCGCGCGAGTCTGGCGAGCCTGCTCGCGCCGCTCGAGCTCGGCGCGCTCGGCCAGCCATTCGCGGATCGGGAAGCCGCACTCGGGACAAGCCGCGGCTCGATCGGAGACCTTGCGTTCGCACTCGGGGCAGGGGATCAGCATCTCAGTCTTCGCTGGGCTCGGGCTCGAGATCGGGCTTGGTCGTGGCCGTGGTCGTGGGCGTGGGGGTGGGCGTGGGGGTCGGGCCGTGGCTCGACGCGGCGGCGGTCGGATCGTAGGCGTGCACGACGGTGCCGACGATCTCCTCGATCTGGTACTTGGCGTAGCGGCGCGCCTCCCAGATGCAAAAGCCGCTGCCGAAGAAGGCGATCAGGCTCGGGATCACGCCGACCTTTTCGAACGCGGCGCCGCTGGTCGGGAACAAGAACACCGCCCAGGTCAGCAGCGCGATGAAGAGCCCGTCGAGCGTGGCCGCGCTGACCCAGTAGCGACGCACGAGCGAGAACGAGGGCAAGAGCCGCTCTTGCTGGCGAACCTCGGCCCACATCCGGGCATAGAGCGCGTAGGGCTGGGCGCCGGCGGGGTCCTCGACGTAGCGGGCCAGCCAGGGAATCTCGACCTTGCCGGTGTACGCGAAGCCGTTGCCCGGCTTGGCCGCGATCACGCCGTGGCGAATCAGCTGATCGAAGAGGTCGTCGATCGGCGGCTTGCGGCCGAAGAAGCGGGTCAGCAGCCGACGGATCTGCCGGCCGGCGGCGAAGCAGGTCATGCCCGAGGTGTGTGCGGCGACGACCAGGATCACGATCCCGAGCGGACCATCGACCAAGCGCGGGATGTCGAGCTCGCTGGTTCGAGGGTCCCAGGCGAGCGCGGCCATGAAGGTCGCGCCCGAGACCACGAACGAGAGATCGAGGATCTCGAACAGCTTGTCGAACAGCGCGTTGACTGCTCGGGCGACCTCGGACATCGCGGCCACGCTACCACGATCACCCGCGCAGGCCGTGCTTGTCGAGCTTGCGCTTGAGCGTGTTGCGATCGATCGCCAGCGCCCGGGCGGTCGCGGACAGGTTGCCCGCGCAGGCGCTCAGGGCCTCGTGGAGCGCCCGCAGCTCGGTCGCGTCGAGCTGCTCGGCGAGCGGTCGAAGGATCAGCCCAGCCTCGGGATCGGGGCTGGCGGGGGCGCTCGGACGCTCGCGCTCGGGCACGAGCGGGTGCGCCTCGCGGATCGCCGGCGAGAGCTCGGCGAGCTCGACGACCCGCTCGCAAAAGACGGTCCAACGGACGACCTCGGCTCGCAGCTCGCGGACGTTGCCGGGCCAGGCGTAGCGACGCAGGGCCGCCCACGCGGCCTCGCTCGGCCAGGGCGTTCGCGGCTGGCCGAGCTCGGCCAAGAAGTGGCTGACCAACAATTCCAGGTCGCGCCCGCGCTCGCGCAGGGCCGGCAGCTCGAGCGTGGCGCCGCAGAGCCGGTAGTAGAGGTCCTCGCGGAACTGCCCGCTCGCGACCATCGCTCGCAGGTCGCGATGGCTGGCCGCGACCACGCGGACGTCGACCTCGATCTCTTGCTCGCCGCCAACGCGACGCAAGCGACCCTCTTGCAAGACCCGCAGGAGCATCACTTGAACCCGCGGTGTGGTCTCGGCGATCTCGTCGAGGAAGAGCGTGCCCTTGTCGGCCTGTTCGAAGAGCCCACGCCGGCGAGCGTTGGCGCCCGTGAACGCGCCGCGCTCGTGGCCGAAGAGCTCGCTGGCCAGCACGCCCTCGCTGAACGAGCCGCAGTTCTCGGCCACGAAGGGGCCCTCGGCCCGCTCGCTCGCGTCGTGCAGCGCTCGGGCGACCAGCTCCTTGCCGGTGCCGGTCTCGCCGGTGATCAATACGGGCACCCGAGTTCGCGCGACCCGAGTCAGGCGTCGCTCGAGCATCCGCATCGGCTCGCTGTTGCCGACTCGGCCGCTGCGACGCGCTCGGCTCTCGGCTCGGAGTCGGACCAGCTCCTCGCGCATCGCTCGGATCTCCGGGAAGCCTTCGATGTCGAGTCGGACCTCGCGGATCGGCTCGGGGTGGGGATGCGGCACGAAGGCGGCCGGGATGACTTGCAGCATCCGCGCGGCGAAGAGCCCAGCCTCGACCAGGATCAGCCAGAGCGTCTGCATCTGCGGGGTGCCGGCCGAGAGCAGCACGTCGCACTCGCCCTCGAGGTCGGCGAGCGCGGGCCCGAGCGCGGCGAAGAGCTGGGCGTAGTCGGAAGGATCGTCGACCGCGAGCTCGCGCAGCTCGACCTTCGCGACCCGCTCGCGCAGCTCGACGACGAGCGGCTCGCTGTTGGCTCGCGTCTGCGGGATGCAGAGCACGCGGACTCGGGCGTAGCTCGTGTCCGCGTGCTCGAGCAGGCGCAGGATGGGTCCCTGATCGCTGCTCGGTCGCGGGCCGTGGTGATCGGGGACCCGGCTGCCGGCGCGGTCGGTCCAAGTGACGAGGGTCTTGCTCATGCTGGTGCGACTCGCACCGTCATGGTGCACGAAATATCAATCAAACTGATACCATGTGCACCATGCTTGGAATAATACTCATGATTTCAAATGGTTGCGCATGGCATCGGACGTGCTCAGTGGCTCCGCATCATGGGCACGTTTCACCAAGGGGGCATCGAGGCCACGCCGATCGATGCGCTCCGACAACCAGCGCCGCTGCCTGATCAGGCGCGCTTGCTGGCGCTCGACTCGGTGTGGATGGAGGGCGAGGCGCTCGATCAGCTCGCGCGCGTGGCTCGAATGGACGACTGCAAGCAGGCGGTCGGGATGCCGGATCTCCACGCGGGACCGGGCATGCCGATCGGCGCGGCGCTGGGCTTCGGCGCGACGATCCACCCGCACCTCGTCGGCGGCGACGCGGGCTGTGGGGCGCGCCTGGTCGTGCTCGACAAGCTCAAGCAGCACGGCGACGGGCTCGAGCGGCGGGTTCGGGCGGTCTTCGCCGAGCCGCTCGATCTCTTCGGCGAGCTCGACGATCCGCTCGCGCTGCTCGAGGCGGTCTGGCAGCGCGGGCCTGCGGCGCTGGTCGACGCGCCGGTCGACGAGGGGTTGGCCGAGTGGGCCGAGGCCGAGCCGGCCGACGATCTGCCCGAGAGCGGCGCGCTGCCGAGCGCGCTGGCGTGCGAGGAGTTCGTCGCGACGCTCGGGACCATCGGCGGTGGCAACCACTTCGCCGAGATCACCGAGGTCGCGCGGGTGTTCGACGACGCGGCCGCGAGCGCGCTCGGGCTCGAGCGGCGCAGCTTCGCGGTCTTGGTCCACAGCGGCTCGCGCGGCCTGGGCAAGACCTTCGCGGCCCAGTGGGGCATGCGGGTGCTCGGCGATCCGGCCGAGCAAGACCAATACCTCGCGCAGCTGGCCGGGACGCTCCGCTTCGCCCAGACCAATCGCATGCTGATCGCGTGGCGGATGCTCGGCGCCTGTGGGGTCGGGCGGCGCTCGAAGCTGCGCGGCAGCTTGGACTTGATGCACAACTTCGTCCGCCGCGAGCCGATGGCGGGCGGCGAGTCGGGCTTCGTGCATCGCAAGGGCTGCGCGCCGGCGAGCGAGGGCGAGCTCGCGGTGGTCTTGGGCAGCCGTGGTGCGCCCTCGTGGCTGATGCGTGGCTGCGGCGAGCTGGGTTGCTTGTGCTCGGTCGCGCATGGTGCCGGCCGACGAATGACCCGCAGCGAGGCGCGAGCCAAGCTCGGTCACAAGCACCGACGCGCGAGCTTGGCTCGGACCGAGAGCGGCTCGCGGGTCATCTGCGACAACAAGGATCTGCTCTACGAGGAGCACCCCGACGCGTACAAGCCGATCGATCCGGTCATCGCCAGCCTCGAGGCTGCCGGCGCCGCGACCCGAGTGGCCGAGCTGACGCCGGTGCTGACGGTGAAGGCATGAACATGAACGTGAAGAACGACAGCCCACACGAGCCGCGCTGGGTGGTTCGAGCGAGCGCGGGGACCGGGCCGATCGAGGTCTGTCGCTTCGTCCAAGCGCTCGCGCCGGCGCTGGCCGAGCTGGCCCACGCGCGCGGGCTCGAGGTCGAGAGCGAGAGCGCCTGCGCCGATCGTTCGGGCGAGGCGGCGCGCTCGATCGAGCTCTTGCTGCGTGGCCCGGCGCTGGCTGGCTTCGCCGACATGCTCGGCACCCACGAGCTGATCGACGCGAGCCGCCGCGATCGCTCGGGTCGACATCGCGGCGCTCGCAAGCGCTGGTTCGCGGCGGTGACGATCGCGTGCCACGTCGAAGCCCTGACCACGATCGAGCTCGATCCGGACCAGCTCGAGTGGAGCTTCACCCGCAGCAGCGGACCGGGGGGTCAGCATGTCAACACGACCGCCAGCGCGGTGAGGCTGCTGCATCGTCCGAGCGGGGTGAGCGTGCGGGTCGGCGAGGGCCGCAGCCAGCATCACAACCGTACGCTCGCGCTGGCTCGCTTGGCCGCGCGCCTGAGCGGCCGCGATCGGCTCGACGCGGCCGAGCGCGAGGCCGAGCGACGACTCGGCCACTACCGAATCGTCCGCGGCGAGGCGGTTGCGAGCTGGCGCTGGTCGGCGCGCGAGCGCGAGCGGCTCGAGCGAATCGATTCATCCGAGTCCAAGAGGTCCCACGATCATGCGTAGCGACATGCCCAAATTGTTGGTCGAGCGACCGCGCGGCGGCCCCAGAATTCGTCACCGACGCAAGCACATGCGCGCGGTGAGGGACTTCGACGAGCTGCCCAAGCGGGTCTCGATCGCGCGCGACAACCCGAAGACCAAGTGGCTGAGCGAGAACCTGGCCCCGCTCGCGCGCCTGCTCGAGCGGCGGGTCGGGTGCGTGTGGGATCGGGTCTACGCCGAGATTCGAGCGCACGTTCGCTTCGACGATCCGATCCAGCTGCACGTGCTCGAGCACCTGTGGGACTACGTCGAGCGCCACGTGGTGATGATCGAGGGCTATCCCTGCGACCAGCGACGCAGGCAGCCGCTGCGCTGCTATGGCCGGCGATTCTATGTCTGTCCGCAGACCGGCATCCTGCGGCGTGTGCCGGACCTTCGGATGCCTGGCTACCTCCCCCGACCTCGGCATCGTCGACGCAACGGCTCGCGCCGCTGACGAATCGAAAGTAGCCACTTGTGCCGGGCGAAACTCGATGTAGAACGCCGCCCGGTCGTCGTCATGAAGGGTAGAATCGAGGCAGGGCATGGAGGGTTGCGGGCCGGGCGTTGGTCGGCTCGAGATTGGCGAATTCGCTTCAGCAGCGACCTCGCAGGTCGGCTCGCGGAGCTCGACGAGGACGAGCCCTGGTACGGCTACGACGACTACGACTACGACGATGACGATCAGCGCTGGTGCTACGACGAAGATCCTCGCGCCAGCCAATTCGGCGTGCTCTTGCCCGAACTGCGGGCCCGCATCCTGGCGGCGCCGCCCTTCAATCCGATCCCGATCATCGAGCCTCGTGTTCAGGGCGGCGAGCCTCTGCGCTGGCGGGTCGCGACCTCGCTCGAGCAGCGGCTGGTCGACCACTACGATCGGCTCGGCGGCGGCTCGGTCGAGCCCTGCTTGATCGGCGAGGCGATCGAGGACGAACTCGGCCAGCTCGACGCGATCGCCTCGAATCACTTCGGCGGCTGGATCGACCCCTTGTTGGCGCTGATCTTGGTGCGACCCTTTTGGATCCGCGATCTCGCGGGCTGGCGCGCGCCGGCCCCCGCCTCTCGCGAGCGCGTGCACGCGTCGCTGGTCGAGCACTTGCTGATCGAGTTCGCGGCCCCGCGCTTCTTGGCCCGCGCCAGCTTCGGGACCCCGAGCTCGGTCGAGCTGCGCTGGTTGATGTGGTTGATCGTGCTGGGTCAGGGCGGGAGCCTGCGTCGCTTGCTCGAGCTCGCTCACGCGCGCTGGCCAGCCGAGTGGCGGCCGCAGCCGAGCAAGCTGGTCGCCGCGCTGGCCCGAGTGCCGGACTCGAGCGCGACCGCTCGAGGGATCATGCTCGCCGAGATCCTTCGCCTCGGTGGCGCTTCGCTCGAGCTGCGCTGGGTCGAGCAGAGCCACTTCACGCTCGATCCGAGCGCGGTGACGCTCGAAGATGACGAACTCGAGTTTTGGCGGAGCAGCGTGAGCTGGCTGGTCCGCCACCGCGAGCAGCTCGACGACGCGAGCGCGGTCGACATCCTCGATTGGGCCCGTCACTGCCAGACCGAGCGTCAGCGCGAGGGCGGTCGCTTCGAATGGCGGGGGCGGACGGTCGCGAGTGCGCGGCGCGAGGCGGCGACCTACGCCGATTCGCTGGTCTACCGGCGTCGAGCGCTGCGTTGGCGCCATCATGGTTGGGACTGGGCGGGCGAGCTCGGCGGGTTCGAGTGGTCGATCCGCGAGCTGCATACCAGCGGCGCGCTGCTGGCCGAGTCGCTGGCGATGTCGCACTGCGTGCGGATCTACGACCTGGCTTGCTGGCAGGGGCGCAGCGCGATCTTCAGTTTGATGCAGGAAGGGCGCCGCTGCGCGACGATCGAGATCGAGCCGGCCCGCAAGCGGGTCGTGCAGATCAAGCGGGCCTTCAACCGGGTGCCCAGCGAGTTCGAGCGCCGTGTGATCGAGCACTGGCGGGCCACGATCGTCGACCCCTCGGCCTGAGCTCAGCGTGGTTGCTCGATCAGCGCGGGGGTTGCGACCAGGTCGGCGCGGGCGAGCACGTCGCCGCGGTAGCGGGCCTCGTAGGCGCGGTCGAACACATAGGCGTGAACCCGCAGGTGCATGCCACCGCGCGCGTCCGCGACCGCGAAGACCTCGGGTCGGCGACCGGGCGCGG
>JAMHUH010000054.1:0-3382 GCA_035904925.1 Nannocystaceae bacterium
GGAGCAGCGGGATCGTCTCCAGCTTCAGCCGGCGCAGGCTCGCCTCGCAGTCGGCGACGATGTGGTCGGGCGTCAGGTCGCTGGCCGCGTGGCCCTCGCCGAGCCGGAAGCGAACCCCGACCTTGGTCGCGATCACGACCTCGTGCCGGCGCCGACCGAGCGCCTCGACCAGGATCTTGTCCGCGTGGCCATGGCCATAGAGCGGCGCGGTGTCGAACCAGTTGATGCCGTGGTCGAGCGCGCTGCGAATGGCCGCGATCGAGCGCCGGTCCTCGACGTCCTCGCCCCACCACGTGCCGCCGATCGCCCAGCAGCCAAAGCCGAGCGCCGAGAGTTGCAGGTCCGTGCCGGGGAGGGTGCGGAATTTCATCGCCCCGACATTGTAACCAGGCGGCGGCGCGCGCCAGGTCCGCGAGGACCGCGAAGTCCATGATCTAGTTGCATCGGCCAGCGTCTCGCGTGACGATCGCCCTCCATCATGACTTTCGTCTGCTCTTCGCGCTGGACCTCCCTGTTTTCCCTCGGTCTCGCACTCGCGCCGCTCGCCTGCACCGACGATGGTGGCCGGAGCACGGCCAGCGACGAGGGCGTCGACGCGGTCGGTGACGGCGACGCAGACGGCTCGAGCAGCAGCACGGGTGACGGCGACACGGGCAGCTCGGGCAGCACCACGAACACGACCACGACGACCACGAACGGCGACGGCGACGGCGATCCCAGCAGCACCACCGATCCGCCCAAGTTCGACGTCGCGGCCATGCCCGACTCGCCCGACATCTGCATCGTCCCCGAGCACGTGCCTTGCGACGACCTCGCGGGCGGCAACGAAGAGCAGCAGGCCTGGCGTGCGCTCGGGCTCGGCTGCCCGGGCGAGTTCCCGGCCACGCTCGACTACAACGGTCACTACCTCGCGCTGATGGTCCAAGAGGGCCAGATCGGCAGCCACGTGCCCGCGACCTACCCGGTGCTCGAGGGCGACAAGATGGTCGTGCTCTCGACCGGCATCGCCGAGTCGGTGTTGACCCCCAACAGCGACGGCGACACCTCGCTGACCGGCAACGATCCGGGCAACCTGCCCAGCCCGATGAAGCCGCAGAAGGTCAGCGACACCGAGACCTGCGACGACAACCCGGCGCTGATCGGCACCGGCGACTGCTCGAACACCATCTGGGACCAGTTCGGCGGGACCGCGGGCGCCTTCGACTACGCCGAGATGCGCTTCTCGATCGAGGTCCCGATCGCCGTCAGCGGCTTCGCCTACAACGTCGCGTTCTTGTCCTGGGAGTACCCGGACTTCTACGGCTGGGCCTACAACGACATCTACATCGCCTGGCTCGAGTCCGAGACCTGGACCGGCAACATCACCTTCGACGACTTCGGCCAGCCGATCTCGCTCAACGCCGGCTTCCTCGACTTCAAGGACGCGCCCAACTTCATCGACTGCCCGCTGCCTTGCTCGGCGCCCGAGCTCGATGGCACCGGCCTCGAGACCCACGCCGGGACCAAGTGGCTGACGACCAACGTCGGCGTCGAGACGGGCGATCAGATCACCGTGATCTTCGCGATCATGGACATCCAAGACAACATCGTCGACTCGGCCGTGTTGCTCGACAACTTCCGCTGGACTTGCCTCGGCGGTACGCCCGGCACCGTCGCGGGCTGAGGCCGGCTCAGGCGGCTGCCGTTGACGCTGATCGCGGCATGTGGGAAGCAAGGGGCGTGAACCCGGCGGTCAGTAGCCTCGAGGTGATCTGGGCGTTCGTGATCGAGGATCTCGTGATCCCGGTGTTCGAGCCCGGGGAGTCGCCGCGGCACTTGATCCTCACCGGGCCGAACGGGACCGGGAAGAGCTCGATCTTGCTCGGCTTGTGCGAGGCGCTGCGGCGCTGGCCGAATTCGCCGGGGCGCCAGCTCCGGGAGGTCATTCAATCGGTGACCACGCTCGAGCAAGCGCGGCGCTCCAGTCAGATTGACGATCGGCGGCGGTCGGAGCTCGCCGCGAAGCTTGCCCTTCACACCTATAGCCGCCAGAGCCTTCGCCAGCGCCCGATCGTCGAGCCGACGATCCAAGGCGTGATCGATGGCCAGTCCACGATCGTCGCCTACCTGCCCGCCAGCCGCCGCTTCACGCCGACCGCCGTCTCGGGCCCGAACCACTTCGACTGGCCGCGGACCAACGAGGACTTCTCGTCGCTCTTCGTGCAGCACCTCGTCAACCGCCGCAGCGAGCACGCCTTCGCGCGCGAAGGCGGCGACGAGCAGAGCGCCGACGCGATCAAGCTCTGGTTCGACGAGCTCGGCGCGTGGCTTCGCAAGGTCCTCCAGCAGCCGACGCTCGAGCTGCGCTTCAACGCCAAGACCTTCGCGTTCTACCTGTGGATCGAGGGCCACGAGGTCGCGTTCGAGACCTTGCCGGACGGCTTCGCAAGCATCCTGACGCTGTGGTCCGAGATCTTGCTGCGCGTGGCCGCGGTCGAAGGCGAGGCCACGGGCTTCGTGTTGATCGACGAGCCCGAGCTGCATCTGCACCCCGAGCTGCAAGAGGAGTTGCTCCCGCTGCTGACTCAGCAGTTCCCGAGCTTGCAGTTCATCGTCGCGACCCACTCGCCGCTGATCGCGACCAGCCTCACCCACGCGACCATCTACGACCTCGAGCGGCGCGAGCCCACGCGCGGCGAAGACTGGCAGGGCATCCGCTACGGCAACGTGCTCAAGTCGCAGTTCGGGCTTCGGACCGACTTCGACTCCGCGACCACGGCCAAGCTCGATCGACTCTACGCCTTGCGTCAGATCGCCGACCCGAGCGACGAGCAGCAAGCCGAGATCCGAGCGCTCGCCCACGAACTCGCCGAGCACGGCCACTTGCTCGCGCTCGAGGTGCTCAAGGAGCTGCCCGATGATTGAGGCTCCGCTGCGTGCGCTCGAGAGCGCTGTCGTGGTCGACGACTGGAACGTCGATGCCGTGCGAACTTGGCTGTGGGAGCATCATCGACGCAAGTGCTACCTGTGTGAATGCCCGATCAGTAGATCGGAATTCGAGGTCGACCATCGGGTTCCCCAGCGTGTGTCCGAGCAGCTCGTGCATTGCTCGGTCAACCTCTTCCCGGCTTGCCGTTCCTGCAACGGTCGCCGCGGCAGCCATCCGAAGCAAGGTGGGCTCCTGTGCCCGGGCTTCGACAGCGACATCGAAGCCCGGCTCGAGCAGCGCATCGAACGAATCGACGCGACCGAGGTCCGAGCACGCTTCAGCGCGCGTGACCCCTAAGACCTCGACGCGATCATCACCGCTGCGGAGCTCGATCGCATTGAGTCACCCGAGAGCGGGACCACGCCGACCGCTAAGGCGCGCGCGGTGGATCTGCTCGATGCGATCGCCGACCCC
>JAMHUH010000055.1:0-2700 GCA_035904925.1 Nannocystaceae bacterium
CGCCCAAGAAGCCCGGCAAGAAGGCTGCCGCGAAGAAGGCCGAAGTCGCTGCCCCTGCCCCCGCGCCCACGCCCGAACCCAAGAAGCCCGGCAAGAAGGCCGCTGCGAAGACCGAAGTCGCTGCCCCTGCCCCCGCGCCCGCGCCCAAGAAGCCCGGCAAGAAGGCCGCTGCGAAGACCGAAGTTGCTGCCCCTGCGCCCGCGCCCGCGCCCAAGAAGCCCGGCAAGAAGGCCGCTGCGAAGACCGAAGTCGCTGCCCCTGCCCCGACGCCTGCGCCCAAGAAGCCCGGCAAGAAGGCTGCCGCCGCCAAGGTCGAAGTCGCCGCGCCCGCGCCCGCGCCCGCAGCCAAGAAGGCCACGAAGAAGGCCAGCAAGACGGCCGCCGTCGCGCCCTCGGTCGGCACCTCGAAGAAGGCCCCGCGCGCGAGCAAGAAGGCCGCCGCCAAGGCCAGCGACGACGAAGGCAGCCAAGCCCCGGTCGCCGCCCGGACTGGCGGCGCCCATTCGCGTGAGCCCGCCGAGTTCGCGGGCTTCGGTCCCGGTCTGTTCGAGTTCCTCGCCGATCTGGCGATGAACAACGACCGCGACTGGTTCGCCGCCAACAAACACCGCTACGAGGCCGAGGTCCGCGAACCCGCGCTGGCCTTCATTCGAGCGGTGGGCTCACGCATGGCGCAGATCAGCGAGCACTTCGTCGCGTCCGACCAAAAGGTCGGTGGATCCTTGATGCGGATCCATCGCGACACTCGCTTCGCGCCCGACAAGACGCCCTACAAGACCAACCTCGGCGTGCAGTTTCGCCACGCCGTCGGCAAGGACATCCACGCGCCCGGCCTCTACTTCCATGTCGACCACGAGGGAGTGTTCATCGCGGCCGGCACCTGGCACCCCGAGGCCGAGCCGCTCGCGGCGATCCGCGCGGCGATCCTCGAGCGGCCCGGCGCATGGAAGGCCGCCCGCGACGACGCGAGCTTCGTCGAGCATTGGCGGCTCGAGGGCGACTCGCTCAGCCGACCGCCACGCGGCGTCGCCAAGGACCACCCCCTCGTCGACGATCTGCGCCGCAAGGACCACATCGCGATGAGCCGGCTCGAGGTCGGCGAGATCATGCGCCCCGACATGGTCGACAAGATCGTCGCCCGCTACGCCAGCACCCTGCCCTACCTGCGCTTCTTGTGCACGGCCATCGGCGTGCCCTGCTGAGCCATTGAACCTTCATCGCGCTCGAGCCAACGCCAGTTGGCTCGAGCGCGATGCCCTTCACAGTCGCGCTCGAACCGGACAATGGTCGGAGACCCAGTCGTAGAACGCGGGACAACGATCGCCGGGTGAGCAGCCAAACTGCTCGCAAGGTCCCGCCGCCACGATCGAGCTCGCGGGCCCGCGCGTGAACACGTGATCGAGCGCGCTGCCCCGACACTCGGCGTCCGGCCGCCAATAGGACGTGCACTCCAGCGACTCCGATGCCCAGCTCGCGCCCGTCTGGGCGGCGAAGCGAGCGAGCGACTCGCGGTCGCGCAGCGAGGTCGCGTTGAAGTCCCCGAGCACCACGATCTCGTCCTCGCTCGCCATCGCCTCGCGCACGATCGGCGTCAACGCGCCCAGCTGAGCGGCCCGCAGCCCGATGTCATCCGCCGAGCCGCCAGCCTTGAGATGGACCACGAAGACCCGAAGGTCACGCGCATCGACCCGCGAGCGCAGCCGAACCTCGAGCGCGGGCCGCTGGTCGGCCCGGCCTCCGATCGCGTGCGAGCGCTTGTCGACCAAGCCCCAGCGCTCACCATCAAAAAGCAACCCCAAGCGGATCCGCGAGCCGACATTGGCGTCGAACTCGACCTCCCAGCTCGCGCCGAGCTGACGCGCCGCATCGATCTCGAAGGTCGCCGGATCGCCAATCTCCTGGACCCCGACCACCGAGACCTCGAGCTCGGCGATCGCCGCGAACGCGCCCAGGCTCTGCCACTCGCTCTCCGGGAAATTGCGAATGTTGAAGGTCGCCACCTCGATCGGCGCCCGCCGACTCGAGCACGTCGAGCAAGTCGAAAACGCGAGCGCGAGCCCAGCGATCACGCCGAAGACCAGTCGTCGATGCGCGAGCATGACCGAGTAGACCACATCGCGTGCAGCGACGGGACCTACGAACCAGAGCTACACTGATCGGAAATCGCTCGCGGCTGCCCCGTCGGATCTCAGAGCTTCGCTAGCGACTCTCCGACCGGCGCTCTCGATCTGGAACCCTGAATGAGGTCGAAGAGATCGAGCGCCGCGTCAGCGAAGACTTGGAAGACGACACGACCCGCGATCGCCGAACGTCAGCGCACGCGGCGAAATTCCTATCCCAGCCCTGGCGGCCGTCCCGCAGGGGGTGATAGCATCCTCCACGATGGCCAAAGACCAACGTACTCGTCGCGCCGAGGCGCGCCCCGTCGAGTGGAAGGACTTGACGGAGGATCAGAAGATCGGCGCACGAACCCTGTGCGAGTTGCTCGCAGACCAAGACCGGACAGCAGGTTCGTCGCGGTTTGCCGGGCGGCGCATGGCACGAGACGACGGTCGAAATCTGATCCATGTATTGCCTCCGATCGAGATCGGTCGGCAGGCGACCACATACTTGATCGAAGGCGATCGTGGGTCGGGAAAAACGACGCTGCTGATCTCCCTCCTCTATCACTGGCAGAATCTCGCCACGGGGGGTGAGCCC
>JAMHUH010000056.1:0-2847 GCA_035904925.1 Nannocystaceae bacterium
CGGCAGCCCCTTCGGCGTCATCAAGCTCTCGGTCTGGCTCTCGACCGGACAGCGGACGCTCGACCTCGACATCGTCGACCCCGACGGCATCGCCTTCGCCGCGCCCGACTCTTCGTTGCTCGACGAGTTCAGCCAAGCCGGCGAGTACTCGGGCTCGTGGCACGTCCAGACCAACGCGATCAGCGGTGACCTGGCCTACAGCCTCGAGATCCGTGGTGAGCCCGACGCGCTCGACAAATTCGATCGACCTTGGCTGATCCGGGCGCGCCTCCACGCCGACGCGAGCCCCTTGACGCTGCACTCGTGGATCCTCGACGGCGCGGGCGTCTTCGCCAGCAACTCGAGCCCCGCCTCGACCCTGACCATGCCCGGCACCGCCGACACGATCATCACGGTCGGAGCGTTCACGAGCCGCAACGAGTGGGTCATCCAGTCCGGGCAGACTCAAAAGAGCTCGCGCAAGCTCGGCATGGTCGCGCCCTTCTCCAGCCGGGGTCCGACCCGCAACGAGCGGGTGCTCAAGCCCGACCTGCTCGCGCCCGGCGAGATGCTCGAGATGGCTCGTTCGGACGACGCCAACGTCAAGCCGGCGCAGATCATCAACGATCGCTACTTGATCAACGCGGGCACCAGCTTCGCCGCCCCCTGCGTGACCGGGACCATCGCGCTGCTCTTGCAGGAGTGGCCCGACCTGACCCCGCAGCGGGTCCGCGAGCTGCTGCAAAATTCGGCCGATCCGATCGTGTTTCCGACCAATCCGCCGAGCAGCTTTCAGGCCCTCCTGATCGCGCTCGGTCTGGCCAACGACGAGAGCGGACTGGTCAGCGAGTCCTTCGACATCCAGGGCGCCGGACGCCTCGACGTCCGCGCGCTGCTCGAGTCGGCCCAACGCCTCCTGCCCGACCCCAACGCCGACGCTCAGCCTGCGCCCGCGCCCTGCTCCGAGGTCGCCGATCGACGCGGCAATCGGCGTCTGCGCTGAACCATGCCGAGCCGCGACCCGGACCGCTCGCGGGTCCGGGTCCGAGCGCGCTCAGGGCCCCTGCGTGCCGTCGAGATCGGCCAGGCTCTGCATCGGCATCGTGTCGTCGAGCACTCGCTCGATGAAGTCGCCGACCGTCGCCTCGCCGATGTTGGTCAGGCCGAAGTCGATGATGGTCGTGCAGTGGCTGTCGTTGATGTTGCGGTAGTAGGGCAAGAAGTAGCCGAGGTTGTCGTGCTGATCGTAGTTGGCCATCAGCAGCAGGCTGTCCTCGTAGAATTTTTGGTGGATGCCCTCTTTGTCGATGCCCTCGTAGAAGCGCTCGTAGCTGTAGCGCGAGTAGTTGTAGTCGCGGATGAAGTAGGTGATGCCGAGCCGATCGTCGGGGTAGAGGTCGCCGAGCTCGGCCGTGATCTCGCCGAAGTCCTCCTCGAGCACCGCGGCGATCGGCGTGTCGTTGATGACCGCGTCGAGGTTCCAGGCCGCGCGAATGGTGTCGTGCAGCGGCTTGGAATTGATCGAGTCGGGGAAGAGCGGGCCCGAGTCGTTGACCAGGTAGCCCTTGTTGGGTGCGATCGCCTCGCGCAAGAAGTAGTAGTTGACGTTGGACCCGACCCCGCCCGCGCTACAGCCCCCGGCGTACATCTGGTCCGTGGCTTGGAACTGCCAGCCCAGCCAGTCCGAGACCAGCATCATGTTGTCGTGGCCGACGTGGCGATAGGTCAGCTGCTTGGTCCCGTCGGCGCTGGTGTATTCGGCGGTCTTGCTGCCAGTGTGGACGTCGCCCGTGCAGTAGGGCACGAACACGATGTTCCAGTCGCGCATCGGGTTCTGCGGGCTGTCGCGGCGAACCAAGGGCGAGTGGACCGCCCAGGTGTCCATGTGATTGTCGGGGATGCCGTAGGGGTTGGCCGCGCCGAGGATCCCGAGCTCGCCCGAGCAGCTCTCGTAGTCCCAGCACGCGCCGCCCGGCTCGAAGATCACGACCAGATCGTCGGCGCCCTCGTGCCAGTTGACGAAGAACTTGTACTGGCTGCCATCGCTGCAATAGGTCCCGTCGAGCTCGATCTTCTCCCATTGATCGAACGAGGGCGGCGGCGGAGCGGGCTCTTGTCCGGTCTCGGTCGTGTCGCCGGTCTCCATCCCGGTGTCGCCCGTGTCACTCGTCGACGTGTCCGCGACTTCGTCTCCACCCTCCGAGCCGTCGTCACAGGCGGTGAGCGCAAAGACGGCGAAGGGAAGCGAGAAGACCCAAGAAGAGCAAGGGACGCGCGACATTTGCAGCGATGCTACGCCCCTGCCACGACGCGACACAATCGATACCGTCGACACCCAATCAGTCGATCAGCGGCTCGAGGTAGCGATGGAGCATCAGCTTGAGCTCGGCGAGCATGGCGTCGGCGACCGGGAGCGGCTCGCGCTGGGCGAAGACCAAGATCCCCGCGATGGTCTGCACGACCATGGTCGCGACCACGAGCCGCTGCGCCTCGGGCATCGAGGCTGCCCAGCGTGCGAAGAGCCCCGCAGTCACCGCGACCAGCTTGCGCGTCAGCTGCTCGTCTTGCTCGGCGTACTCGGCGTAGAGCTGGATGTTGGTCAGCACCGCGCGCACCGCTGGATCTTCGCGGTGGACGAGCGCGAGCCGATCGATCGCGGCGTCGAGCAAGTCTTCCCAGCCCGCGCCGCGCTCGACCAACTCGAGCACCTCGAGCACCACGCTCTCGATCTGCGCGAGCGCGACGGTGGCGACGGCCCGAAACACCGCCGGCTTGTTGGGGAAGAAGCGGTAGACGCTGCCGATCGAGGTTGCGGCCGCGCTCGCGATCGCCTCCATCGTGGTCGCCTCGTAGCCGATGGTCGCGAAG
>JAMHUH010000057.1:0-1670 GCA_035904925.1 Nannocystaceae bacterium
GACACCATCGATTGGGTCTTCGAGGATCCGAGCACATTCGATACCGAGGTGAGCTGGGAGTTCAACCACTCCGGGAACACCCCGCCCGTGCGGGTAAAGGTCGTGCTCAAGCGCCAGTCCTAACCCTAACCCCAGCCGCCGTCGGCGTTGATCACCCGCCCCGATCACGTTGGTGCGTGCATCGGCGACGTAGCCTTCGTCACCGATGCCCACGGTCTTCGGCAGGACGGAGCCAGCCACCGAGCTCAAAGGCGCGCGGGGGGACAGAGGGTCGCTCCGAGGCGAGTCGAGCCCCTCGCTGCCATGCACAATCCCCACAATCACCAAAGATCCCCAACCAAGGAGAGGGCACCCGCAATTCGAAGGGCGACGTGTCTGAGCCCGAGCGGGCGACCCTCTTTCCCACCGTGAAGCCCCTCCATCGAGCACCCAGTCACCCGCGAAGGATCATCACGCGAAACCCACTCAACGCAGCTCGACCCGCCGCAACACCAAAGCCGGCCCCCGCCGCGTAATATAAACGAGATTGATCAAATTAATCACGAAATGCGCCACGATCGCCGGCCCCAAATTCCCAGTCCAATTGGTCAACCCCGCCAAGACCAACCCCAGCAGCCCCGCCGACGCCGTCCAAGGCCACAACTCCCGCTTGGGCGGCACATGCAACAGAGCAAAGACGACGCTCGAAATCCAAGGTCCCCAAGCGTCGAGCATCGCCCCGCGAAAGAAGATCTCCTCGCCGATCGAGCTCGCCGCCGCGAGCAAGACAATCTCCGCCATCGGCGGCCGCCCGAGGATCGTTCGAAACTCCCGATGCAGCGCCGGCAGCCACTGCGCGCGGCTCTCGAGCAAGCGAAAGCCGACGACCACCGCGAGCCCGAGCGCGAGCCCGAGCAACGGCGTCCAGAGCAAGGTCAGCGGGTCGATCTCGGCGCTCGTCCGCCACAGGTCGTTGTTCTCCTGGTCGACCGCGTGCCAGAGGAAGCCGACCAGCGCGAGCGCGAGGTAGAAGCTCGCCACGACCTTCACTCGGCCCGCAGAGGCCTGCGGCGAAGAGCTGAAGTGAGCACCTTCCACGTCGGCGCGAGAGTACTACGCTTTGCAACCTACCACGCGGCGAGGCCCCCGCTTCGCTGGCGCGCCGCAGGTGTTGCGGCCAGGCGCACGCGGCGCTGAACGCTTTACCGGCCCCACCGGCGCGTAGGTCGGCCACAATGCCCGCGTGCGGGCCTTGCTCTCTTCGGTGATTGGATCGGTCATCGAGGCGCGGACCAGCGAGGGCGACTCGACCCGCGAGCTGCCGGCGATCGGCGAGCTGATGCAGGCTCGTAACGTTCGCGGTGAGGTCGTCGAGTTCGAGGTCGTCGCCCATGTCGCGCGGGATCGGGTGCGGGCGATCGCGTTCGACGACACGCGCGGGCTCGAGGTCGGGGCGCCGGTGATCGGCATGGGCCGGCCGCTCGACGTGCCGGTCGGTGATCAGGTCCGCGGCCGCCTCCTCGATCTGCGCGGGCGAGCGCTCGATGGTGGGCCCGAGCTCGGCGAGCCTCGCTGGCCGCTGCTGCGACCGGCGCGTCCGCTGGCCGAGCGGATCCCCGCGCGCTCGATCTTCACGACCGGGCTCAAGGTCGTCGACCTGCTCGCGCCGCTGCCTCGCGGCGGCAACACCG
>JAMHUH010000058.1:0-4032 GCA_035904925.1 Nannocystaceae bacterium
CGATAGGCCAGCTTGCGCCGGGCCGAGAGCGCCTGGTAGCGGGCGAGGGTCAGCGTCTCGAGCCCACCGAGCTGCTCGCGGCCGAGGTTGCCGTGGTGGGCGTGGTGATGGGCGTGGTTGCGTCGCCAGTAGGCGTAGGGCGCGAGCGTGACCACGCCGATCAAGCCACCGACCAGCGCGTTGGCCCAGCGCGCGGCGAAGAAGGAGCCGTGGCCGCAGTCGTGCTGGATCACGAAGAGCCGCAGCATCAGCAGCGCGACCGGCAGCGCGAGCGCGAGCGTGAGCAGCAGCGAGCGCTCGAGCGACCACAGCATCGCGGCCAGGCCGAGCGCCAGCGGCACGATCGTCAGCGCGAGCTCGACCAGCGCCCGCCGCCAGCTCGGCCGGCGAAACTCGGCCAGGCGCACGCGCAGCGGCTCGACCATCCCCTCAACCACCGGTCCACCGGCGAACGAGATCACGCGCCACCGCCCACGTGATGTCGAGAAACAAGAACGCCCAGATCATCGTGCCGAACATCAGCAGCGCGGGACCGATCGCCATGTGAGCCGCGAACATGACCATCGGCGGGAGCTGGAGCAGCCCGAGGTGCACGCGAAAGTCGCGAGCCCAGCGCGGATCGGTCACGTGGAAGACCCGGACCATGTAGACCAAGCAGGCGAGCGAGAGCACGACGACCAGCGCGCCGACGATCAGCGAGGCGAGGCGCGAAAGCTCGAAGGCGCCGACGAGCAAGGGGATCAGGTTGACCACGATCATCGCCAGCTGGATCGTCAGCGCGAAGCGTCGCAGCGAGGCGCCGATCGGCTGACCCGGCCGCGCGCCGAAGTAGCTGGCGGTGGTCAGGCGCGCGCGGGCGAGGTCGTTGTCGAGGTCGCGCAGGCCGCCGTGGACCCCGTTGATCAAGAAGATGAAGCCGACCCCGTGCAAGGCCGCGACCCAAGTCAGGAGCGTCGGCTCGTGCCCGAGCGCGAGCGCGGCGAAGAGCGCCAACGAGCCCCAGGCCAGCCCCTGGGCGAGGTCGGTGAGCGGCGGGATCGGGCAGCGCTTGCCCCATAGATCGTAGACCGTCATCAACCCGAAGCCGACCAGCAAGACCGTCATCGCGGGCAAGCCGGCCCCGGACCACGCGGCCAGGCCGAGCGCGATCGGGATCTGCACGAGCGAGAAGACCAGCGCTTGGCCAGGCGTGATCACGCCGCGGACCAGATAGTCGGTCTGGCGATCGGGATGCGTGCGATCGACGGGCAGGTCGATCACGTCGTTGAACACGTAGGCGAAATTGTGAAAGCACAGGCCGATCGCCAGCAGCGTCGCGATCGATGCCGCGCCCGGGTCCGGCTCGACCGAGCAGGCGCCGAGCAAGATCAGCAGCGCGGTGAAGCCGAAGAAGTGGAGGCGGACGAAGCGGTCGAGGGCGCGCAGCAGCCCGAGCGGAGCGAGGGTCATCGCGGCGGGCCATTGCCGATGGGCGCCGCATCGGTCATGGCCGGCGATCGGCGCGGACTCACGCTCAGGTGCCGGGCGTGTGGCCGAAGAGCGCGATGTGCTGGCGCAGACCCAAGCGATGGCCCGTCGCGCGGCAGGGCTCGACCAAGGCTCGGTAGCCACGCTCGAGCGTGGCCGCGTCGACACCCTCGGGCATCAGCAGCACCCGATCACGATCCTGGTTGGCGACCCCGAGCTCGTCGAGCAGCGCCGCGATCTCGGCGAGGTCGGCGGCGATCGAATCGGCCGACGCGCTCCGAACCACGAACTTGAGCTGCCACTCGAACCCGGTCATCAGGCTGGCGAGCACGCCCAGGTTCAGCCGATCACGCTCGTGCCTTGGCGCGAGGGAGGGCGCGCGCTGCCAAGGCGTGCTGTGACTCAACTTCGGCGAGATCGACATCAGGTCGGCCTCGAGCCCGGGCTGGGTGACCGTGCCCGCGGTCTCGATCGTCAAGAAGTGCCCGGCCGCGCGCAGCTGCTGGCCGAGCTGCGCCGAGGCTTCGAAGAGCAGCGGCTCGCCGCCGGTCAGGACCACGTCGCGCGGACCCGTGGCGCACCACTCGACCAGCTCGGCCAGATCGAGCGACTCGCCCTCGGGTGCCCACGAGGTCCGCGGGGTGTCGCACCAGGCGCAGCGGAGGTTGCAGCCGCTGACCCGCACGAAGCTGCTCGGCGTGCCGACGCGGGTGCCCTCGCCCTGCAGCGACACGAAGCGCTCCTGAATCCGCAGCCGGGCCACGACGCCTAGTACCTCGATCTCTTTCCCCGACGCCAGGGCATGGCTACCCTCCACGCCCATGCAGACACCACGGACGAAGGTCGTCGACGCGCTGAAGGCAGCACCCCCGGTCACCGGGATGCGGGTCAAGGGTTGGGCCCGGACCGTGCGCGACAGCAAGAACGTGGTCTTCATCGAGCTCAACGACGGCTCGTGCATGGGCGGCCTCCAAGTCGTGGCCCCGGCCGAGCTCGGCAACTTCGAAGCGCTGCGCCACCTCGGCACCGGCGCCTCGCTCTGCGTCGAGGGCGAGCTGATCGCCTCGCCGGCCAAGGGTCAGGTCGTCGAGCTCAAGGCCGATCGGATCGAGATCATCGGCCAGGCCGACCCCAGCTACCCGCTGCAAAAGAAGCGGCACGGGTTCGAGTTCCTCCGCGACATCGCCCACCTGCGCATGCGGACCAACACCTTCGGCGCGGTGTTTCGGATCCGCAGCGTGCTCGCCCAGGCGATCCACCAGTTCTACGCCGACCGCGGCTTCGTCTACGTCCACACCCCGATCATCACCGGCAGCGACTGCGAGGGCGCGGGCGAGATGTTCCGCGTGACCACGCTCGAGCTCGGCAACCCGCCGCGCAAAGAAGACGGCAGCATCGCCGACGATCAGGACTTCTTCGCCAAGCCGACCTATCTGACGGTCTCGGGCCAGCTCAACGGCGAGGCCTTCGCGCTGGGCTTGTCGGACATCTACACGTTCGGGCCGACCTTCCGGGCCGAGAACTCCAACACCAGCCGGCACGTGGCCGAGTTCTGGATGATCGAGCCCGAGATGGCCTGGGCCGATCTCGACGACGACGCCGACCTCGCCGAGGCCTTCGTGAAGTACCTGCTGAAGACCGCCCTCGACCGCTGCGGCGAGGACTTGGCCTTCTTCGACGACCGAGTCGAGAAGGGTCTGATCGCCCGGCTCGAGCAGGTCGCGACCGCCGACTTCGCCCGGATCACCTATACCGAGGCCGTCGCGCTGCTCGAGAACTCGGGCGGCAAGTTCGAGTTCCCGGTCGGTTGGGGCAAGAACCTGCAAGCCGAGCACGAGCGCTTCATCACCGAGAAGCTGCTGAAGCGGCCGACCTTCGTGTTCGATTACCCGACCGCGATCAAGGCGTTCTACATGCGCCGCAACCCCGACAACATGACCGTCGCGGCCATGGACCTGCTCGTGCCCAAGGTCGGCGAGCTGATCGGCGGCTCGCAACGCGAAGAGCGGCTCGACGTGCTCGAGGCGATCATCGCCGCCGACTCGCACCTGAGCCTCGACGACTACCAGTGGTACCTCGACACCCGCCGCTTCGGCACCGCCCCGCACGCGGGCTTCGGGCTCGGGTTCGAGCGCCTGGTCATGTACGTGACCGGGATGGAGAACATCCGCGACGTGATCCCCTTCCCGCGCACGCCTCGGCATTGCACCTTTTAGGATGGAGGAACCCGCCGGTTCCTCCCCCGCTTGGACGGAGTCCAAGCGGGACCCCCTCCTCCTTGCCCGCCCAGACTTGGGCGGTGGTTCGGACTGGCCGCGTGCATTTGGGTGGTTCGGACTGGCCGCGGTCACGCGGCGCGGCGTTCAGGAGCTCCTCCTTGCCCGCCCAGACTTGGGCGGTGGTTCGGACTGGCCGCGGACATTCGGGCGGTGGTTCATGCGGCGCGGCGTTCAGGAGCTCCTCCTTGCCCGCCCAGACTTGGGCGGTGGTTCACGCGCTCGCCCGCGCATGCTTGGAGGGTGGTTGCGACCCGAGTGCGCAGCTCAGCCGCCGAGCTTGGCTTGG
>JAMHUH010000059.1:0-2800 GCA_035904925.1 Nannocystaceae bacterium
GACGCTGAAGAGGCTGATCCACCAAAAATTCCGACCGTGCTTGGCCCGCTGCTCGGCGTAGGGGTAGTAGAGCGAGGCCTCGTCGTGCCCCCACGAGTGCCGCCAGATGTGGGTCGCGTAGCGGAGCGCCCACACGCTGACGAGCGCGAGCATCAGCCAGGTCCGCGGCGTGGTCTCGACCATGCGCGCGAGCGCGAGCCCGAGCACCATGAAGCCGAGGCCCCAGAAGGGATCGATCACCGTCACGCGCTTGGCGAGCAGGCTGCGGATCCACAGGCCGAGGTAGAGCGCGGCGACGATTGCGATCGCGGTGAGGGCGAAGCGGAGCGGGTCCACGAGGCCCAGCTTGACCCGCCCGCGGACCAGGTCCAGCCCCCCAACGAACAATCCCCGCGTGGCCGAAGCCAGCGGGGATTGGTTCACGCTCGCGTGAGCGAGGAGCTCAGAAGGTGATGATGAAGTTGGCGAAGCCGGTCAGCAGCAACACGTCGTCGATCGCGTAGCGGCGGCCGACGTTGTCGACGACGTCGCGGCGGACCGGGTTCACTTCGGTGGGGTCGTCGACTTTGTTCGGATCGCCCGTTGCCCTGCCGTCACCTTTCGAGGTCGTAGTCAGAAAGTGGCGGGTGTCGGTCTTCATGTCGAGGCCGAAGTTCAACCGGGCGTAGGGACCCATGTGGAAGTTCAGCGCGGCGGTCAGGCCGAAGGTGCCGTAGTCCTGGACGTTGGTGATACCGTTGAAGGCCGAGCAGGTGGCGCCGCCCGCCACGAGATAGCCCGAAGGATCGGCGGGGTTGGTGTCCGCGTGCACGACCGCCAGTTCAGCGTTGCAAGCCGGGCCCCGGCCGGGGGTGTTCGAGCCGGCCAGCGCCGGGCTGTCGGCCAGGATCTCCCAGACCTCGCTGTAGGCCCGACCACCGTAGTGGAGCAGGGCTGAGCCGTTCAGGATGATCGAGAACTTCTTGTGCTGGGCGGGCTTCTCCCAGGGCACGATCTCGGCGCCGAAGTAGGCCCCGGTCTCGGACTGCGGGTTCGCGGATGTCTGCGAGCCGCCGAAGTCGAGGAAGTTGGTGTTGTTGGCCCGCATCGCGTAGCGCCAGTGGGCGCCGAAGAAGGGCTCGAGGAAGCGGTAGCGACGGCTCAGCGCGGTCCAGATGCCGAGCTCGTGGATGCCTCGGCCGACGCGATGGTTGCCGCTCGGGTCGGAGGTCTGGATCGCCCGCGACATCGACATCGGGGCCGCGATCGCGAAGCGACCCTCGAGCCCGACGACCCAGTTGGGCAGGTACGACTTCCGCTCTTGCGAGAGGATGCCGATCTTCATCCCGACGTTGATCTGGTCGAGGCCGCGGCGAGTCGGGCCGCGGAAGATCATCTTGGTCTCGGGATCGGTGAACTGGCCGTAGGGATCGCCGGAGTCGCGGGCGTCGAAGCCGTCGCGCGGGACGATCCTGTCGCGGATGCTGGTCGAGTTGGTCTTGTTGACGCAGGTCGCCGAGCCGGGCTGGAAGGTGCCGTCGGGCGGCGGCGGGGTCGGGTAGACGCAGTCGCTCCCGGCTTCCTTGTCGAACTCGAAGTTGCGGTTGTCCGAGACGATCACCGGCAGCGCGACGTAGACCGAGATGTCGTGCCACAGGCCGATCTCGAGCGTGGGCGTGACCGTGTGCCGGAACGACCGGTAGATCATGTCGCGCGCGAGTTGGTTTTGGCCCGAAGGCGTCCCCCACTCGCGCAAGATCGCGGCCTTCTTGAAGTCGAAGCCGTACGAGACGCCGAAGTGGAGGTCGAACGCGTTGCCGTTCAACTCTTGGTCGAACGAAGAGGCGACGCGTGTCACCTCGGCGGCGTTGGCGACCTGACCCAGCCCCATCAAGAGACCAAAGACAGGCAAGGCTGTCAGGACCGGACGGGCTTTGAAACCAAGGAGCTTCCGCATGGGGTTCCGCGAAGGGCTGGGGTGACTCGAGCCAAAGAGACGCGAGAGTCGCCACGCTACCAGCGCACGGCGCCGAACGTCAAGAATCACGGGCAGGATCGCATGGTTGGGTGTGCCTCGGTCCGCGAAGGGGCGCGCTAGCGTCGCAAAAGCACCGCGTTGGTCCCGTGGTCGCGGTGATCGACCCTGCGCGGATCGACTTGCGTCGGCCCGAGCGAGCGCGATTAGCTCGACCATGGCTCGCCGATCGCTGCTCGTTTGGCTGTTCACGCTGCTCGCTTGCGGCTCGTCTGCCGAGATCGCTTCGAAGGTCGAGCCCGAGTCGTCGCCTGCTCCCTCGCCGGTCGCCGAGCCGGAGGCGATCCCCAACCCGAGTGACTCGGCCAGCAAGAGCTCCGACGCGCCGAGCTCCGACTCGCCGACCACCGAGGCATCCAACGAGACGCTCGAGCCGAGCCCGAGCGAGGGTCCGCTGCGCTGCAAGGGCACGATCGCGACCGGGCTCGAGTGCGAGTTGGTCCGCGATGCGCTCGAGCCCAACGAGCTCGCGCGCGCGGCTCGAGTAGTTCCGACCTCGGGCGACGAGACCCCGGGCGTCAAGCTCTACAGCATCCGCACGGGCTCGCTGCCCGCAAGGCTCGGGCTGCGCAACCGCGACGTCCTGCTCGCGGTCGACGAGGAGTCGCTCGGCTCGATCGAGGCGTTCACGGCCGCGTGGCCCGAGCTGATCGCCGACGATCGAATCGTGCTTCACTGGCGACGCGACGCGCTCGACCACCAGACCACGCTGGTCTTGGTCGACGCGCTCTCGGGTCCAGCGCTCGACCTCGACCACGCGAGCACCGACGAGCCCGCGCCCGCCGA
>JAMHUH010000060.1:0-9507 GCA_035904925.1 Nannocystaceae bacterium
GCGCGGCGGCGGGCTTCAGCTGTCGAGCTCGGGCAGCTTCATGCTCGACATGCAGGGGCTCGAGCGGCCGGATCTGCTCGGCGATCGCAGCCCGCGGACCTTCAACATGAACCGCTTGGGCGAGGCGCTCTCGCTCGACCCCGACGACCTGCGTCGTGCTCACTTGCGCGAGCGCCCGATCGATCCGCTGCCGGTCGAGCCCGGCCCGCCCGTGCACGCGCTCTTCGTCTACGACTGCAACCCGGCCGCGGTCGCGCCCGATCAAGGCGCGGTCGTTCGCGGGCTCGCGCGCGAGGATCTGTTCACGGTCGTGCTCGAGCACTTCCAGACCGACACCGCCGACTGGGCCGATCTCGTGCTGCCTGCGACCACGCAGCTCGAGCACTGGGACATCGTCAAACCCTACGGGCACCTCTATCTGGGCCTCAACCAACCCGCGATCGCGCCGGTCGGCGAGAGCCGTTCGAACGCCGCGATCTTCCGGGGCATCGCCGCGGCGATCGGCTTCGACGAGCCCTGCTTCGCCAGCGAGGACGAGACGATCCTGCGCGAGTTCATCGCCGCTCAGCGCGACCCGGCCCTCGCGAACATCACCTGGGAGCGCCTGGTCGAGCAGGGCTTTTGTCGGCTCGATGTCCCGACGCCCTACCTGCCCTTCGCCCAAGGCGAGTTCCCGACCCCGAGCGGCCGCTGCGAATTTTACTGCGAGCGCATGGCCGCCGACGGCTACGACCCGCTGCCCAACTACGAGCCCGGCGACGTCGAGCGCGAGCGCGGCGAGGCGACGCTGCACTTGATCTCGCCGCCGGCCCACTCCTTCCTCAACACCAGCTTCGTCAACATCGAAAAATTCGCCGCCCGCGAGCGCGAGCCGATGCTGCTGGTCCACCCCGACGACGCCGCCCCGCGCGGGGTCGTCGAGGGCTGCGAGGTCGCGGTCGAGAACCAGCGCGGCAGCGTCCGGCTGCGCGCCAAGGTCACGGACGAGGTCATCCGCGGGACCGTCGTCGCGCCGAGCATCTGGTGGACCAAGCTCAGCCCCGACGGGCGCAACATCAACTGGCTGACCTCGCCCGAAGAGACCGACATGGGCGCCGGGGCGCTCTTCTTCGACGTGCCGGTGACCCTGCGGCCGCTGGCGTGACGCGTTGCATCACTGCTAGGGTTCGCGCGATGCGGACGAGCTTTTTCGCGATCGCGGCGCTGCTGCTGACTGGTTGCCTTCAGCCGCCGCCGATCGATCCCGAGAGCGCCAAGGATCCGAGCACCCCCGAGCTCGCAGAGGGAGCCGTGATCGCGGAGGCCCACCCGCTGACGGGTCTGTACAACGTCGGTGAGATCCGGGCCTTCGAGTTCGTGCAAGAGGGCACGGTCATCGGTCGTAGCTTCGGCCGCTACGAGGGCAGCTTCGAGCGCGAGGGCCAGACCCTGCATCGCTTCAGCACCCAGATCGAGCTGCTCCCGCCCGGGACCAAGCCGCTGCGCTGGAGCTCCGAGGTCGTCTTCGACGAGCAGGGGCACTTGATCGAGGGCTTCGAACGCTCGGTCGCGGCCGAGCTGGTGTTTCGCACCCGAGCCAAGCCGGCGACGCTCGAGATCGAGGCCCGCTCGGGTCTGCCCGAGGTCCACCACGAGGCGCTCGGCTACGAGGCCGACACCGCGGTGATGGGCTACATGGCCACGCTGCACGAGGAGCTGATGTTCGCGACCCGCGAGCTGCGATCCGGGGACAACGAGTGGCGCTTGATCTCGCTCTCGGCCGGCCGCGCCGATCTGTGGTCCGGCAAGGCCGAACAGCGCGGCAAGACCTTGGTCGTGCAGACCAACCTCGGCGAAGAGATCTGGCTCGAGGACAACCGGATCACCCGCGTCGAGGTGCCCGAGGACAAGCTGGTCGTGCGCCCGCTCGTACACCCGCAGTGGCCCGCGTGGACGATCGAGGGTCCGGCCACGCTGAGCTACCAAGCGCCGGCCAACGCGAGCTTCTCGATCCGCGCGACCGAGCTGCCCGGCCAAGCCGGCGACCCCGAGCTGCGCGGCGAGCTGCTGATCCCCGATCCGGCCAAGCACGGCGCCGGTCCCTTTCCCGGCGTGGTCTTTCTCGGTGGCAGCGTCGAGGCCGATCGCTTCGGCTTCGCGGGTCCGCCCGCGGTCGACCTCGGCTACCACGAGATCGCCGACGCGCTCGCCAACGCCGGCTTCGTGGTCATTCGCTACGACGAGCCCGGCACCGGCGAGAGCCCCGAGGCCTTGGCCAGCTGGGTGCGCCAGCGCAACGACGCGCGCCGAGCCTTTCGAACCTTGTTGGTCCAGCCCGAGGTCGATCCCGATCGAATCCTCGCGGTCGGTCACGCCGAGGGTGGTTGGCGATCGCTGGCCTTGGCGGCCGAGCGCCCGCAGGAGATCGTCGGCGTCGCGCTGCTGGCCACGCCGGGCCGTGGTTACCGCGAGCTCTTCGGCGATCAGCCCGAGCTGCTCGCCTCGCTCGAGTCCGGCCAAGGGCTGCCCGAAGGCTTGGTGCCAATGGCGACCTGGTACGGCGAGATCCTGGTCGAGGATCCCGACGCGCTGATCTTCCGCGCTCGCGTGCCGCTGTGGATCGCCCAGGGCGGCAAGGACTTCGAAGTCGATCCGATCAAGGACCTCGCCGCGCTCGAGGGCTCGGCCCGCAAGCACAAGCGGACCTTCGTGGTCGCCGAATTTCCCGGGCTCGATCACCTGTTCAAGCCCGAGGGTGGGGCTTCGAACCAGGCCAGCTACCTCGAGCCGCGCGCGGTCGATCCGGGCTTCCTCGACCAGCTCGTGGCGTGGGCGAAGAAGGTCGCGTCGACCTCACCCTGACTCCGCGTTCCAGAGCTTCCAGAACGAAGCGAGGGCGCCGAGCCTGGCTCGACGCCCTCGCGGACGAGAACCCCTCGCTCATCCGGGCGAGAAGTCGAAGGGGTAGGTGAACGAGAAGGTGCCGATCCCCTTGGGGAAGGTCCAGCGCTTGGCCGCCTTCGCCATGCACTGGCCGACCTCCTGGCCGAGCTGGTCCTCGGTGATCTCCGCAGCGATCACCTTGCCGTCCGCGCCGACCTCGACCTTCAGGACCATGCGCCCTGCGAGGTTGGGATCCTTGACCAGCCCGGCGTTGTAGCAAGAGCGAACCTCGTTGATGTGGGCTCGGACGATTCGCCGGATCAAGTCCCGGTCGAGCGAGCCGGTCACCGTCGCCTTGCCTTGCCGGACCTGGGGCACCCGCATGCCGCGGCCGCCGAAGCCCGCGCCCGCGCCTCCGCCGTAGCCGCTGCCGCTGCCTCCGCCGCCCGAGCCGATCAACCCGGTGTTGCCGAGCCCGATCGTGCCTTCACCCACGCCGCCTCCGCCGGGGTGGATCATGCCCACGGGCAGCTCGAGCGGCTGGACGATCTTCAGCGGCTTCCCGTCCGCGCCCATGACCTCGCGCTCGTCGACCGCGACGAAGCTGGTGAACTCGGTCAGCAGCCGGTACTCGAGCGCGAGCGCGACGACCTGCTGCTTGGCGGCGTCATAGCCGGGGGCGCCGGGATAGCTCGGCGTCGGGAAGCCGAGCAGGTGATCGACCTCGTGGCGGGCCCAGACCGAGGACACGCCTTGGACCGACTGCGCGTGGGCGAGATCGAAGTCGACCGGCAGCTCGATCGCGGCGGTCTTGGTCTTGGCCCGCAGCGTGATGGTGCCCGGGGCCTCGCCCTGATAGCGACCGAAGACCGTCAGGGGCTGGCCCGCGAACAAGTCGGGCAGCTTGGCCGGCAACACGTCCGAGACCGCGAGCCCACCCCAGTCGATCTCGAGCTCGCTGAGCACCGGCGTGGCGATGCGTTCGAAGAAGCGCTCGACGACCGGGGCGACGTCCTCGTCGACGGCCGCGTAGGTGACCGCGCCACGGCCCGCGGCCGCGAGCCCATCGAGCAGGTAGCGGTTGGGCGCTTCGCCGACGCCGAGGCTGAAGAGCCTGGCCTCGCCGATCTTCTGGTCGACCAGCTTGAAGATCTCGGTCTCGTCACCGATGTAGCCGTCGGTCATGAACATGACCATGCGGACGCGATCGGGGTCGTGCGGGAGCGCGAGCGCGGCCTCGATGCCGGCGCGCATGTCGGTGCCGCCTTCGCCCTCCATCGCGTCGACATAGGCGAGCCCGCGCTCGATGTTGGCCTTGGTCGCGGGCAGGAGCTCGCGCGAGAGGCCCGACGCGGACTCCGAGAAGCGCAGCACGTTGAAGGCGTCGTCGGGGCGCATCTGCTCGAGCGCGCGACGCATCGCGGCCTTGGCCGTGGCGATCGGCAGGCCGCCCATCGAGCCCGAGTTGTCGACCACGAACACCAGCTCGCGGCCGATCGCCGCGTCTTCGAGGACCAGCTCGGGCGGGGCGATCGTCATCGTGAAGTAGCCGCCACCCTCGCCGTCGGGCTGGGCGACGATCGCCGCCGCCGGCTGCTCGCCCTCGAGCGCCCACGAGAGCACGAAGTCGCGGTCGGCCGGGACCGGGCCCTCGGCCAGCGTGACGCTGGCGATCGTGTCGTCGCGATTGACGTCGACCACGTGGTGATGGGAGCGCAGCGATCGTGGGGCCATGCCCGGATCGATCACGACCGCGATGTCGACCTTGGCGCAGGTCGTGAGGCCCTCGGGGATCACCGGCGCGGTGATCTTGGCGGCGTCCGCGACCGAGTCGTCGATGAAGCGAGGTCCGACCACGGTCGGCAGCGTCAAGGTGTAGCGACCGTCCTCCTGCTCGAGCGGCTGGACGACGTGGAGGCTGACCTCGATGGTCACGCCCGGCGCGATGTTGGTCAGGCTCTGGGTGAAGAGGTTGGGCCGCTGCTGCTCGAGCAAGCCGGCGGTCTGACCGGCCTGCTTGGCCGCTTCATAGGTCTGGCGGGCCTGCTCGCGGGTGTCGATCTTGCCGCGGATGGTTCGCGTGCCGATCGTCAGCGCGTAGTCGTCGACCGCCGCGTGCTCGTGGAGCGGGAACATGTAGATCGCCTCGATCGGCTGCGCGAGCGGGTTGCCGAACACCTGGACGATCTCGGTCTCGGCCACGGTGCCGACGACCACCGTGTCGAAGCGGGTCTCTTGCAGCGGCAGATCGAGGAGCTCGTTGCTCGTCGGGTCGCGGAAGCGGAGCGCGCCCGAGCCGGGCTCGAGCTGCGTGTCCGCGACCGGCGTGACCGCCATGCAGTGACGTGAACCACCGTCACTGCTCGGCCCTTGTCGCTCGGGGGAGATCTCCAGGTCGAGCGCGACATCGTCCGACTCCTCGTCGCCCGTCGGAGCGCATGCAAAGAGCGCGGAAGTGAGGAAGAACGCAGAAAGGCGACCCCAATTGGCGTCGCCTCCCTTTCCGATTCGAAGCTCCTGGATCAAGCGCATCGGCGACCGAGACATTGGTGTCGTGAGGAGGTTCCGCGCCGACATCATGGGACCGCGATTCAGCGCTTCACGAGCGCGAGGCTGCTCGCGGTGTGGCTGATGTCCACAGGTCCGAACCTTGCGCAATGCCAGCTCAGGCGCCACCTGCGAGCGAGCTCGATCGCGCCTATTTGCGGTATCGTCCGCGCCGACACCTCGGTGACCCTGTAGAGACCCCAACATGAAACGCTACCAACTTCACTTCTTCGCGCTGACCCTCCCCATGCTCGCGGTCGGCTGTCCTGCGGACGATGCCACCAACACCGACGAAGTCGGCGAGACGGCGACCGACACGACGGACTCGTCGACCACGGACTCGTCGACCACGGACTCGTCGACGACCGACACGACGACGGACACGACCGCGACGGACACGACGACGACCGACACGACGACGGACACGACCGCGACGGACACGACCGCGACGGACACGACCGCGACCGACACGACCGCGACCGACACTGGGACCGACACCAGCGGCGCGGTATGTGGCGACGCGATCATCGACGCGGGCGAGGACTGCGAAGGCGCCGACCTTGCGGGCGCCGACTGTGCTTCGCTCGGCTTCACCGGCGGCGAGCTGCTCTGCGGCGCCGACTGTCTGTTCGATGTCTCGGGCTGCACCGACGCGGCGTGTGGCAACGGCGTGGTCGAGGGCAACGAAGAGTGCGACGGCGCCGATCTGGGCGGCCTGAGCTGCGTCGACTACGGGTTCTCGTCGGGCGAGATCACCTGCGCCGACGACTGCACCGTACTCACCGACGCCTGCACGAATTGTGGCAACGACCTGATCGACGACCCGGAGATCTGCGACGGCGCGGACCTTGGCGGCGAGACCTGTGCTGGCCTTGGCTACCTCGGCGGCACGCTCTCGTGCAGCGACACCTGCGATGCGCTGGTCGAGAGCCTGTGTGCCAACGACTGGTGGGGCGAGGACTTCGAGGGCGGCGCCGTGCTGCCGCCCGAGTGGGTGCTCACCGGCAACGCCAACTGGTTCGGCAGCGCGACCATGCCCCACGCGGGTGCCTTCACCGGCGAGTGTGGCAACATCGCCGACAGCCAGTCGAGCGTGATGACGGTCGACCTGAACTACGTCGCCGCCGGCACCGTGCAGTTCTGGTACCGGACCAGCAGCGAGTCGGGCTGGGACTTCCTGCGCTTCTACATCGACGGCGTGCAGCAAGCCGGCGCCTGGTCGGGCAACATCGGCTGGACGCAGTCGCCCGTGTACAACATCGCGGCCGGTCCCCACACCCTGCGCTGGTCCTACATCAAGGACGGCAGCCTCGACGGCGGCTCGGACACCGTGTGGGTCGACGACATCGTCACCACCAACGCGCTCCTGCCCTGATCGCAGCACGATCCACGCAAGGCCCCGCGTCCCTCGGGACGCGGGGCCTTTCTCGTTGCGAATCTCGTTGCGACGAAAAACGAAGTGGCCGTCCTCGCGGGCGAGGACGGCCACTTCATGCTCGAAGCGAGCGGCTCAGAAGTCTTCGAGCAGCTTGCCGCGCTTGGCCGCGTACTCGTCCTGCGTCAGCAGCCCGGCCTCGAACGCAGCCTTGAGCTTGAGCAGCTTGGCTTGCAGATCGTTGGCCGGAGGCGCCGCGTCGGCCGGCGGCTGACCCTGGGGCGGGTAGCCGGGCTGGGGCGGATAGCCGGGCTGGGGCGGGTAGCCTTGCTGAGGCGGGTAGCCTGGCTGGGGCGGGTAGCCTTGCTGAGGCGGGTAGCCGGGCGGCGGATAGCCCTGCTGGGGCGGGTAGCCCATCTGCTGGGGGTTCATCATCTGCCCCATCATGTTGCCCATGCCCATGCCCATGCCCATGCCCATGCCGGCGTTCATGACCCCGCTGCCTTGACCCTTGTGGGCGTTGGCCGCGACGTCGCGCATCGCTTGCATGCCTTCCCAGGCCATCGTGTTGTCGACCCCGCGCATCGCCTGAGCCGCGGCGGCTTCCATCGCCTTTTGGATCTCGGGCGGCAGCGTGATGCTCTCGATCATGAACGCGGTCAGCTGCAGACCGATGCCATGGAGATCCTGCGCGATGCTGGCCTTGACCTCGCTGGCGAGCACGTCGGTGTGCCCGGCCATGTCGGCGACGCTGACCTTGGAGGTGTTGGCCGCCTTGCCGAAGGCCTGCAAGACCCGGCTCTTGACGAAGCGCTCGATCTCGTCGGTCGTGACCTGCGAGTTGGTGCCGACGATCTCCTTGAAGAAGACCGAGGGATCGGCGACCCGGAAGTTGTAGCTACCGAAGGCGCGGATCGGGACCCGGCCGGGGCGTCCGGCGACCGCGAACTCGGGGTCGCGGATGATGATCGGGTTGGGCGTACCCCACTTCTGGTCGAGGTACTGCTTGAGGTTGATGAAGTAGACCTCGACCTTGAAGGGGCTTTCGAACCCGTACTTCCAGCCCTTGAGGGTCGAGAGGACCGGGACGTTCTGGGTCGAGAGCGTGTGCGTGCCCGGGCCGAACACGTCGGCCATCACGCCCTCGTTGACCAACACCGCGGCTTGACCTTGGCGGCAGACCAGCTTGGCCCCGTTCTTGATCTCGTGATCCTTGTCGGGGAAGCGCCAGACCAGCGTGTAGTTGGTGTCGTCGAGCCATTCGATGATCTCGATCAGCTCGTCACGGATGAAATTCATCAGTCCCATTTGGCTTCGTGCTCCTCTGACGGTTCGGTTCGGCCCTGTCGGGCCAGGCAAAAATTCGGGTTCGGCGCCCCGAGGTCGGCCGCGGCGAACCCGGTCGGCGCGGGGTCATTCCACGGGCTCATTCGGCGGCGGTGAGATCGACCATCTTGGCGGCTTGCTCGAGCTCGCCGAACTCGGTGTGGCTCAGGCCGAAGGCCTCGGCGAACTCGCCGATCACTCGGCGCTCGTTGTCGGTGTACACGCCGTCGGCGTGGACCAGCGCGACCGCGGCCTTCATGAACACGCGGCGCAAGAAGGTGCTCTCGAGCTGGATCGCGACGTCGGACGGGCCGAAGTCGGGCGCGGTCGCCTGCTCCCAGCTGACGGTGTTGCCGGTATCCGCGAGGAACTCGCGAATGAGCGCTTGCTCGCTCGGGTGGGCTTCGCCGTCGGCCGTGGCCAAGACCCACAGACCGCGCGCGAAAGCTTCGACTTCTTGGGGATCGAGGAGGCTGTCCGCCATTGCGCTGGCATCCTACACCAAGCGCGGGGCAAAAAAGCGTGCGCCCACGGCCGGAAAACCGTGGGCGCACTCGACTCGACTCGCAGCTCGATCAGGACGGAACGAAGACTCGAACAGAAACTCTTGGCTCGGATGGCGGTGGTGCGTCAGCCCTTGGCGCCCAAGGCCGACTCGGCCTCCAGCGCTTCGAACTGCTCGGTGGTCAGGATCTCGAACTCGCGCTCGAAGAGCAGGCTCCGCGATTGGGTCAGCCCCGAGCCGGTCGAGAAGACCTCGACCTTCCAGGTGCCGGCCACCGGCGCGGGCTCGGTGTCGCGCTCGTCCGGCAGCAGCGGCAAGCTGGCGGAGAGCGAGAGGGTCTCGGTCGGTTGGAGGAAGCCGAGCGTCTCGCGGGTCACGTCACCGTGGGTCCACACGAAGGTGACCGGCCGAGGCTCGGAGATGTCGTCGGCGCGCAGGTGCAGGTGGATGGCCTCGACCTCGGACGAGAAGCGCGTGGCGTCCTCGAGCGGGCCCGCCGCTTGGGCGGCGAGCAGGCCAGTCACGTGCAGGTGCGATGCGCGCTGCGTGACGTCCGCGCGTTCGGTCGCGGAGTGGATGTTTTGGGTACCGTGCCGCAGCTCCCCATTGGACTGGAGATCGGCTGCGGTGATCGGAGCGTCGGCGCAGGCGGCGGTCGCCAGCGCGAAGCTGAACCCGAGTGCGGGCAAAAGGAGGGGGGTACGCACTGCGACATTTCTGTCTGCCGATCCCATGCCAGATCGGATCTAGCTTGATCTCCAATAGTTAGCCCAGCGTATGATGCCGGTTTGCTATATATCCAAGCGAGTTTGATGGTTTTTACGTCATTTGTACTTGGCCCAGCACGGGATCGGGCCCCTGCACCGGCCCACCCAGGCAGGCTATGCTCCAC
>JAMHUH010000061.1:0-4075 GCA_035904925.1 Nannocystaceae bacterium
GGTGGCCTGGCTGAGGTCCGCGCCCTCGCTCTCACCGACTTTGTGCATGAAGAAGCGGGCGATGTTCTCGTGATGACGCTCGACCAGGCGAATGCCCGCGAGCTTGTCGCCCGACTTCCATGCGGCCAAGAGCTCGTCGTCTTCGCGCGGGTCTTTTCGGGTCACGCGGACTCGTCCTCTCGTACTCGCGGCGCGACGAACTCGCCGCGAAGCTCTCGGGCCCACGCTTCGAGCCCGCTGAGCGTGCTCGCGACCAGCGCGGTCGATTTCCCGAGTTCGGTGATGATGTCCGCCAGCAGCGAGCGGGCCTTGGCCAGCCGGCTGCGCACGGCCGAAGGCGTAATGGCCACGATCTGCGCGATCTCGTCGCTCTTGAGGCCCTCCCAATAGTGGAGCTCGAGCACGACCTGGTGCTCGATGGATAGGTGGCGCAGCCCTTCGAGCAACAAACGATGCTCGCGTCGACGCGCGGCGATCGTGCTGGGCCCGGGGTCGAGCGCCCGCATCGATTCCACCTCGGGATCGATCTTTCGGCCACGGCCGAGTTCGCGCAGGTGCTCGTGAAACACGTGATGCGCGATTCCAAGCAAGTACGCGCGAAAGCGCGTACTTTCGCGGATTCGATCACGGCTCTCGTAGAGCCGCACGAAGGTCTCGTGGACGAGGTCCTCGGCCGAGTCGCGGGCCTTGTTACGAAAAAAACGGATGACCGCGTCGCCATGACGGTCGTGAAGCCGAAGCCCAGCTTCGTCTTCACCCCCGCGCCAGCGATCGAGCAACGCCGCGTCGTCGATCTCCGAGTCGTCAGACACCGCAGCAAGGTAGCAGAGCCCAAACTCGTGATGGGGAGATTCTCGACTGAAACCAGGTTGGTTCGGCCGGAACAGCCTCCATGTCCGGTGCTCACCCACCCGGACGATGAGGATGGAAGATGAACACCAACACGTACCAGCAACACACTCGTCCCTTCGTCATTCGCCAGCATCGGGGCATCCGCCAGCATCGTAGCCTTCGCCAGCATCGTAGCCTTCGCCGATGCGCACGAGCGCTCGCGTCGATGGTATTCGTCAGCGCGGCAGCGATCACCGCTTGGCCTGCCGCCGCCCAGGATCCGACCGCGGTCTGTAGCCCGCTGCTCGACCTTCCCGGCCCCGACATCGAAGGCGAACCACGCATCGTGATTCACCTCGACCAAGGCCGAACGACCCTCGATCTCGACGGGCTCTGCTACGAACTCCATGGTCGGCCGCTCGAGGTCGGCTTCTCCGGCCTCGACTCGATCACCCTGCTCTTCGTGTTGCCCGCAGGCGCACGCCTGTTCGTGACCGAGGACGATCTTTGGATCGACACGCTGGAGTCGTCGCCGTGGAGCAGCGTGGTCGCATTCGACCTCGACCACGAGCGGCTCGGTGCCCTGGACGACCTGGGTTTCGAGTTCGTCGGCCCCGGACAGCCCGCGCCGACGCTCCCGGACATCGTTCTCAAGCCGACCGAGGATGACCCCGATCCGATGTAGTCGACGCAATGCGCGAATTGGCCCTGTCACGGATCAGTAGACGATGGGCCCCTGGTGCTGACGCCAGGGGCCCATCGTGGGCCACTTTTTCGGGTGTCTCGCAGCGAGCGAAAATCGGCATGGACGCTTGGACAGATCGTCAGCTCGTGCACTGCTAGGGTGCGGATGACCACCCACTCCCGCAATCCCCCGCAATGACCGAGCGCGACATACACGAAGCGAGCGCCACCGACGAGCTCGACCCGGGTCTCGACAACGCCAGCACCGTCTCGGCCGCGCTGCTCGACGCCGGTGACTCGGCCGCGCAGGACTTCGAGCATCGGCGCATCTTCAGCTCCGTACGCCTGCGCCTCTTCGGCGTGGGCAAGCCACCGCGGATCGGTCGCTTTCGGGTCGAGCGTCGGCTCGGCGCGGGCGGCATGGGCGAGGTCTATCTGTGTCACGACGAAGCGCTGCATCGCAAGGTCGCGGTCAAGCTGGTCTTGGGCCTCGGCAGCCCGCGTGAACATGCACGTCTCCAGCGCGAGGCCCAGGCCCAGGCCAAGCTCTCGCACGCCAACCTCGTCCATGTCTACGAGATCGGCGAGCACGAGGGCCGCACCTTCGTGGCCATGGAATACGTCGAAGGCCAGACCCTCGCGGCGTGGTTGGGCCAAAAGCCGCCGCGACGCGAAGTGATCGAGCACTTCGTGGCTGCGGGGCGCGGGCTCGCGGCCGCGCATCGAGCCGGCATCGTCCACCGCGACTTCAAGCCCGAGAACGTGCTGCTCGGCCTCGACGGCGCGATCAAGGTCGCCGACTTCGGCCTCGCGCTCACCGGTGACGATCCGCGACCCCGCGCTGCCCTCGACGCACGGCCGATCAGCGCCGCGTTGGTGCTCGGCTCGCGATCGAGCATCAGCGGCTCGGTCGCCGGCACCATCCGCTACATGCCGCTCGAGCAGCTTCGCGGCGAGAAGGTCGACGCGCGCAGCGATCAATTCGCGTTTTGCGTCGCGCTCTACGAGGCGCTCTGGGCCGAGTCTCCTTTTACTCTGGCGAGCCCAGGCGAGCGCGCCACGGCGCTCGAGCGAGGGGACGCCAAGCCGCCCACTCGCGCGAAGGGTTTGTGGCCTGCAATTCGAGTCGGCTTGCGCCGCTCGCCTGGCGAGCGCTGGGCCGACATGGACACGCTGCTCGACGAGCTCGACCGCGTGTCGCGACGACGAAGGCGATGGGCGAGCGCGGCCGCAGGCATGGTCCTCGCTAGCTCGGGCGTCGCGTTCGGGCTCGTCGGTGGGCTCTTCCTCAATCGGACCGAACCCAGCGACGACAAATGTCCCGCGAGGGTCGCCCACGAGCTCGAGGGGGTCTGGGGCCCGCACCGTCGGGCGATCCTCGAGCTGCACCTCGCCGACCTCGAGGGCCACGAAGACTACGGCCCACGAGTGCTCGAGGGTCTCGATCGCTGGTTCGAGAGCTGGCAGGACGAGCGGGTGTCGCTTTGCCGCGTGGACAAACGAGAGACCTTGGCGGACGCCTGCCTCACACGGGAGTTCGAACAAGCTCGGGCGGTGGTCGAGCGGCTCGCTAGCGCCGATTCGACGATGCTCGAAAAGGCCGTGGTCGCGGTCGCCGAGCTTCCGGCCGCGACCGATTGCGCGAACGAACTGAGCTCGCTCAGGGTCGACCCTCCACGTGGCGACATTCGAGAGGACGTCGAGCGCGTCCGTGGCGAGGTTTCGCGGGCCCGCGCGTACCGAATGCTCGGTCTGCGCGAAGCTGCCCGCTCGGCGGCGGAGCTCGCCTACAAACACGCGCAGGCGCTGGGCTACGACCCGCTGCTGGCCGAGACGCTCGCCGAGTGGGCCAAGTGCGAGGACGAGCTCGGTTCATGGTCCAACGCGCTCGATCTCTACGAGAAAGCCCGATATCGCGCCAACATCAGCCATCACGACGGCCTCCATGCAGAACTGATGATCGAGTTCACCGAGATCATGCTCTTCGTGCGCCACGACCCCGTGCAAGGTCGGAAACTTCTCGAAGATGCCAAAGAGAGCCAGCTGCGCGCGGGCAGCCCCGAGAGCGAAGTAACGAAGGCTCGATTGGCCTTCGATGAGGGTCGCATCGCCGAGCTCGAGGGCAAGCGTCAATTCGCCCTCGAGCGCTACACGTGGGCCCGAAACATCACCCTGCCCGACGACCCCGCCCTGCCCTTGTACCTCGAAGCGATGGCGAGGGTCACTTCGCCGGGAGACAGCGCGGTCGATCTCTATCGCCTCGCGGTTCGAGTCGCGGAGCGACAAATGGGACCCCGACACCCGCGAACCATCGCCCGCCTCGCCAACTACGGCGCGGCGCTCTGCGCCACGGGCGAGCGAGGCCAAGCCGAGCTCGAACAATTGGCCGCCGTTTCGGATCGACCAAGCGTCGTGCAGGGCAAGGCCCTCATGTGTCGGGCCCAAGCGGCGCTGCTCCGCAAAGACTTGCTGGCGGTCGAAGGCTATGCCCGAGCGATCGCGGAGATCTACGCGCAGACGCTCCCCGAGGGCAATCCGGAGCGTGGTGAGCCTGACTACC
>JAMHUH010000062.1:0-5378 GCA_035904925.1 Nannocystaceae bacterium
GGCCGAGCCGGGCGCCAGCGTTTCTTGGCCGAGTTCGCCTTCGCCACTCACCTGCGTCGGATCTGGGCGGTATACGCGGAGCTGTGCGGGCTCATGTCCCCCTCGACAGAACCGTGAACGCTGCGGCACATTCGTGACATGGCCTTCCGTGCTCGCTCGCCCCGACCCCTCGTTCTCTCCCTCGCCACGCTGAGCTTCGCCTGCACACCGGTCGACTCCGGCGACGAGGCAGCCGACGAGACGACCAAAGGTGACGAGGTCGGCACCACCGACACCGACACCACGAGCGACACCGGGTCGACCGACACGACCGAGTCGACCGACACCACCGACACCACCGACACCACCACCGGCGAGCCCGGCTGCGGGGACGGGATCGTCCAGCCCGGCGAGGAGTGCGACAACGGCATGAACAACGCCGACGACTCCGAGTGCACGAGCGAGTGCATGAACGCCTACTGCGGCGACGGCTTGGTCGAGATCGGCGTCGAGCAATGCGACGACGCCAACTCGATCGACAACGACGAGTGCTCGAGCCAGTGCGTGCTGGCTAGCTGCGGCGACGGCCTGATCCAGCCCGGCGAGCAGTGCGACGACGCCAACGCGATCGACACCGACTTTTGCACCTCGCTCTGCCAGAACGCGGTCTGCGGCGACGGCTTCATGCACACCAACTTCGAGCAGTGCGACGACGGCAACGGCGACGACACCGACGACTGCACGGCCATCTGCGCCGACGCGGTCTGTGGCGACGGCTACGTCCACGCGGGCGTCGAGGACTGCGACGACGGCAACTCCGACAACGACGACGAGTGCGTCGGCAGCTGCGTGCTCGCGGTCTGTGGCGACGGCTACGTCCACATCGGCACCGAGCAGTGCGACGACGCCAACGCCGTCGAAGACGACCTGTGCAAGGCCGACTGCACGGCCAACGCCTACGGCGACGACTTCGAGACCGGCACGCTCAGCTTCCTCCCTTGGGTCAGCAACGCCCCGGCCTGGATGACCACGACCCTGCAAAAGCACGCAGGCACCTACGCGGCCGTCAACGCCGACATCGGCGACGGCGGGACCTCGACCATGGAGGTCACGCTCTTGATCCCCGCCGCCGGCGTCGTCCACTTCTGGCACCGCGAGAGCAGCGAGGGCAGCTTCGACTACCTGCGCTACTACGTCGACGGCGTCCAACAGGGCTCGTGGTCGGGCCAGAACAACTGGGCCGAGGCCACCTATCCGATCGCGGCGGGCCAGCACACGCTGCGCTTCAGCTACACGAAGGACGGCTCGGTCAGCACCGCCGAGGACTCCGTCTACGTCGACGATCTGCTGATCACCCCGCCCTGAGCCTCGGTGGCAGGGGTCCAATTCGGGCCGTCGCATCCGTCCTCGTGAACGAGTGATTGACGCCCGCTCGAGGGCGCGGGAGCGTAGCGAGATGACTCGGCTCGCTCTGCTCCCGCTGTTCCTTTGAACGCTTGAAGTCCCTTCCGAGACCTCGCGAAGTCCCTTCCCGGAGGTCCTTCGCAAAGCGGGAGCACCGCCGGGCGATCGGCGTCTCCGTTTTCGACCAGCCGCCTCTCAGCCCTGCGTGATCGGCCACGAATCCGTCCCGTCCACGGGTCAATTCGTGCCGAAGATCACCCAATTTCCAAGCCGAACCAACACGAACAGGCGGGTCGCCGTGCCCGCCCAGAACCAATCGCGCGGTCCCTCAGGGCGGCGCGTGCCCGCAGGGCAACCCAAGCCTCACGCGCATCAACCAAGTCCCGAAGGGCCACACCACATCCCGCTCGCCCGCGAGAAACCTCGCCCGCGCGACACCATGCGCCAACACGAATTCCACCCTCCGCTGAAGCGCCTCGATCCGCGCCCACTTGCTCTTCCCAGACACGCCGGGACTCGTCCCAAACAGATCCTCCGGCCGACCCGGAAACCCATACCAAGGCTGCGCCAGCACCCGCGCGACGCCCAACACCTCGGTTCCCCGATCCTCCCGCTCCCTGATCAATTCCAGCTCGCGTGCATCGAGCCGCGCCAAGATCTCCGCCCGCAATTCCCGATCGCCCAGCGCCCTACAAACCGGCGGCCGCACGAGCTCGAACTCGATCACGTCCGGCAACACGCTCGGCTTCCCGCGCCGCCACGCTCGCTTCGGATCGCGCTTCTTCTTCCTCCGCCGATTCTCGACCTTCGCCTCTCGCTTCCAAAGTCCGATCCTCGGCCGCTCGATCGCCCGCGTGTCCCCATACTTCATCCGAAGCGTCGAGAACCCGGGCCACTGCTTCGACCTCCGGACCAGATTCGCCGAGCACGGATTCGCCAGCGTATACATCGCGTGTTCGATCGCCTTCTCGTCATCCGTGACCTCGACGACGCTGTACTCCTTCTCGAACACCGACCCACTGGTCCCGCGCATGGCGTTCAACGATCGCGCCAGCAACGAGTTGAAGTAGCCCATGAAGTCGGGCAGCACTCCGTCGACGTCGGTCATCAGCACGTGAAAGTGGTTGGACATGCAGAGGACCTCGTGCACGTCCATGCGATAGCGCGCAGCCGCGACGGCGAACAGATACTCGAAGACCCGGACCACCTCGGCCACCGGCACGAACCTGAACATCCGACACACTGCCCGGGCGGTGACGAAGCAGAGCCGACCGGGGACGACGGAGCGCGGCGCAGTCATGCACCCAGGCTTGTCGGCCACGGCCTCCCGGCGTTGCACGAAAAGTGAGGCGCTACGGCCATCGCCATCGCGGCCGCGTGTACCGGGCCTACGACGGCGCCGGCGGGGGACCTCGCTCGGCTTCGACTTCAAAGGCCAGCCGCTCGAGGAGCAGCGCCAACTCTTCGCGGACAAGACCATCCAACCGGACTGGTTGGCTCTGCTCGAAGAAGATACGATCGCCGCGATGGCCTCCGCCGCCGCGAGCCTGCTCGACGCCGAGACCTTCTCGGCCAGCAGCTCACGCGAAGCGCTCGGTCGCGTGCTCACGGCGTATGACGCGAAGGGCCGGATTTTAAGCGAAACGGAGGAAGCTGGTGAGCCGCTATCAAGACTGGGTAAACACGTTGTGGAACGTCGAGAGGGAAGCGTGTCCACAGTGTGGGCAGCGAACGCTTAAACTCGTTTTCGGCGGAGACCCGGAGTCCCGGTTCGGCTATGGGTTGCTGTGGTGCCAGGCCTGCCGGCATGGCATTCACATTTCCCGAGCTCGTGCACCCGTCGAAATCACTATTATCCCATGGGATAAAGTAGGATCCGCCATCGGCGAAGTCGGACCCGTCACACTCGTTAGCTAAAATCAAATCGCGGCTCTTGGGGATCCTTCCCGTAGGTCCTTCGCTAGCAGTCCGTGGCGCAACCCAGTGCGGCTCCTCGCGCCGGCTTCGCGCCCTCGCCGAAAATCCCGAAGCGCCGCTGCGCCAGCACCCGCGCGACGCCCAACACCTCGGTCCCGCGATCCCGCCGCTCCCCGATCAATTCCAGCGCGCGTGCGTCGAGCCCCGCCAAGATCTCCGCTCGCAATTCCCGATCGCTCAGCTCCGCGCCGGCAACGTTGGTCTTGCTGGGGGCGAGTCCTATCCGGCGAGTCACATCGTGGGGCGAGACCGGACCTGGGTAGATGTAGAGCGAAGCATGCGCATGCGAGTAAGAGGGATAGCTCGCATCTCGCTGGGTTCGATATGTCTCTTGCCCGACACGATGGGCCGGGCGAGTGGCTATGAACCGACTGGCGCGCCGAGCAGGCGGCGGCCGAGCTCGGCGAGCCAGCGCGCCTCGGGCGTGTCGACCCGCTCGAGCTGCGCGGCGTCCTTGGCCTCGAGCAGCTCGCGCGTGGCGGCGCAGGGCTCGAGACACTCGGCGAGCACCTCGTGCAGCACGGCGTGCTCGTGGCTGACATCATGGCTAGCCTGCCAGCGCTCGACCTTGGCCGCGAAGGCGGGATCGCCAGGCAGCGGGCGCTCGTCGGCGTTGCGTGGGCCGAGCTCGTTGATGGCGGCGATGACTTGCTGCTTGCGCTCGCCATAGGGAACGCGGGCGAGGGCTTGGGGGTCGATTGGGCGGCCGATCCAGATGTCTTGCTTGCCCATGCCGATCGGGAATTCGAGCCGGGTCTCGACGGGCTCGACCGGGAGGGCGCCGACGAAGCGGACGGGGACGACGGGGGCGCCGACGGCCATGGCCATGTCGAGGAAGGCGCCGCTCATCTTTTCGACCGGGGTGGTGCAGCTGAGCGCGCGGGTGCCTTCGATGTGGACCATGACGGAGCGACCGGGGCCGCGCATCTCGGCGGCGAGCTCGGCGATGATTCGCATGAGCGAGGTCTTGTCGTCGCGATCGAAGAAGGTGATCAGCTTGGGGTCGCGGATCTCGGGGTAGCTGAAGCAGTGGGCGATGAGGCGGCCGAGCCAGGTGGTCTTGTGCTCGATCTTGGCGAGGGTGACGGTCGGGACCTTGCTCAGGCCGGAGGCGAGGATCGAGAAGAGCAGCGACTCGACGCCGACTTGATGGTTGGCCAAGAAGAGCAGGCTGCGGCCCTCGACGGCCTGGAAAGCAGCGGGATCGCTGAGCACGACGCGGCCCAAGAAGCGCTCGATCAAGCCGTAGTAGAGGTCCTCGACCGGCCAGCGGCCGCGGTCGAACCATTGCGACCAAAACTCGCGGATCGGCTGGATGTCGAGCTTGCCCTGGCCGTCGCCGCGGACCTCGACGCGCTGGGTGTCGCCGCTGGTCTCGAGTTCGAAGCGGGTCAGAGGCAGGGCCTCGATCACGCGGTGCGGGTGGAGACCTTGCGCGGCGGCGATGTGCTCGTAGCGGGCGACCTCGGCCAGCTCGCGGGTGCCGTAGATGCCGGCCACGGTGCCGGGCAGCCAATCGCTGGCGCCGAGCTCGGGCTCGCTCAGCGTGGTCGTGTCGGCGTTGGTTTGGGCGAGCGCGAGGCCGGGGACGGCTCGGTGGTCACGCAAGAAGGCGCGGCGTTCGAGCGGCGCGGCGCCGCCGAGCTTGCCCTTGGGGAAGCAGGCCTCGACCAGCTGGAAGCGACACCAGACGCCGTGATCGCCGATGAGCTGGATCTCGTAGGCGGGGAAGTCAGGGCTGCCGACGATGCCTGCGGGGCGGACCTCGCAGCGAAGCGTGCCGGTGGTCGGGGTCGGGCCGAAGAGCTCGAGCTCGGGGATCCAGGCCGGGTAAGCGACCTTGTCGGGCGAGAGCCGTGCGTCCCACTCGTGCAGACGATCGTGGGGGATCCCGTGGGTGGCCGCGTCGAGCAGGCCGGGGTTGAGCAGGCCGAGCGGGATCGAGTTGCTCGCGCGCAGCTGCGAAGAGGCGCCGGTGCTGGTGCGGACGAGGCTCTCGAGCAGCTGGAAGGCGGGGC
>JAMHUH010000063.1:0-4755 GCA_035904925.1 Nannocystaceae bacterium
GCTCTCGCTCGTGTCGGTCGAGGGATCTTGGGTCTCCTTCGAGTCGCTGCTCGCTTCGTCATCGCTCCCTGGGGGGGCCGGACAGGCGGTGAGGCCCGAGCAGACCAGCAGCATGAAGGACGCGAGCGGCGAGGCGTCGCGCGGGCCCGCATTTCGACCAGGAGCGAGGCAAGTCATCTCGGCACGGTAGCACGAGGGATCGCGCGAGCGTCGAGGGTGAGGGCGACTCGACGGCGAAGGAGGCCGATGCCATCATCGCGGCCGTGCTCCGCGAGCGAGGGTGGTTCGACTATGACCTCGTCGCCCACGACGACCCGCCCGAGCACGCCCGCGCCGATTCCGGGCGCTGGGCCACGTGGCTGGTCGTGGCGCTCTTGCTGGTCAAGCTGCTGGTCACGGGCTGGGACTGCGCCGCGTTCGACGGCTCGACCTACGACGAGAACGGCCTCCACGCCCCGCGCTCGCGCACCGGTGGGCTCGGTCTCGATGGCCGCGTCTACAACCCGCCGCTCTACTACCTGCCCGTCTATCCGCTCGCCGCCCGGCAGGCCGAAGCGCTCGGTGGCTGGCCCGAGGCCGAGGTCAGCGAAGAGGCCGCCAAGGTCTCTCGCACCGATGACGCACGCAAGGCCCTCGACGACGCGCTGCTGCAGCGGCTGCGCTGGACCAACCTCGGTCATCTCGCGCTCTTCTACCTGGCCTGGATCGGCCTGATCATCCCGCGCTCGATCGCGGATCGTTGGTCGCGGCTGCTCGCGGCGCTGGGTCTGCTCGCCTTGCCCGGCTACCAAAAGCTCGCCGCGATGGTCCACCCCGACGTGGCCATGACCTCGTTGACGGCGTTGACCATCGCCGCCTTCGTGGTCCTGCGCGTCCGCGATCACGAGCGGCCGCCGACGACCTGGGCGCTGCTCGGGCTGGCCCTGCTCGGTGGCCTCACCGCGCTCGCGCGACCCTTTGGCGCGCTCACGGCCGCGGCCGCGCTGGGCGGGGCTGGCTGGCTGGCGTGGCGAAGGCGAGCGCACGAGCCTGCGCGCTCGGCCAGCGCCAAGAACTTGGCCTGGCTCGGCCGCAGCGTCGCCGCGGCTCTGGTCGTGGGCGCTTGCGTGCTCGCCTGGCCCGCCTACCAGCTCGCCAAGCTCGGCCATCTCGCGCCGGTCTACTCGCAGCGCTACACCGAGCGCTACGAGCCGGCCCGCGACGACTTCGATCGCTTCGGCTATTTCACCCGCTTTTACATCGTCGATCTCCTGCGTCGGCCGAATCGCACGATCCGAGCCCTCGACACGGACAACGACGAGTTTCACAATCGCTACGGCAACAGCTTTTGGACCCTGCTCTATTCGGACACCTGGGCCGACCACTGGCTGCACTTCTCGGGCCCGGTCGGGGTCGAGACGCGGGCCCTGGCCAAGCGCGTGGCCTTGGTCGCCGCGCTGCCGACGATCCCGTGGCTGGGCTGGCGCTTCTTCGCCGGGCTGCGCGGCGTCGTCATGCGCTTGCGCGAGCGCGACCCGAGCCGCGACCTGTGGGCGTTGCTGACCAGCTTCTTGCTCGTCGGCGTCGGCCTCTACCTCTACTGGCAGCTCGGCAGCGGACTCTCACCGGGCAAGAACTCCTCGGTCAAGTTCATCTACGTCGCCTACCTGGTCCCGGTCGCCTTGCTGGTCTGCTTCTCGACCCCGGTGGACGTGCGCGCGCGCAAGCTGGCCTTGGGTTTCGTGCTCTTGCTCTTCGCGGCGACCTTGCCTTTTTCGGTGTTCATTCCGAGCTGATCTTGCGTGAACTTGCGTGATCTTGCGTGATCTTGCGTGATCGTTCGCGGGCATCGTGGTCACGATGTCGAGCCTGTGGGTGCCTCCGTGGGGGCGCAGCGCTTCGAGTCTTCCGCCGCGGGACATCGCTCGGTTTGGCCGACATCCGCATGGGCGGCTCCACATTCGAATCGCTACGCCCCCACTGCGTCCCCCGCTCCTCGATCGTCTCGGTTCGCTGGGCGCAGTGGAGACCGTAGCGACTCGAGATCGGGAAACGACACGAGGACGAGCCTCCCACGATCCGTCGGGATCCTCAGCAGCTGGGGATCCTCAGCAGCTGGGGATCCTCCGCAGCTGGGGATCCTCCGCAGCTGGGGATCCTCCGCAACTGGGGATCCTCCGCAGCTGGGATCCTCCGCTGCTGGGATCCTCCGCTGCTGGGATCCTCTGGGCTCTTCACCTGCACCCTGCGAACCGAGACGATCGAGGAGCGGGGGACGCAGTGGGGGCGCAGCGATTCGAATGTGGAGCCGCCCAAGCGAGTGTTGGCCAAGCCGAGCGATGCCCCGCGGCGGAAGACTCGAAGCGCTGCGCCCCCACGGAGGCACCCACAGGCTCCGCATCGTGACCCCGATGCCCGCGAAGGATCCGCGAAGGATCCACAGCGAAGGAACGAGACAATCGATGCCCTGCGGAAATGGCGCCAAGCCATGTGCCGCCCCAGCCGGTTTCCAATTCGCTTGGTCCGTGCGAACTTGCGCATGCACGCATTCCACGTGACTCGAATTCGACTCCGAGGACTTCAACACCATGTCGCTTCGCATCAATGACATCGCCCCCGACTTCACCGCCGACTCGACCGCTGGCCAGGTCTCGCTGCACGAGTGGATCGGTGACAGCTACGCAATCTTGTTCTCCCACCCCAAGGACTTCACGCCGGTCTGCACGACCGAGTTCAGCGCGGTGGCCCGGCTCGCGGCCGACTTCGCCAAGCGCCACACCAAGGTCATGGGCGTCTCGGTCGATAGCGTCGAGGACCACCAGAAGTGGAAGCACGACATCGAGCAGGTCGCGGGCAGCCCGGCCGACTTCCCGATCATCGACGACACCTCGCTGAAGGTGGCGAAGCTCTACGACATGCTGCCCGCGGACGCCTACCTGCCCGACGGTCGGACCCCTGCCCATAGCGCGACCGTTCGCACGGTCTTCATCATCGGGCCGGACAAGAAGGTCCGCTTGATGATGACCTACCCGATGTCGGTGGGTCGCAACTTCGCCGAGATTCTGCGGGCGCTCGACGCCGTGCAGATCACCGACGGAGCTCCCTTCGCGACGCCCGCGAACTGGGTGCCGGGCCAGGACGTCATCGTGTCGCTCGCGGTCTCGACCGAGGACGCGAAGGCGAGGTTCGGCGAGGTCGACGTGAAGCTGCCCTACTTGCGCACGGTCAAGGCGCCCAAGTAGCGGCGCTCCGGACTGGTCATGCTCGGGTCATGCGGGTCATGGTCGAGCCGCCCGCTGCCTGAACCCGGCCGCGAAACCCCGCGTCGCCGAGCAGGCGCATGACCCGATACTCGGTCGTCGAGTCGAGGTCGCCCGCGAGCTCGATCGTCGTCGCGGGTGTGTTCGAGCAGCGCTCGAGCACGCCCGCGAGCTCGTCGACCCGGGGACTCGACGAGAGCATGGTCTCGATCAGCTGGGTGCCTTGGCCGTCGCGCACGAGCGCGCGGACGCCCTCGCCCTCGACCCACATCTCGAGCGTGAACACGCCCTCGCGCGTGCGGGCCTGAAGCACGCGGGCGAGCACCGAACGACGTCGGCCTCGGGTCTCGGCGAGCAGCGCTTCGAGCTTGGAGGTGTCGGCGATGGTCTGCAGCAGCGTCTCGACCTCGTGCTCGAGCCAGGCACAGGCGGGGTCGAGGAAGCCGGCGATCAGCGCCGCTTCGAGCAGCTCGGGCTCGCACACGGAGCCGAGCCGGCGATGGATCCAGGCGTTGCCAAAGCGCGCGACCATGCTCGAGCGTCGAGGCTCGGGGAAGCTCGCCAACCATGCGAGCCCGCCTTCGAGATCGGCCGCGATCGCGGCCGCGGCCACGCGATCGAAGCGAGGCTCGACGGGTTGGTTGGCCTCGATCTGGGTGATGAACGCGAAGCGGGCTTGGACGCCGAGCGGATATTCGCGCTCGAGCAAGCGCTCGGCGTAAGCCTGGCGTAGCTCGACGTCGCGGCGCGCGAGCGGCTCGACATGGTGGGTCCACGCCGAGCTCAACACCGCCAGCGGCGGACCGTAGGGCGCCAGGCCATAGCCGTTGTCGAGGATGTCGATGGCGAGCTCGAGCAAGCGCTCGGGCGTCCAGGTCCGCGCGAGCTCGGCGAAGATCGCATCGACCTCGGACTCGGCCGCCGTGGCGTCGGGCGAGCGCGCGAGCGTGGCCAGGACCACGAAGAGGGGCTGGCTCGACCCTCGCCAGTCGAGCGTCTGGTCGAGCGGTCCGCCGCCCGCCAAGAAGCGAGCCATGGCCTCGGGCTCGATCCAGGGTGCGCCCGCGATCGCGATCGGGATCGCATGATCGCGGGTCAGGGCCAGGACCCGGCGTTGGCGATCGTCGAGGTCCGAGCGACGCAAAAGCTCGGGATCGCGGAGCCGCTCGCCGAACGCGAGCGAGGCCATCGCGTTGGCGATCGTGCGCAGCGGCAGGTCGGCGAAGTAGTCCCATGCGTCCGTGCTCGCGTCGGGCTCGTCGCAGATTCGCATGCTCGGGCCTCGCGGTAGATCTTGGATTCGCTCGCCGCGAGCGAGGCGGGCGCTCAGAGCCGCGTCGGCGAGCGCGAAGGCCCGAGGGTCGTCGCTGGCTCGATCGACCAGGACCTGCGCGGCGAAGCGGACCAAGTCGCCCTCGTAGAAGGGCATGGTCACGCGCTCGAGCGGATGCTCGAGCAGCAAGAGCCGAGCGAGGGCCGCGAGCCCGCGCTCGGGCTCGTCGGCGAAGCGCAGGCC
>JAMHUH010000064.1:0-5704 GCA_035904925.1 Nannocystaceae bacterium
TCGCCGTTCGAGCCCGGCTGGGGCAGCTGAGCGCAGCCGTCGACCTCGTGGTCGTCCTCTTCGTCGGTGATCAGCACGATCACGAGCAGGGCGTCGTCGCGCAAGAAGCCGTCGTTGCAGCCGCCGGGCGCGTTCATGCCGGCCGAGAGCGCGGCCTGCATGGTCTGCATGCCTCGCTCGTCGCCGTCGCCCGCGATGCCGAGCTGCGCCGCGCAGGAGAACGCGACGTCGAGGTTGTCCATCTCGGTCATGTAGGGGTGGCCCTCGGCGAAGGGCCCACAGACTTGGCCGCTCGAACCATTGCCGCCGGTCGCGGTGATCATCGCGCCCTCTTGCTGGCAGCCATTGTTGAACGCGTAGACGTCCGTGCTGATCACCCCGATGTGGTAGCCCTCGGTGTCGGCCAGCTGGACCTGAATCTCGTCGATGAACGAGGGGAAGCTGTTGACCAGGTTGATCTGCTCGTCCTCCATGCTGCCAGAGTTGTCGATCACGAAGAGCAGGTCGACCTTCTTGCAGCCGCTGTCCATGTTGTCGCCGCTGGTCGCCGTGCCGGCGCTCTCGCCCGTGTCGGGCTCGTCGAATTTGACCGTCGTCATGCTCTCGGCGTCGCTCGAGTCCGAGTCCGACCCCGCGCTCGAGAGCCCCTCTTCGATCCCGTCGCCGAGCTCGTCGGTGGACGATTGCCGGCCGCCACCACCACAGCCGCCGAGCGAGACGAGGATCGAGAATGCCGACAATATCGCGAGACGATGCATGACGAGCTCCAGACGAACTCGATCAGGATAGACCCTTCGCGGGGCGCGAGCGCGAGCGAAACGCCGTCAACTCGACGACGCGCCAACCCTTGCACCGAGCGTGGCCGGCATGACGCTGCGCGCACGCGATGGCCGCTTGCGTAGGCTCCCGGCCCGGTTCGCGCAGGCTGGCCCAATCTTGTTAGGTTGCAGCCGATGACCAGGCGCATCTCGATCTCCTTGGCCTGCATGTTCGGCACCCTCGCCTGCGGCGACCCGGGCGGTCGCAGCGACGCGGACACCGGCATCGCCACGCTCGACACCGGCAACGACGACGTCGACAGCGGCAACGGCAGCGAGAGCAGCAGCGAGTCCGGCACCTTGCTCGACCTGGGCATGGGCGAGAGCAGCACCGGCATGGAGTGCGCTGCGCAGAGCATCGAGCCCGAGGTCGGCAAGGCCCCGGTCGACATCATCCTCGTCATCGACACCAGCCCCTCGATGGATCCGGCCAGCTCCTCGGTCGAGGCCAACATCAATCAAAATTTCGCGCAGATCATGGCCAACAGCGGCCTCGACTATCGGGTGATCGCGCTGGCGGGCTACGGCGGCGGCAGCAGCTTGTGTGTGGGGCCGCCGCTGGGCGGGGCCGACTGCGCCAACCCGCCCGCGCTGCCGGCCAACACCGCCAACTTCTTCGACTACGATCGCTCGACCGGCTCGGGCGTGTTCCTCGAGTCGATGATCGCCTGGTACGCGATGCCCGATCCCCACGGCCTCGCGCCCGGCGGCTGGTCGGACTGGGTCCGGCCCGAGGCGGCCAAGGTCATCGTCGGCATCACCGACAGCACCAGCCAAGACGCCAACGATCCCAGCAAGGGCGACCTCTTCGACATGCAATTGCTGGCGCTCGACCCTGGGCAATTCGGCAGCGCCCAGGATCGCAATTATACCTTTCACACGATCAACGGCCTGCCGGCCAAGCCCATGCCCACCGATCCCTGGCTGGCGCAGGAGCCCCTGCAATTTGGCGCTTGCCAGGGCTACGCCGGCGGCGTCGCGGCCGGGCCGGAGATGCAGCAGGTCAGCATCCTCTCGAACGGCCTGCGCTTTCCGATGTGCCAGTTCGCCGCCTTCGACGTGGTCTTCAACGCCATCGCGCAGGGCGTGATCGTCAACACCCCGCTGGCGTGCTCGTTCGAGATTCCTGCGCCGCCGGATCCCAACCAGACCATCGACCCCGACACGATTCAGGTGGTCTACACCCCGGGCCAAGGCGCGCCGATCGTGTTCACCCAGGTCGCTGGATTGGCCGAGTGCACCGCCACCGGCTTCTACATCGAGGCGAACACGGTCGTGCTCTGTCCCGAGGCCTGCGCCGTCATTCAGGGCGATCCGGACGCCAAGCTCGATCTGGAATTCGGCTGCGACGTCGGCTTCGAGTAGAACTTCCGCTCGAGCATGTCGAACACATACGCTTCTTGCTGTTGGCAGGGGCTCTACGGGATGGCGCGTTGCTCGTTGCGGCGCCCCTCGCCGTGATGCTGATCGTGGGGATTACGCGAGATCAGGATCGCGCGGCGGAGAAGAATTGAAAGACGTTCAGCCCGGGCCCAGGATCCGCAGATTGGTCCGGGCCAGCTCGAACCCGGGGTCGAGCTCGAGCGCCCGAACGAAGGCAACCCGCGCGTCCGCATCACGCCCTGCCCCGCGCAGCGCGTTGCCCAAGTTGTTGTAGGCCGCAGCCGAGTCGGGCGCGAGCTCGACTTCATGCTCGGCCAGCGGCACGGCTTCGCTGGCGCGGCCGCGCTGCTGCAACAACATCGACAAATTATGCAGCGTCCACGGGTGATCGGGATCGACCGCGAGCGCCTTTTTGTACTCCGCCTCGGCGCGGTCGAGGTCACCGAGGTCGCGCTCGACGTTGGCCAGGTTGTAATGCGCGAGGGCGCTGTCGTCGAGCTCGAGCGCGCGCTCGTACTTGAGCGCGCGCAGGGCCAGCGCGCCGCTCGGATCGTGGGGCAGGAGCTCGAAGGTCACGTTGCCCATCTCGTCGGTCGAGTTGGGCCCGGTCTGCACCCGCTTGGGCGGATGGTTGGGGTTGCGCGGGTTCTCGGCCGAATTGTCGTAGGTGATGCGCAACTCGAGGATGGTCCCGGCCGGCAGCTCGACGGGCGCGGCGTAGCGGTATTGGTCCTGCCAGGCGAAGTCCCAGTCGTCGATGTCCAAGAGCCAGCGATTCGAGCCATCGGGCAATTGCGCGCGACATTCGAATGTCCGGCCGAGGTAATGCGCGTGGGGGAAAATCGACACGAAGCTGGCGGGCGCCGGCAACACCATGCGATCGCGCATTTCATGGTCGCGCTCGCCAGGCGCGATGTCGAGGGGCCGATCGCCCAGACGCAGCGTCAGGCCCGAGCGCGTCGGCGGGCGATCGCTCGAATAAAGCCCGATCCGCGGCGCGACGAATTCAGGCTTTCCGCTCGGCTGCAAGTGGACTTGCAGAATCAAATCCATGCCGGGATCGAGCGCCCAGGCGCTGTCCTCGGCCAGGGTCGGCGTGGTCCCGGGCGCCCAGACCAAATAGAAGCCGCCGGGCGACTGGGCGCCGCGCAGCTCCATGGCCGAGAAGCCCGGACCCGGATCAGCCGCGTCCTCGCCACGGCCCCAGGCTTGGCGATCGACGCTGAGGATCGCGTGATGGACCACCTGCGCCGTCCCGGGATCGAGCGCCCAGCCGCGGATCCAGACCCGATGATCGACAGGCGAAGCGAGCACGAAATTGCGATAGACGTCGAGGCCCTCGGCCGCGAGCTCGTAGGGCTCGGCGAGCGTGAGCACGATGTCGGGCTCTCCCGCCAGCCAACCTTCGGGGAAGCGAGGCGGCGCCGGTCGGGCCGACTCGGGCCCGGTGGGCGTGCCCTGGGCGACCCAGCGGGCGAAGGTCTCGATCTGCGTCGCGCTCAACGAGCGATCGTGGGCGAACTCGCCGTGGCCCGGGACCGGCTTCCAGGGCGGCATGAAGCGCGAGCGGGTGACCTCGACGATCTGCTCGGCGTGGTCGCGGACCTCGGCCTCGTCGAGCAAGGCGAAGGGCGCGACCTGGCCCGGCCGATGACAGACCGCGCAGTGCTGGTAGAGCAGCGGAGCGACGTGCTCGGTGAAGGTGACCTGTTCGGGCAACGCGTCGGTGTCGAGGGCCGGCGCGGGCTCGTTCGCGGCGACTTCGGCTCGAGGCTCGCTCGGCGGCTCCCGACAGCCCGCCAGCAGCACAATCCACGAGACCGTGACGGCTCGCTTCATGGCGCCTCCGCTTCGCGTCGAGCCAGCGGCGGCAAGGGACAGCCGATCGCGGGCGCCTCGGCGATCGCGGGGGCGCGTCCATCGAGCAAGGCCTCGAGCGCGTCGATCAGCTCGTGGGTGGTCGGCTGCGCGCGCGCCTTGCCGTAAGCCACGTAGGTGTCGTCGATCCGGCCGCGATACGTTCGCTGGCCCTGCGCGTCGAAGAGCGCGGCCTCGGGCGTGACCTCGACGGCCGCGCGGGCGACCAGGCTCTGCTCGGGGTCGCGCAAGGGCGTGCCGGGCAAGCGATAGTCGGCGACGTGCTCGCGAATTTTCGCGGGCGTCTCGTCGGGATCGACGTAGACGAGCCAGACATCGACCTGCTCGCCAAAGCGCAGGCCGATTCGTGCGATCTCGGGCGCATAGCGGTTGGCGATCGGGCAGTCGCTGCGCAAGAACAAGATCAGATCCGGGCGGCCATTCGCGGCCAGCGGATCGATGGAATTCCCGGCGAGGTCGCTCGGGCTCGGCCGCGCCGGCTCGACCTCGCGCTCGACGTCGCGGCCGCACGCGGCGACGAACACGAGCGCGAAGATCCAGGGCAGCGACTTCATGCGCGCCCACGAGTCTACACCGCGACGCGCCTCGCTACTTGGCCCGCAAGATCGCCTGCTCGGCCTGCTGCACCTGCGCGGCGAAGCGCATCAACCCGCCGTAGCGCTCGACCTCGACGACGCCGAGATCGAGCGTCGACCAGCTCTCGAACACGAGCTCGGACTTGCCGACCCCGCCGGCCGTCAGCTTGCGACCGTAGCCACCGAACTCGCCTTCGATCGCGACGTCGCCAGGCACGGCCGCGAAGCTGCGGCCCTCGAGCGTGTAGGTGACCTTGGCCTCGAGCCGGGGCGCATAGGGGATCACGAGGCCGCTCCAGCGCTCCGGCAGGCGCACGTACATGGTCGCCTGATCGATCGGCACCGCGGCAGCCAAGAGCGCGAGCTGGCCGGACTGGACGACGCCGAGGTTGCGTCCGTGGGCGGCGAAGGTCATGCGCAGCGGCAGGTCGAGGTCGAATTCGTTCTCGACCTCGAGCGCGTCGAGGTCCATGCCCGAGCCGGGGATGATCCGGGCGAGCTCGGCTTGGATGAACACCTCGGGCCGACGGTCGGCGTCGATCTGCTGGAAGGCGTCGCGCCATTGGATCGCCTCGATCCCGCTCAGCTCGAGCACGCCGCTGACCTTGCCGGCCCCCTGCGCGCCGACCTGAATGTCGAGCTCCCAACGTCGACGATCGCGGTGCTGAGGCTGCTGCGGCGGCACGTCGATCTCGCCCGCGGCCCCCTCGTCGCGCTCGAGCTGGACCCGCAAGCCTTTGCCGCCGGCGTAGGAGGGCGCGAGGTAGCCGAGCGGGATGACCTCGGAAGCGGTGCTGACCAACAAGGGCGGCTGATCGCCTTGGAGCACGGCCAAGATGACCGTGTCGTAGGCCTCGACCAAGGGGTCGCCGCCGGGCTGGACGGTCGGGCCGAACTTGTCGCGCAGCAGCCACAGCTCGCTGGCGATCCCGACCTGCTCGAACATCGCCCGCAGCAGCACGAGCCGGTTGCCCTGCCGACCCGAGAGCGTGATCGTGGCCGGCGTGGTGATGTCGCCGCCTTCTTCGACCTCGGCCATGACCCAGCGCC
>JAMHUH010000065.1:0-8416 GCA_035904925.1 Nannocystaceae bacterium
CCAGCGTCGGCGACACGACCGAGACGGGCGACCCCTGCGAAGGCATGATGCAGCAGCCGATCGAGAAGCTGATCTGGATCGCCAACTCCGGTCAGGGCACCGTCTCCAAGATCGACACCGAGACCGGGACCGAGCTCGGCCGCTACATCGTTCGACCCGACAGCGCTGGCAGCCCCTCGCGGACCTCGGTCAACCGCTACGGCGACGTCGCGGTCGCCAACCGGCTCGGCGGCGTGACCAAGGTCTACGCGGGCCAGGTCAACTGCCAAGACACCAACGGCACGCCCGGCATCCAGACCTCGATGGACGCGCAGCAGCTCGCGTGGGGTGAAGAAGAGTGCGTCGCCTGGCACACGCCGCTCGCCCACGGCGACAACCGTCCGGTCGCGTGGACCAACGGCACCTTCAACCCCGAGACCTGCGCGTGGGAGGACCTCGACGTCTGGACCGCGTGGTCGGACTGGGCCGCTGGCACGGCCGTGGTCGCGCTGCTCGACGGCGACGACGGCTCGATCATCCAAGAGGTCGCGATCCCCGATCTCCCCCAGCCCTGGCCGGGCTGGTACGGGTTCTACGGCGCGGCGGTCGACGCCGACGACAACGTCTGGCTGACCCAGCTGCAAGGCGGCAACCCGCAGGAGTCGTGGCTGGTCAAAGTCGATCACGACAACTTCAGCTACCAGGGCTACCCGACCCCCGGCGACGGCGGCTACGGCATGACCGTGACCTCCGACGGCTACGTGTGGCTCTGCGGCATGAACACCCGCCGCTTCAACCCGCAGACCGAGCAGTGGACCTCGGTCCCCTTGCTCGACGCCGGCGTCCACACCGGCGGCTGCATGGGCGACGGCGAGGGCATCCTCTACCGAGGCAGCTACGCGCAGATCCACGGCATCGACACGACCACGCTCGAGGTCGTTCGGACCCTCGACGTCGGTCAGGTCGGCGACGACTTCATCTGGGGCGTCGCGGTCGACTTCGACGGCTATGTCTGGGGCGTGCCTCGCAACGGCAGCCGGGCCTACAAGGTCGACCCCGACACCAACACCATCACCTTGCAGGTCGACGGCTTGGTCCAGGCCTACACCTACTCGGACATGACCGGCTTCGCGCTGCTCAACGTCAACCCGGGCTGAGCAGGGCCGCGCAGCGACGCCGTGGCCTGCTGGCAGGCTCGGCGAGGTCGGCACCATGTGCGGACCCGTCCCGTGTTATGAATGGCCCCCCGTGAGCGCCTGGACCAACGGCGACGTCCATGTGGTGCTCGGCCCGCAAGGGCTGAGCGTCCACCGACCCAACCATGCCGAGCTCGTGCTCGCCCTCGCTCAGCTCGGGGGCGAGTTTCCAGCCCGAGAGACAGAGACTTCGAAAGAGGCGCGCATGCGCCCGCTGGCGGTCGACCCCGCGGCCAAGGTCGCGTTCACCGTCAACCATGAGCGCTCGCTGATCCGGGCCGCGCTCGACTCGGGCGGCGGCGCGCTGCTCTTCCCTTGGTTGATCTCGGCGCTGGCCTCGGTCGATCACGAGCGAGTGCTCGCCGCCTACGTGACCGGGACCAAGGCCCGCGCGCTGACCTCCGTCGTGTTCGGCGCGCCGCCGGCCGATCCCAAGCTCAAGTGGGAGCGCGAGTTCGAGAGCGAAAAGCCCAAGAAGGTCGACTGGCCCGAGAACCTGATCTGGGACAAGCCGATCTGGAGTCGCAAGACCCGCTGGACGACCGAGCCCGATCTGCTCGAGCTCGACAGCAACGCGCACGGCTTCGTCCTGACCGACACCGACAGCGCGGTGGTCGGGCTGCTGCGGCCCGATCCGAGCGGCTTCGTCTGCATCCTGCGGACGCCCAAGGACAGGGACTCGACCGTCGCCGCGACCGCGACCGCCCAAGGCGTGCTGGTCGCGACCGGCATGCCCTCGCTGAAGCGATCGGTGCTGAGCCACTTCGACGAGGCGGGCGCGTTGCTGCGCCACCACGAGCTCGAAGCCCGCGAGCTCGGACCGATCACGATCATCGACGACGCGATCGTCTGCGTGGTCGATCGCCGCGAGGTCTTGATCGCCAACCTGGCCACGCTCGAGCCCCACACTCGAATCCCGCTCGGCGTCGAGCTGCCGCCGACCCAGATGACCCTGCGCGGCTCGACCAAGCGCAGCTTCGTGCTCGCGGGCGCAGGCCGAGTGTTTCATGGCCGGCTCGTCGCCGAGCGCTGGACGCTGGTCGAGCTCGACATCTCGAGCGTGCCCGAGCCCAGCGGCGCCCACACGACGACCATCGGCACCGCCGAGATCATCGCGCCCGAGCCGAGCGAAGCCTCCGCCGCGGCGCCCCTCGATCTCGGCCCCCGGATCATCGGCCAGACGCCCCAGCTCGGCCTCGATCCCCACCAAGACAACGACGCCTGGCACTACAAATTCCCCGAGCCCTTCGAGATCGAGATCAAGACCGTCAGCATCGGCGGGCCGGCCGAGACCGGGCTCTACGTCGAGATCTCGGGCGACGCGCTCGAGAAAAAGCTCTTCGATCCCCAGTTCGTCCACGCCGCGGGCGTGACCTCGACGCAAGCGAGCTTCGGGCCCGGGACCAAGAAGCGGGTGGCCGTGCTCGACAGCTTCCGCTTGCCGGCCGGCATGGAGCCGTCCAAGGACAAGAAGATCAAGCCGCTCGAGCGCTTCGCCGAGAACCCGCCCGACACCTTCTTGACCATCCGGCTCGCCTGCACGCCGCTCGCGATCGGGACCGGGCTGATCTACGTGCGGGTCGGCTTCGCGGGGGCCGGCAGCGAGGGCTCGCTGATGCGGGGCCGCCAGCTGACGATCAGCGAGACGGGTCCGGTTGCACCACCGCCGCCACCGCCCGAGCCCGAGCCCGAGTCCGAGTCCGAGCCCGAGTCCGATCTCTGAGTGCCGCGGGACCGGCTCCAAGAGGCCTAACGCAGCGTGATGTCGTCGATCTGCGCGCGAAAGAACTCGCCCTCGGCGGCGTAGCGGTCCGTGCCAAAGAACCAGCCCGCCGCCATGTGGGTGGCGATCGTGCAGCCCTGAACCTGGCGTTCATCCGCCCAGGTCCCGCCAAAGGGAATCAGCCGATGCTCGCCGCCTTCGGGGTTGCCCCAGCGCAGACAGCTGCACTCGCGCAGCCGGCCCTCGGCGTCGAAGCGCAGCGAGAGCTCGCTGTCCTGGGCCGGATCACGACCAGGCAAGCGCATGTGCAGCCTCGCATGGTGCTCGTCGTCGCCCGCGGCCCAGTGGACGTCGTCGTCGAGCAGCAAGGTCGGCAGCAAGACCGACTCGAGCTCGAGCCGAGCCGCCGCCGAGCGATCGATGTCTGGACCGCGACCGACCATCACCGGGATCAGCCCGAGCAGCTTCCACTGCATCTCGCCGACGCCATCGATCACCGAGTCGTGGCCCTCGATCGACAGGAGCGACAGGGGCCCGAACGCGACCTTGGCTTGCCAGATCAAGCCACGACCCCAACGGATCACTTGCTCGGCTTCGAAGGCGTGCCAGCCCGAAAGCTCGATCTCGCCGTGCATGCGCAGACGAATCGCCCGATAGAGCGGTGTGCCAGGCTCGATCACCCGCCGAAGCCAGCGCTGCGCGACCGCGGGCAGAGACTCGATGCTGGCCGGATCGAAGCGGCCGAGCGGGGAGCGATCGTCGGCCTGCCAGAGCGCCTCGAGGGCCTGCTCACCGTGCATGGTCGAGCTATCGATCGGCCGCGAGGCGTGGGCCAGTGCAATCCCTGCGTCATGCCTGCGTCATGCCTGCGTCATGCCTGCGTCATGCCTGCGTCATGCCTGCGTCAGAGCGCGTGGCGATCGTGCTTGGCCGCGACCATGGCCGCACCAGCCAAGATGCACATCAACACGCCGGGGATGCCCGCCAACCCGGCGCCCGCGGCTGCGCAAGTGTAGAGCCAAACCGCGCCGAGGAGCCCGCTGCTCGCGGCGGTCTGGCCCCAGAGCCGCTCCGTTCCGCCCGGCAACCGCTCATCGAGCACATAGCGATAGTGGCGGATCGTCAGGGTCGCGCCCGGCACCACCACCCCCATCAACCACAGGAGTCCGAGCGGCGGGAAGGCGCTCATCAACGCCGGAGTCACGAGCAGGACTGGCAGCATCATCGCGCTGCCGAGGACCGCGAAGGTGGTCGCCAGCCCAGCGCAGCGACGGCGGCGGCGATCGACCCGGACCAGCGACCGGCTCGATCGGGTCGATCGGGGGACGCGAGGTGCGAGTTCGCGGGTCGTGCTCGTCACGCTTTGACCATAGCAGCTGGTCTCCGCGTCGAGCATGCCAATTCTCGACCCGGACGAGTCGACTCGGACAGTTCGTGCGGCGCCATTGCCATGGCGTCCGAGTGATTCACGCCGGGCTCGATTCGAGCGCAAACACTTCGACTCGCTCGCGGGCTGGATCGAGCGCGCCGATCTCGAAGCGAACCGGCAAGAAGCGGGCGATCAGCTCGGCGTTGGTCCGCGTGTGCAGGCTGGTCGGCCCCGTCCACAGCTCGCCCTCGCCCCGCAGCGCCATCGGGATCAGCAGTTGATCGGCGAGGTGTTCACCGACGGCGACGCCCGCGTTCGACCACGCGCGCAGCTGCTCGATCGCCTGCGTGGCCACGGCCTCGGCTCGCACGCCCTTGTCGCCGAAGCCCGTGACGACCTCGCACGCGTGCTCGGTCTCGACGATCAACACCACCGCGTTGCCGGGCCCCTGGCCTTCGAGTTCGTGGACCTCGCACTCGTTGCGGGTCCAGTCGAGCTGCTCGCGGACGAGCGCGAGCTCGCGCATGGCGATGTTACGGGGCAGCTTGGCGACCAGCCCGAGCGCGCGCCGGCGAACCAGAGCACCCGGCTCGCGCAGCTCGATCCGCTCGAGCGGAAGCCCGCCTTCGAGCTCGACCACGAAGCGGCCACCGCCGGCCGGGTTGAAGCCCGCGCGCTCGAGCTTGGCCTCGATCCGAGCGCCGATCCGGCGCAGCACGGGCAAGAAGGCGTGCTGAATGAACTCGAAAGGTGGCGCGAGCGGGTTGTGGGTCCCGCCTTCGAATACCAGCGTCGAGCGACCGGGACTGGCCAGCAAGGGCCAGAGCACGGTCTGAAACACCAAGGTCGCGCTGCCGGCCGAGCCGACCGCGAAGTGATGCTCGCCGTGCACGACCGGGCCCGGCCGAAAATCGAGCCGACTCGAGCCGAGCTCGGCGCCCTCGAGCTTGGCCCCGCACACGCTCGCGGCCGCACGGATCGCGGTCAGGTGCTGGCGCAGCACCCCGGGCTTGCGTCGACGGCCACGAATTTTCTCGACCACGAAGGGCCGGCCGGTGATGGCCGAGAGCGCCAGCGAGGTGCGCAGGATCTGGCCCCCGCCCTCGCCTTCCGATCCGTCGACATACAGGGTTTGGCCCAGGTCATCCGCCATCGCGGCGACATGGTAGCCGCTTCAGGCGTCGAAGCCCGCGAAGCTCGGGCTCTCGACCAAGCCGAGCTCGCGGGCGATCTCGAGGGCGCGATCGTGATGCAGGGCCGAGCGCCGCGGCGCGCCGAGGGCCAAGGTCTCGTGCATCATCAAGTGATGCGCGAGCGAGGCGATCCGCTCGGCTCGCTCGGCCCGCTCGCTCTGGCCAGGCCCGCGGGCCATCGCAGCGATCGCAAAGGTCTGGTCGCAGACCTCGGCCAACGCGTCCGGCAGATCGTCGTCGACGCCTCGCTCGAGCACGCGCAGGTAGCCGAGCGCGACCTCGCCAGCCCCGATCCCGACCAGCGCCGCCGGCAGGCCGCCAAAGAGGACCTCGTCGTAGCCCTTCATGCGACGATCGAGCATGGCCGCACCTCCGAGCTGTCTGCGCCACCCTCGGCGTCGGTGAACTCGCTGAAGGCCTTGCACGCGGCATCGAAGGCCTCGTGCATGCGCGCGCGCCGGGCCGCGCGGGTTCGCGTGTCGGCGCAGCGCAGCGCCTCGGCGCCCAAGTAGCGACCGATCGCCAGCTCGAACGCGCAGGCGTGACGCAGCCGCTCGCGCTGGTCGCCGAGCGCCTCGCTGGCTTGCTCGCGCAACGCCTCGAGCACGGTCGTGTCCTCGTCGAGATCGTCGAGCCCGGTCGCCTCGATGACGTGGAGGCGCAAACTCAGCAGCGCTTCGAATTGGCTCTCGAGCGTGAGCTCGTGGAAAGGGCTCGTCGCCCAATCGCGCTCGCGCAGCGGCAGCAGCTCGACCCGATAGCGCGAATCGAGCTCGGCGAGGCGCGACTCGAGCACGGCCTTGCTCCGGCCGACGCAATCGAGCACGTGGCGCATCACTCCACGAGCCATTCGCTCGTCGTCACCCTCGATCAAGCGAATCGCCCACCACCCATCGTCGAGCGCGATCCAGACCCGACCGCGGTGTTTCCCCGCGTGAACCCCCCAAAGGTCGCGGCTCGACGCGCGAATGTCGAGATTCGACCAGGGCTCGAACAGCGACTCGGACGCCTCTGCGGGCAGGAGGCGCGCGCGGACCAGGCCGTCCTCGAACGCCACACCGGCCACGGCCACCAACGCCACATTGCCCCGCCGTGCACAAATGAGCTGCGGAAAGCAGCGACCTACATTCATCCGACGAATGGAGGATTGTACCGAAACGCCACTCGACGATCCCGGCCAAGATTCGCGTGAGTCGATCGATTCGAAAGGCACGATCGATGTCTAGCCCTCGATGTCCTTTGGATCAACTGCGCTCGCGGCAGCTCGACGTGCGCGACCGATGATGGTCGAGGCGCACGTCGAGTTCTGCGAAAAATTCCTCGTTCATCACGACGGCCGAAGGGCCTGCGAGGAGTTCTGCCCCGCAGGCCCTTCTTGGTCTGCGCTCGAACGCGCAGGTTCGAACGCTCAGCCCTTCACGCAGACGACCTGGCGAAGGGTATGGACGATGTCGACGAGATCAGCCTGCGCCGTCATCACGGCCTCGATCGACTTGTAGGCCGCCGGCGTCTCGTCGATCACGTCCGCGTCCTTGCGGCACTCGACGTGGGCCGTCGCCTGTGCGTGGTCCTCGATCGAGAAGCGCCGCATGGCCTCGGCCCGCGACATCGCTCGGCCCGCGCCGTGGCTGCACGAGCAGAACGACTCGGGGTTGCCCTTGCCGCGCACGATGAACGACTTGGCGCCCATGCTGCCCGGGATGATGCCCAACTCGTCGACGCCCGCACGCACGGCCCCCTTGCGGGTGACCCAGACCTCCGCGCCGTAGTGGGCTTCGCGGGCGACGTAGTTGTGATGGCAGTTGACCGCCATGTTGGTCGTCATGAAGGGTCGGATGCCCGGCGCGTGGCCGAGCGCCTCGATGACGGCCTGCATCATCAGCTCGCGGTTGATCCGAGCGAAGTCCTGCGCCCAACCGACCGCCTCGACATAGTCGTCGAAGTACTCGCTCCCCTCGGGGAAGTAGCCGAGGTTCTCGTCGGGCAGGTTGATGAACCAGCGCTTCATGTCCGCGCGGGCGAGCCCGATGAAGTACGAGCCGATCCGGTTGCCGACCCCACGCGAGCCCGAGTGCAGCATCAACCACACGCGATCACGCTCGTCGAGGCAGACCTCGATGAAGTGGTTGCCGGTCCCGAGCGTGCCGAGATGGACCACGTGGTTGCTCTTCTCGATCTTCGGGTGCTTGGCGATCAAGGTCGCGAAGCGAGCGTCGAGCTCGACCTTCCAGCGCTCGGCGACGCGCTTGGGCGGATCACCCCAGGCGCCGCGGTCCCGCTTGCTGCGGTTGACCTCGCGGCCATGCGGGACGGCCTTCTCGATCGCCGCGCGCACGGCTGCGAGGTTGTCGGGCAGGTCGGCGGCGACCAGCGTGGTCTCGATCGCCATCATGCCGCAGCCGAGGTCGACACCGACCGCGGCCGGGATGATCGCGCCCTTGGTCGGGATCACCGAGCCGATCGTCGCGCCCATGCCCCAGTGCACGTCGGGCATGGCCGCGACCCACTTGTGGATGAAGGGCAGGCGAGCGACGTTGGCCAGCTGATCGAGCGCCGCTTGCTCGACCGGCACGCCCTTGGTCCAGCGCTTGACGGGGACACCATTGCTCGGGTTGTCGATCTCGTAGTTCTGCATGGTCATGGCCTCTGCGGGTCGACATAGCAGCCGGCGTACCGTGTCGGCTGCTGGCAAAAAAACGAATGATTTCAAGTCTCGGGGCTTCGACGAGCGCTGGCTGTCGAGAATCTTGTATCGCCGATCTATCCAGGATTCTAGTGTTGTCGCAGAAAGGAGTCCGCGAAGGATCCTTCGCGGTTGATCGTGGCTTCGATGGACGGGCTCCACGGTGGGAAGAAGGGTCCCCCGCTCGGGCTCAAACACGTCGCCCTTCGAATCGCCGATGCCCTCTCCCTGGTTGGTGATCTTCCACGGATCGAGGCGATCGTGCACGGAAGC
>JAMHUH010000066.1:0-27353 GCA_035904925.1 Nannocystaceae bacterium
CCCAGTTTCCGACCTCGGAGACGAGGGAATTGGCATTCCTCAAAGTTGATGCCATCGTTCTCGATGGCATGTCTACTAGGCGCTCGTTCGCTTGTCAAGAGCCACCATCGAAAACGATGGCATCATCCTCGACGGCACGATCGCTCAGCCATCGCTGCACACGAAGGAGCCCTTCTCGATGCAGTTGCTCTCGACCCACAGCCCGCTGCGAAGAAACACGCAGTCGAACCAATCGAGCGCGTGGGCCGGCTCGCCGCTGGCCCAATTCGAGAAGCTCGGCTCGCTGCCGTCGAGCCACACGTAGCGGTTCTCCTCGCTGCGATCGGAGAGCCCGATCGCCCAGCGATCCGAGTCGATCGCGGCCGCGGCAGCCCAGACCTCGGCGGTCTGGGTCGCGCTCTCGAAGCGGGCGAGCACGTGGCCTTGCGCCGCGCAGTAGTCCCGCGCCGCCAACCAGTTGATGTGGTTGTGGCACAGGTAGAAGGTCTGCCCTTCGCTCTCGACCGATGGACACGCGCACTCGGGGACGTCGTCGACGTAGCCGCTGCAGTCGTTGTCGAGGCCGTCGCAGAGCTCGAGCGCGTCGGGGTTGATCGTGGGGTCGGTCTCGTCGCAGTCCTGAAAGCAGGGCCCGTAGCCGTCGTCGTCGGCGTCGGGCTCGACGCTGCCAACCAGGCAATCGAGCTGGGGCGCGAGCTCGGCCGCGCGGCCCATCAAATAGTCGAGCGAGCGGACCCGGCCGGACTCGACCGAGGCCTCCGAGTAGGGCTTGAGTGGATCGGAGCGCATCGCCGCGTCGGTCAGCGCGATGGCCCGATCGACCTCGCTCGCGAAGTCGATGGTCTCGAAGCGCGCGAGGGCGGCCTGCGAGGCGAGCACGTAGTCGACCAGGCAGTCGGGCTCGTGCAGGCACTTGTCGGCGAGGAAGCCCTCGTGCTCGTAGGGTGTGACGTGGCGCGCGAGCGTCTGGTCGAGGCTCCAGGGCTGGTAGCTCCACAGGTCGAGCGTGGGCTCGTGATAGACGAAGAAGTTGTGCCCGCCCATGTGGCCGTCGAAGTGCCCGACGATCGTCTCGCCGGCCATGAAGGTCAGGAACTCGGGCATGTCGACCATGGCTCGGTCGCCGTAGAACACGGCCGGGCCAGGCTCGAGCGCCAGCGCCGAGAAGGCCGCGAGGTCGTCGCGGCTCTTGTCGGAGCCTTCGTCTTGGTCCCACTGATCGAGGTTGGTGTCGAGGTCGGCGCTCTGATCCGACTCGTAGAGGTTGCCGCTCGGATCGGCGTAGACCCGCTCGAGGAATTCGTCGTCGTAGGGCTCGAGGTCGAGGTAGAGCCCGTACTCTTGGTCGTTGACGAAGACCTGGGCGAAGCCGGCCCGCGACGCGGGCACGTCGAGCTCGCGGAACACTCGATAGCCGATCCACTCGCGCAGCATCGACGAGTCGGCGACCATGCTGTCGAGCGTCAGCCCCTCGAGGCCCAAGAAGCGCTGACCAGGCACGTATTCGTTGAATTTGAGCTTGAACGAGGCCTTCTCGCCGAGCGGCCGAAAGCTGTGGTTGCCCTTGAGCCGGACCCCGATGTTCTCGTATTCGATGCCGGCGTATTCGAAGCTGCCGCGCACCCACTCCTTGGGCTCGGCCTCGAGCGCGGCCCAGGCGTTGGCGTCGAGCCGAATGTGAAACTGCGGGAGGCGATCGAGCGAGAAGAGCTCGTCGGAGGTCTGCGCGGGGCCCACGTCCGGGATCATGTCGATCGGCGGCGGCGCGTCGGAGCAGGCGAGGCCCGACGCGAAGGGCAGGGCGACCAAGAGGCTGCGCAACCGAAAATTCATCCGCTCGACTCATCTTTGAACGAAGCGCCGCAGCGCGCCACCGCAAGTGTTGCTGAAACCGAGAGAAACCAGCGTTCGACCGCGCACGCGCGCCCTGCTACGTAGCGACATGGCTTCGCGTTCGCGCTGGCTCCTGCTCGGGCACTTGTTCTTGCTCACGCCGGCATGTGGCGGCGACGACTCGAGCGACGCTGCCGACTCCAGCAGCGACACGGGTGGCGACGAGGCCAGCGCCGAACCAGATCCTTCGCTGTGCAGCACGATCACGGTGCCGGTGCTCGAGGGCCCGGGTGCGCAGGTGCTCGAGCTGGTCGCCGCACGCGAGGCGATCCCGGGCCTCGCCGAGCAACCGAGCACGCACGGCCAGATCCTCGGCACGCTCTTCGCCTTCGATGGTCGCGTGCACCTCGGCTACGGCGACTACAGCGACAACACCGGGCCGATCGCGATGTCGGCTTGGGATCCGCTCGAGGCCGCGTTCGTCGACTATGGGATTTTGCCGACCGAGGAGGTGCTCTGGTTTCGCCCCGGCGTCGGCACGCTCTACAGCCCCGCCGCCGATCCCGATGGCCATCAGGAGTCGGGCGGTATCTATCGCTTGGACTGTGGCAGCGAGGCCTGGCACGTCGGCACGCCGATCCCGGGCGCCGTGCATGTCTACGACGTCGCGCGGCAGGGCGACACGATCTACGTCGGCACCGGCTCGCTCACTGGCGCGCCCGCGCTCTTGATGGCCTCGCAGGATCACGGTGAGAGCTGGACCGAGGTGTTGCGGCGCGAGAGCGCGGCCGATCGCTTCTCTCGCTTCTACTTCGTCGGCGCGACGCCCGAGCAGCTCTTCGTCAGCGGCCAGGACTCGCCGGCGCCCGGCACCGCCTTCGCATGGTTGCGTCAGGGCGCGGGCGAGTTCACGCCGCTCCTCGATCCACCCGCGGGCCTGCTCGTGCCGATCGTGCTCGGCGATGCGATGGTCATCGCGGCCTTCTCGGGCAACCCCGGGCGCGGCAGCTACTCGTCGAGCTATCGGATCGAGGGCACGAGCTTCGTCGCCGACGCACCTTGGCCGCAGCTCGCGGGCAGCGACGCGGAGCTGGTCGTGTGGTCGCCCGACGCCGAGCCCGAGCGCTTGCTGGTGCTGATGCGCGGCGCCGACGGGCGCTCGAGCGTCCAGCGGACCGGCGACCTCGCGACCTTTCAGGAGCTCGTCTCGCTCGATCCGCTCGAAGCTGGCGACGAGTTCGTGTCGATGGCCTTGCTGCGCAACGATCTCCATCTCGGCACGCGGCTGGGCTCGCTCTACCGGCTGCGCGAGCTCGACCTGCCCGCGCCTTGAGCCTGCGGCGCAGAAACCCTGCAAGCCCCCCGCGGCGCGGCCGAAGACCTGGAGGTGCAAGCCAGCGCTCGAGTCCTCCTCCTCGCCTCGCTTTCCCCTCTGCCCGCCTGCTTCGAGCTCCCGAGCGTGGACCTCGAGGGCCCGCAGGTCGTCTCGAGCTCGCTGATCAGCCCGCGCAGCGTCGAGATCCCGGTCCGTCCGACGATCGAGCTCGAGCTGTCCGAGCCGCTCGATCCAGCCTCGGTCCACGCGGGCAGCGTCGCGCTCTTCGCCTGGGAGCCGATCGGCGACTGCTCGCTCACGCCGATCTGCGAGAAGGGCAGCTGCGAGCGTGGCCAGTGCATGGAGGACCCGGTTCGCAGCAGCGATCGCAACGCGCTCGATCGCGGCGAGCTCGAGCCTGGGATCGCGCTGGAGCTCGAGCTCGTCGCCGGACCGGCTGGCCCCGCGAGCGTGTTGAAGGTCCAGCCGCAGCGACCCTTGGCCGAGCACACCCGCCACACCTTGATCGTCGGCGCGGCGGTCCGCGATCGCGGCGGCGCCAGCCTGGTCGACGAGTGGGGCCAGGTCCATGGGTTCAGCCGCGACTTCGTGACGGCCGCGCTCGGCAGCTCGGGTCCCGAGCCCAGCTTGCTCGCGCCGCTGCCCGGCGAGCTGGCTCTGCCGACCAACCTCGCCCACGTCGAGCTGCGCGTCTACCCGCCGATCCCCTGGCCGCAGCCCGACGCGAAGATCTGGCTCGAGGACGAGCTCGGCGAGGGCGTGTGGCTGATCGATCCCGAGCCCTGCGTCGACTGGTTGCTCGGCACCTGCGTGCGCATGCGGCCGCAGACGCTGCTGGCCGCCGATCGTCGCTATCGGCCCGCGGGTGGAAGCTTGGTCGATCGTCTGGATCGACCCGCGCTGCCGAGCGCAGCCGAGCGCGAGACTTGGTTCGCGACCGGATCGGGCCTCGACCAAGATCCGCCGCAGGTCGAGCTGCACGCCGAGCTGCGCACCCGCTGCCTCGTCGTCTGGGTCGCGAGCGAGGAGCTGCTCGGCGCCCGCTTGATCGTCGACGATCGAGCGCGCGAGCAGATCCTCGCGCCGGGTGTGGCCGCGCTCGGGGTGCCCGTGGGTGGTGAGCATCTACCCGGCGAGTCGATCGCGTGGACGCTCGAGTTGCGCGACCGAGCCGACAATTCGAGCTCGAGCTCGGGCGAGCTGGTCGCGGGCGCGAGCTTCGATCCGAGCCTTCCGCGGCTGGTGTTCACCGAGGTGCTCGGCAACCCGCTCGGGCCCGAGCCCGACGCGGAGTTCATCGAGCTGCTCGCGCTCGAGCCCTCCGACACCAGCGAGCTGCGGCTCAGCGATCACACGCCGAGCGAGCTCTTCGCCAGCTGGGCGCGCGGCGACGATCCCTCCGGCGATCTCCTGCCGAGCCTCGAGCTCGAGCCCGATCAGCTCGCGCTGATCGTCGGTTCGGGCTGGGCGCCTGGCCTCGGCGGCGATCCCTCGCCACCCCCACAGACCCCGCTGCTGGTCGTGGACAGCAGCCTCGCGTCCGGTGGGATCAAGAACGCGGGCGAGCCTCTGACCTTGTGGCGAGCGAGCCCGCAAGGGCCCCTGATCGTCGCCAGCTACGCGAACTGGATCGACACCAGCGCCAAAGCCCACGGTGGACGCTCGGTCGTCGCCGAGCCCGATGGCTGCGACCTGCCCGACCGCTGGCGCTCGCAGCCCCTCGCAACCTCGAGCCCGGGTGCTCTATGATGCGACGCTCGTGGGCCCGGAAGCCAAGCCGTGATCGAAGGCCTCGAGCTGATCGAAGGCACGGTCGAGCGGACCGTCTTTCACAACCCCGAGACCCGTTGGACGGTGCTGCGGGTCAAGCTCGAGGGTGACCCCGCGCTGATCACCTTCGTCGGCCGCAGCCTCGGCGTCGAGGACGGGGCCGAGATCAGCGTCCACGGCCGCTGGACCAACCACCCCAGCCACGGTCGGCAGTTCGCTTGGGAGCACCTCAGCATCCGCCAGCCCAGCACCGGGCCACAGATCATCAATCGGCTCAAGACCTACCCGGGCATCAAGGACAAGATGGCCGAGAAGATCGTCCGCCGCTTCGGCACCGACACGCTGACGATCCTCGACCGCGAGCCGGCCCGCTTGCTCGAGGTCGAGGGCCTCGGCCGCAAGACCCTGGCCCGAGTCAAGCAGCACCACGAAGACCACCGCGGACCGATCGCCGATCTCGAGAACCGCCTGCTCGAGCTGTCCGTGCCGCCGCGCCTCGCCAAGCTGCTGCATCGCCGCTACGGCGACCAAGCCATGGCGATGCTCGAGCATCACCCTTACAAGCTCGCGCGCGAAGTCTATGGCATCGGTTTCCTGACCGCCGATCGGATCGCCCGAGCGCTCGGCGTCGACCTCGACAGCGACGAGCGGGTCGACGCCGGCATCCTCCACGCGTTCGAGAAGGCCGAGAACGAGGGCCACTGCGCGCTGCCGATCCGGGCCGCGCGCGAGCAGGCGCGCAAGCTCTTGAGCCTGCCCAACGAGCGGCTCGATCAAGGCATCGATCGCTTGATCGAAGAGGGCGACCTGATCCCGCGGATCTGCCCGCCGCTCCCGAACGCCGCCGGGCTTCGGCCCGCGGCCGATCCCGACGACTCGGGCGATGCGTCCGAGCGCGAGCTGATCTTCACCCGCGAGCACGATCAATCGGAGGACAACCTCGTTCACGCGCTGCTGGCGATCGCTTGTGCGCCGCACGAGGTCTGGAACGTCGGGGCGCTGCCCGATCACCTGTCCGATGGCCAGCGCCGGGCGGTCGAGGCCATCTGCAAGAGCGGGGTCGTGATCCTCACCGGCGGGCCCGGGACCGGCAAGAGCACCGTGGTCGCCAACGTGATCGCGGTGGCCAAGCGCGAGGACGTGCCGCTCTTGCTGGCCGCGCCGACCGGGCGCGCAGCCAAGCGGATCGAGCAGGCCACCGGCGAGCCGGCCAAGACCGTGCATCGCCTCCTGATCTTCGAGCCCGAGTCGGCCGAGTTCGTCCACTGCGCCAACAACCCGCTGCCGGTCGGCCTGGTCGTGGTCGACGAGAGCTCGATGCTCGACCTCGAGCTGGCCGAGTCGCTGCTGACCTCGCTGACGGCCCAGCACCGCCTGCTCTTGGTCGGCGACGCCGATCAGCTGCCTTCGGTCGGTCCGGGCAACGTCCTGCGCGACCTGATCCGCGCCTCGGAGGTCGGCGACAGCCCGATCCCCGTGGTCCGGCTCGACACCATCTTTCGCCAGCAAGAGGGCTCGACGATCGTCAGCAACGCTCACCGCGTGCTGCATGGCCAGTCGCTCGCGCCCGACGACGCCAGCCGCGGCAAGCAGGGCGAGTTCTTCGTGCTGCGGGCCCGCGACGCCGAGCGGACCCACGAGGTCATCGTCGAGCTGGCGGCCCAGCGGATCCCCGAGGCCTTCGGCTTCGATCGCTTCAGCGAGATCCAGGTCCTGTGCCCGATGCACAAGGGCGCGGCCGGGACCGAGGCCTTCAACACGACCTTGCAGGCCCGCTACACCGGCGCCAACGAGCGCCTCGAAGGCTTCGGGCTGCCCGCGGGTGGGCCGGCGCGGGCCTTCAACGTCGGCGATCGGGTCATGCAGATCCGCAACGACTACGAGCGCTCGGTGTTCAACGGCGACATCGGGATCGTCACGCGGATCCACGCGGGCGAGAACTACCTCAACGTCGACTTCGATGGCGTGGTCGCTCGCTACGATCGCAAGGACCTCGGCGACCTTCGCCTCGCCTATGCGATCTCGATCCACAAGAGCCAGGGCAGCGAGTTCCCGGCGGTGATCATCCCGATGCTGCTCGAGCACCATGTCATGCTCCGCCGCAACCTGCTCTACACCGCGATCACCCGGGCCAAGCGGCTGTGCATGTTGGTCGGCGACTCGCGGGCGATCGAGCGGGCGATCCGCCGGGCCGACGCGGCCCAGCGCTGGACCGGGCTGGCCGAGCGGACCGTCGCGCTGCTCGACGCCAGGCTCGGCCGCACGCAATTGCTCGAGCTCGAGTAGCCGCGCATGAGTTTGGGACAAGTGCTGCTAGACTCCGCGGCCCGATGCCCCGCAGTCCTCGAGTGATCGTCGTCGGAGCCGGACACGCTGGGCTCGAAGCCGCGTTCGCGGCCGCGCGGATCGGCGTCGCCGTCAGCGTGGTCACGGGCAGCTGCGCGACGATCGGCCAGACGCCCTGCAACCCCTCGATCGGCGGCGTCGCCAAGGGCCACCTCGTCCACGAGATCCATGCGCTCGGCGGCTTCATGGGTCGGGCCGCCGATCACGACGGGATCCACAGTCGGGTGCTCAACCTCAGCAAGGGCCCCGCCGTTCACTCGACCCGGGTCCAGGTCGACAAGCGTCGCTACGGTCACTACGCCCAGGCCACGCTGCTCGGACATCCGGGCATCGTGACGGTCGAGGGCCTGGTCGTCGGGCTGGTCCACGCCAATGCGGACGCCGGTCGAGCGATTCGCGGGGTCCTTCTGCACGACGGCCGCGAGCTCGAGGCCGACGCGGTCGTCCTGACCACCGGCACCTTCTTGGGCGGGCTGCTCCACACCGGCGCCACGCGGACGCCGGGCGGCCGGGTCGGCGAGGCGCCTGCCAACGCGCTGTCCGAGCAGCTGCGCGCGCTCGGGTTTCGGCTCGCGCGGCTCAAGACCGGCACGCCGCCGCGCCTCGATCGATCGACCATCGACTTCGACTCACTCGAGCCCCAGCCCAGCGACGATCCCTTTCCGCGCTTTTGCCTGCCCGACGAGCCCGACGCGCCGAGCAGCCCGGGCCAGGTCCACTGCCACATCACCTACACCAACCCGACCACGCACGCGATCATCCGCGAGCGGATCGCCGAGTCGCCGATGTACTCGGGCCAGATCGTCGGCGTCGGTCCGCGCTACTGCCCCTCGATCGAGGACAAGGTGGTTCGCTTCGCCGAGCGCGAGCGTCATCAGATCTTCCTCGAGCCCGAGGGCCTCGACGACGACGCGCTGATCTACCCCAACGGCATCTCGACCAGCTTGGCCGCGGACGTGCAAGCGCAGCTGGTCCAGAGCATCGCCGGGCTCGAGCGCGCGCGGATCGTTCGGCCTGGCTATGCGGTCGAGTACGACGCCGTCGACGCGCGCAGCCTCAGCCACGCGCTCGCGAGCAAGGACCTTCGCGGGCTCTACTTCGCCGGCCAGATCAACGGGACCTCGGGCTACGAAGAGGCTGGCATCCAAGGCTTGATCGCGGGCGCCAACGCGGCGCTCGAGCTGCTCGGCCGGCCGCCGCTGACGATCGCCCGCGACCAGGGCTACGCCGGCGTGCTGGTCGACGATCTGGTCACGCAGGGCTGCGACGAGCCCTATCGCATGTTCACTTCGCGGGCCGAGTACCGGCTCTTGCTGCGCGAGGACAACGCCGACGAGCGGCTGAGCGCGCTCGCGTTCGAAGCGGGCTTGATCGACGAGGCGGCGCACGAGCGGATCCGTCGACGCCTCGATCGCGTCGCGGCCTGCGTCGTCGAGATCCAGCGCGGCCGCGATCGAGACCTCGAGCTCGCGCCGAGCTGGATCTGGCACAAGGCCCGCGCGCGCACGACCTACGCCGGCTACCTCGAGCGACAGCGACGCGAGGTCGCCCGGATCCGTGGCGAGGGGGGCGAGCTGCCGCTCGCGCTCGATCTCGACTACTTCGGCTTGGCTGGGCTGACCCACGAGTCCGCGCAGCGGCTCTCGGAGGTTCGCCCCGCGGATACCGGCCAGGCGGCCCGGATCCCCGGGATGACTCCGGCAGCGCTCGCATGCTTGTGGGCTCACGCACGGCGAGCACACACACGCACGCGCTCTTCGGTGTGAGCTGTCCGAGCTGATCGAGGTCCGATCGAGTCAGGCCCGCGAGCGCTCGATCAGCTCGGCCAGCAGCATCTCGTCCATCTCGCTCAGCTCCGTGAAGCGCAGCGCGATGCCGGTCTGCCGACCGCCGTCGGTGGTGCCCGAGCGCACGACCTCGGCGTCGATCTGAAGCGGGTTGCGGCTGTTGCCTCGGCTGAAGGCCACCGTAACCGTCGCCCCGACCGGCAGCGGCCGGTTCGTCCTCACGAACGCACCACGGGTCGAAAGATCAACCGTCCGCGACATGAGCATGTAGTGGTGCTCGGGGGCGTGGAGCTTGAGCTCCACCGCAACGGCGATGCGAGGGCGGATGCGTCGTTCCATCGTCTGCTCGCTCACGGAAACATGCACTCCTGATCCATAACAGGTTCGCGGGGGTGTAGAGAACGACTTCTGTCCAATAATTCCACATCGACGATCGGGGCGTTCACTCACCGGTAATCATGTGATTTGGAATACTTCGAGTGAGATTGATGATGATGCGATTGCAACGCGATCCTCCGACTGGAGGAGTAGGGCGCGTCGTGAGCCATACTGCTCGCGCTCGGCACCGGGCGCCCAAAGCGTCGCAGGAGGCATCGTCGGGGCCCAGCCGGCCGGCCTGCTGGGGCTCGAGGCCGGCTTGACCCAGGGCCCCTGGTGAGCAAAATGCGGCGGCCTTGCCCACCCAGACCAAAGTCCATTTCATCGGGATCGGCGGGACGGGGATGGGTGCGCTCGCCGGCTTGCTCGTGGCTGCGGGTCATGAGGTTCGGGGCTCCGACGGGCCAATCTACCCGCCCATGTCGACCCAGCTGGCGCGCGCCGGGATTCCGACCTTCGAGGGCTTTGCGGCCGCGAACTTGGCCTGGAAGCCCGACTGCGTGGTCGTGGGCAACGTCTGTCGGGCCGACCACGTCGAGGTCCTCGCTGCCCAGGCGGCCGGCATCCCCTTGGAGAGCTTCCCCAGCATGCTGGCGCGCAGCTTGTTGGTGGGTCGTCGCTCGCTGGTCGTCGCCGGCACCCACGGCAAGACCACGACCTCGAGCATGCTGACGTGGATGCTGCGGGTCGGCGGCTGCGATCCCTCGTGGATGATCGGCGGCGTCCCCCAGAACCTCGGCCGCGGCAGTCACCTCGGCGGCGGCGAGCGAATCGTGCTCGAGGGCGACGAGTACGACACGGCCTTCTTCGACAAGAAGTCGAAGTTCCTCCACTACCAGCCGCGCAGCGCGATCCTCACCAGCGTCGAGTTCGATCACGCCGACATCTTCGACTCGCTCGAGCAGGTCGAGCAGGCCTTCGCCGAGTTCGTCGAGTTGATTCCGGCCGAGGGCCTCTTGGTCGTCGACGCCGGCAACCCCGGGGCGATGCGGGCGGCCGCCCACGCCCGCTGTCCGGTCACCACCTATCGGGTCCTCACTCGCAAGGACCCGGTCGATCTCGCGACCTACACCTGTCGGATCAAGAGCCGCGGGGCCGATCGTCGCAGCGAGTTCGAGCTCTTCGAGCGCGGCGAGTCGCTCGGCCGCTTCTCGACCCTGCTCGCGGGCAGCTACAACCTCGGCAACCTGATGGCCGCGTTCGCGGTCGCGCGCGCCGAAGGCTGCGAGATCGAGCCGCTGCGCCGCGCCGTCGCCCAGTTCCGCGGGGTCAAGCGCCGGCAAGAGCTGCTCGGCGTCGCCCAGGGCGTGCGGGTGATCCAGGACTTCGCCCACCATCCGACCGCGGTCGACCTGACCATCAAGGCCCTGCGGCGCCGCTACCCCGAAGGCTCGCTGCACGTCTGCTTCGAGCCGCGCAGCTCGTCGTCGCGGCGCGACGTGTTCTTCTCCGGCTACGCGCAGGCGTTCGACGGCGCGAGCCGGACCTACCTGGCCCCGGTCTTCGCCCCCGAGCGCGTGCCCGAGGGCATGTTGCTCGACGTGCCGGCGCTGGCCCAGGCGATCCGCGATCGCGGGCTCGAGGCTCAGCACTTCCCGGACATCGCCGCGCTGGCCGACGCGGTGGTCGAGCACGCGGCGCCCAACGACACGGTCTTGCTGCTCTCGTCGGGCGCGTTCGGAGGTCTCGGCGATCGCTTGCTCGAGAGCTTCGGTGACGCCGTGACCTTCGCTCAACCCGAGGACGTGGCCGCGATCGACGAGCTGCTCGAGCGCTGCGGCATGCCGGCGCTGGCCGAGCCCGACGAGGTCGAGAGCATGGTCATCCGGCCCAGCCGCGAGCGGCGTGAAGCGGCGCGGCGCGACGGCAAGCCCGAGCTGCCCGCGATCATCGGCTGCGTCCACCTCCACAGCGCGGGCGAGCGAGCGTTCTTGTTCGGTCTCGCGGTCGCGCCCGAGTGCCGCGGCGAGGGCTTGGGCTGGGTCCTGGCCGACTCGATCATCCGGCGCACGCGTTCGCTCGGGGCCAGCGCGGTCGATCTGATCGCGGGCGAGACCGCCGAGTTCTTCATCGACAAGCTCGGCTTCCACCCGGTCGACATCGAAGATCTGCCGATGTCGATTCGCAGCCTCTCGAACTTCGCTCGGGCCTGGCGCGAGGGCGCGCTGTGCATGACCTTCGATCTGTCGGCCGAGACGAGTCCGCTGGCCAAGCCCTGAGCCATGGAACATTGCGGCCCGGGCTGCGAGCAGCGCGGGCCGCAGCTCGTCGCGTCGCCTCGCGCCGGGAATTTCGACGAGGGCGCGAAGCCGAAGCGCAGGTGTACTTGGCGTACTGCAAGCTGAGGCGACAAAGCCCTCGTCGGAAGGACCAAGCGAGGCGGCGTGGCGAGTTGCGGCCCGGGCTGCTAGCTTCGCGCCGGCTTGCCGGCATGGACCTGTCTTCGATCAGCTTTTACGTGGCGGCGACGATCGCCGTGGCTGCGGCGATCGTCGGGATGCTGACGCGCCGACCCGAGCGGGCGCTGGCTTGCTTCGGGTTGGTCGGCGCGGCCTTGGTCATCCCGCTGGTCTCGCTCGGGGCGGGCTTGGTCGCGGCGATCCAGCTCTTCGCGGCGCTGGTCGGGCTGGCGCTGGTGCTGGGCCTCGTCGTCGCGCGGCGTCGGCCCGAGCCGAAGCCTTCGCTGGCCCGGGCCAAGCCCATCGTCGCCTGGTTCGTCGGTGGGGCGGCGCTGCTGGGCTTCGCCTGGGTGTTGCTCGCGACCGGCTCGCGCCAGGTGGTCGAGACCGGGGCCAAGCTCAGGCAGGGCTTCGGCGATCCCGCGCGGCTCGACGAGCTGCTCTTTGGTCGCTTCGTGGTCCCGCTCGAGCTGGTCGGCACGATCGCGCTGGTCGGCTTGGTCGCGGCCGTGCTCGCCGTCGACCGCGGAGGTGATCGAGCATGACGGCGCTGCCGGTCACGCATTTTTTGTATCTGGCCTTCGCGCTCTTCGGGGTCGGGCTGGCGGGCGTGCTCTTGCGTCGCTCGTTGGTCGCGGTGCTCGGCGGGATCCAGATCATGATCGCGGCGACGGTCCTGTTGCTCTGCGCCTACGCTCGCCATCACGGCGACCTCGCCGGCCAGGCCAGCGCGGTGATCGTCGCGCTGGTCGGCTTGCTCGAGCTCGCGGTCGCGGTCGCGGTCGTCCTGCGCGCGACCACGCGGGCGGGCGCAGAGCTGCTCGACGATTGGACCAGCGCGTTCGAGCCCGAGCGCGAGGAGCCCTTGGAATGATCCGCGAGTATCCGCTCTGGGTCGTGGTGCTCTTGCCCTGGATCGCCGCGTTCGCGCTCTTCGTGCTCACGCGCCCGCTGCTGCGCTGGGTCGGCTCGCGGCGCGCCTTCGTGCTCGGCCACTACCTCGGGCTGGGCGCGACGGCGATGACGCTGCTCTTCTTGGGCCAGACGATCCCGCACCTGCTGATCCCCGACGACGCCCGAGCGCTCGGCGACATCGTCGAGACCGCGTGGCTGCGCGAGATCCCGCTCGGCTCGTTGGTCATCGACACCACGCTGATCGGCGATCGCCTGGCGATCAGCGCCGCCTTGCTGATCGGGGTCGGCTTCGTGCTCGCCCGCCTCTTCGTCGGCGGCCCGGCTGGCTTGCGCGAGCTCGAGCTGCCCGAGCTCGTCGGCCTCGCCAGCGCCGAGGCGCCCGAGCAGGAGCCCGCGATCCCGCTCGAGCGTGGCAAGCGAGCGCTGCGGCGGCTCGGCTTGCTCGGCCTGCTCGAGGGCGCGGCGATGCTCGTGGTCTTGGCCAGCGACCTGGCCCTCGGGGCGATCGGCTGGGCACTGATTGGACTCGGCAGCGCGCTCGCGGTCGCGCGCACGCTCGACGACGAGCGCCGGGCCAGCTTGGCCTCGCGGGTGCTGGCGATGGGCTTGCTCGGCGACCTCGCGCTCTTCGCTGCGATGGTCTTGCTGGTCGCGGGCGGGATCGGGCTCAACCACACCCAGCTGTGGCTGCCGGCCGTCGGCGAGCGGCTCTTCGCGACCGGGCTGACGGGCGTGCCGCTGACCGAGCTCATCACGCTGATGCTGCTGCTGGCAGTCGCGGCTCGGCTGGCGATCCTCACCCGGATCGCCAACTCGATCGCCGAGGCGCTGGTCGACGCCGTCGTCGTCACGGTCCCGGCGATCTACCTCGTGCTTCGTTACCAGCGCGTGCTCGGCCTCGCGCCGAGCGTGCTGGCGTTGGCCTTGGTCGCCGGCCTCCTGCTCGCGCTGATCGGGGTCGTGATCGCGTTGTTCCGTCCCGGTCGCGGGCAGGCGCGTCAGAGCGAGCGGCCGGTCGGCGAGCTGACCTTGGCTGGCACGGCGTTGGCGTGGTTCGGCTTGGTCTTGCTCGCGCTCGGCGTCGGGGCCTGGCGGAGCGCCGCGTTGTTGCTGGTCGCCCACGTCTTCGGTCGGCTCGGCCTGCGGCTCGCGCTCTCGACCGCCGAGCCCGGGACCCGGCTGCCGACGATCACCGGCCATGTCACGCGCGTGCTGACTTGGGCCGTCGCTGGGATCGCGCCGGGCTTGATCTTCGCCGCGCTGGCTCGCTTGGCGGTCGAGCTGCTCGCGCGCAATTCCTTGCTCGGGCCCTGGTTCGGCGGCGTCGCGGCGCTGGTCGTGCTCGTGGTCGCAGGCGGCCACGCGGCCGCGCTGGGCCGGCTCTGGTACCAGCGCGAGGCCGAGCCGGCGAGCGCCAAGCCGCAGGACGAAGAAGATGGGCTCGACTTCGCCGCGTCCGCGATCGCGCTGCTGGTGTTGGCGATCGCCGGGGTCATGGCGCTGCTCGAGTTCTTCGGGCTGGGCGCGGGTCCGACGACCTGGCTCGACCTGGTCTTGCCCGAAGTTGGCGGCCACCCCGACGCGCCGCTCGGCGTGCGCGAGTGGTTCCGCGACGGGGCCGGCATCGCTCGCTCGTGGAAGGTCGGCGCGCTGGTCCTGGTCGCGGTCCCGACTTGGTTCGCGTGGCTGTGGTCGCGCCAGCACTTCCGCCGCGGGGACGGAGCCGAGCTGGCGGGGCTCGCGAACGCGGTCGAGCGCAGCCTGGGCTGGGGCCGACGCGGGCTCGCGCTGGTCGGCTTGGTCTTCGTCGGCCTGGCCGAGCTCGCGGGTCGCGGGATCGGTCGCGGCGTCTACGAGCAAGGCCCCAAGGTGGTGGCGAGCCTCGGCCGCGATCTCGCGGCTGGCGTCGCGCCCAAGCTGCAGCGTCGCGGCGCGTGGATCGGCGGCGCGCGAGCGGGCGTGCTCGGGCTCGCGACCGGGCTCGTGTTCGTGCTCGGTGGGATCTTCTTCAAGCCCAGCGTGGTCTCGCCCGTGCCCGAGGATCCCTACGGGTTCGGCGGGCTGCGGCCCCGCTTGATCCGCGCGGGCGGGCAAGACAAACCCCGAAGCGAAGCGCCCGCGCGCGCTGGCGAACCCGAGCTCCCTGCGCCGCTCGACGAGCCGGCCACGCCCTTGCGCGAGCGCAGCCTCCCGATGCCGGAGGTTCGGCGATGACCCTGACCACGCTCGCCGTGCTGGTCCCGCTGGCCGCCGCGTTGGTCGTGAGCGCGCTGCCCCGCAGCGAGCCGGGCCTGGTTCGCGCGCTCGGGCTGCTCGGGACCTTGGTCGAGCTGGTGCTGATCGTGACCTTGGTGATCGGCTGGGATCCCGAGGGCGCTTCGGTGCAAGCGCGGGCGCTCGCGCCCTGGCTGCCGAGCTTGGGCGTGGCCTGGTCGCTCGGCCTCGATGGGACCCTGCTCGCGCCCCTGCTCGCGATCGGCCTCGTGTTCCCGCTCGCCTCGATGATCGGCCCCGGGCCGCGGCCCGGCGAGCCGCCCTTGGTCGTCGGCATGTTGGTCTTGGAGTCGGCCTGGGTGACGGTGCTGCTCGCTCGCGATCTCGTGCTGCTCGCGACCGCTTGGGAGATCGCGATCGTGGCGATGGTCGTGCTGCTCGGCGAGCGGGGCGACGGCAAGATGGGCGTGCCGGGTCGGACCGCGGCCGCGCGTCGCTACGCCGCGCACGTGCTGCCGGGCGCCGCCGCGTTGATCGCCGCGCTCGTGCTGCTCGGGGTCGCCCACTCGCACGCGAGCGGCGGCGCATGGAGCTGGGACATCGACGAAGTCGGCCAGGTCGTGATGCCGGGCAATTGGCAGCGGCTCGGCTTCGGGCTGCTGATGATCACGCTCGCGACCTCGCTGCCGCTGGTGCCTGCGCAGGGCTGGCTCGGGCCGGTGGGCGCGAGCGGACCGACGCCAGTGGTGGCGCTCCTGACCGGCGTCGGCATGCCGATGGCGGTGATCTTGGCCCAGCGCGTCGGCCTCCCGCTCTTTCCTCTGGCGGCGGGCGAGTGGGCCGATCCCCTCGCCGCGATCGTCCTGGTCGGGGCCGGCTACGCGGCGCTCTCGTGTTGGGCCGAGCGAGAGCCCGGTCGCATGCTCGGTCACGCGGCGCTGCTGCACTCGAGCATGGCGCTGCTGGCCCTGCTCTGCGGCAGCGCGGCGGGTCGGATCGCGCTCGCGCCGATCATCTTGGCCCAGGGCGTCGGCCTGAGCGCGTTGGCCTTGGTGTTCGGTTGGCTGCGCCGACGTCAGGTCGGCAACCTCGGCGAGCTCGCGGGCTGGGCGGCCGTGGCTCCACGGGCGCTGGCCTTGGCGATGGCGGGCGTGTTGGTGCTGGGCGGGCTGCCGGGCACCGTCGGCTGCTTTGGCCAGCTCGATCTCGTCGTCACCTTGCTCGCGAGCGAGGGCGACGCGGCCACGCATGTCTCGAGCTCGCTCGAGCTGCTGCACCCGCGGACTTGGGCGCTGCTGCTGCCGATCCTGGTCGGGCTCGGTACGCTCGGGCTGCTGCGCAGCTTGTGGCACGCCGCCCGTGGTCGCCCGCGGCCCGGCTTGCACGAGCGCCTGACCGAGATCGATCGCCGCGAGCAGATCGTCGGGGCGATCCTGATCGCGTTGGCGGTCGGGCTCTCGCTGATCCTCGCGCCGCTCACCCAACGCAGCGCGCTCGCCCACCAGCGGGCCGTCGATGACTTTCACCTCGCCCGCTGCCTCGCGATCGAAGCCAGCGAGCAGCCGCGTCCGCGCATGCGCGACGAGCTGGTCTCGCTCTGCCTCGATCCGGCCGCGCGCATCCGCCAGGTCTATGGCATGCCCGCGCTCGAGCCCGAGGGAGTCGAGCCATGACGCCCTTGATCGCCGCGCTGGCCAAGCCCGAGCCGCCGACCCTGGCCGCGGATCTGCTCGCCCATGCGCCGCTCGGGATCGTCGTCCTGGTCGCGCTGGTCCTGCTCATGACCGATGCGTTCGCGCGCACGCGCGAGGCCGGCTTTCAGCGCCCGCTCGCGCTGCTCGGGCTGGCGCTGGCGATCGTCTTCGCGGCGCGCGAGCTCGGCAGCAGCGAGCTCGATCTCGGCCGCTTCGCCGCGGGCGGCTTCTTGCTCCGCGATCACCTGACGGCGCTGGCCGACCTGCTGGTCCTGGTCGCGAGCGCGGGCGTGGTCGGGCTCGCGCGCGAGCATGGTCCGCCCGCTCGCACGACCCGAGGCTTCGGCGAGCGCGAGCCGCTGATCTTGTTGGCCTGCGCGGGCGCGATGGTCTGTGTCCACGCGGGCGATCTGCTCAGCGTCTGGCTCGGCCTCGAGCTGCTCGGCCTGGCCGGCGTGGTCCTGCTCTTGGCCAGCCACGACGCGGCCGCCAGCGCGAGCAAGCGGGCGATGTTGCTGCGTCAGCTGGTCCCCGCGCTGCTCGGCTCGGTCCTGCTGATCTTCGGTGTCGCGCTGATCTACGCCGCGCTCGGGACCACCAGCCTCGACGGCTTCAGCCGCGCGCTCACCCGCGTGTTCGCCCAGTGGGGCGGCGTCCAGCGCTGGGTGCTGCTGCTCGAGCGCTACGGCGACGAGGTCGCAAAGACCGATCCTGCCATGCACGGCCAGGCCCACGCCGAGATCGTCCGCGGCATGGCCCCGGCCGCGCTCTTCTTGCCCGCGATGTTGATCCTGCTCGCAGCGCTGCTGGCCAAGCTCGGCCTGTGGCCCTTCGTGCGCCGGCGCGAGCTCGACGAAGACGCGCCGATCCATGTCGCCGCGCTGCGCTCGACCGTGGTCGTGATCGCGGTGACCGTCGTGCTGCTGCGGGTGTTCGTCGGCGGCATGCACATGCCGCGCATGGTCAACGAGCCCTACGGCTGGACCAGCGCGCTGCCGAGCCTGGCCTTGATCACCGGTACGATCGCCGTGCTGCTCACGCTCGGTCAGCGTCGGCTGCCCCGGATCATCGCCGGCCTCGGTCTGGTCCAAGTCTCGCTCTTGGTGCTCGGCGCTTGCGTGGCCGCGAACTTTCAGGGCCACGTCGGCGCGGGCGGGCGCGTGATTGCCCCGAACCACGAGATCATGTGGTCGCGCCTGGTCGGCGACGAAGCCTTTGCGGCGGTGCTGACCCTGCTGATTGCCCACACGCTGGCGCTGATTGGCTGCTACGCCGCGATCGCTGCCGGCCGCGGCTACCTCGGTCCCGAGGTTCGAATGCAGCATTGGGCCGGCATGGCGGCCCGGCGGCCCGGGCTCGCGCTGGCGTTCAGCGTCTGCCTGCTCTCGCTGGTCGGGCTGCCGCCCCTGGCTGGTTTCGTCGGCAAGCTCGCGCTGCTGCGCTCGCTCGCCGAGCACAGCGGCATGCGCTGGATGATCGTCGTGATCGCGATTCAGCTGGCGATCGCTGGCTGGATCGCGCTGCGGGTGATCGCCGCGATGTACTTTGGCGACGAGGCCGTCAGCGAGCCTGGGATCCGCCACGAACCCGGCCCCTGGCCCGCCCGCGTGGCGGCGGCTGCGGCCTTGCTCTCGCTCGGGCTCGGGCTCGACGGCCAGCGCCTGCTCGAGCTGACTCGCTTGCCCGCGGCCGGCAGCTCGTTCGAGCCGGGCGACAGGGATCGGCTCGAATGGCTCGAGCAGCGCCGCGGGATCTGGGCGGGCGAGGACGCTCGCTTTGGCGAGGACGATCCCGAGGCGGCCAGCGAGAGCGCGGACTCGGAGACCGGCGAGACCGGGCAGGACGCCGGCACCGACGCCGAGGAGACCGAGGGGATGATGAGCCTCGAGCCGCTCTGAGGCGGGCCGGGACTGCGGCGCGTGGCGCCTTCGAGTAGCATCGCCCAGCGTGTCCACCACCAAGACACACGACACGACGGCGGACAGCGGTGAGCACGAACGTGCCACCGAAGACGACGTCTGTCAGGTCGGTGGACTCCACGGTCGCTACCAACTCGAGCGCAAGATCGGCACGGGCGGAATGGGCGACGTGTTCGCGGCCCGCAACACGGACACGGGCGAGTGGGTCGCGTTGAAGACCCTCGCGCGCGCCCACGCGACCCAGCGCTACCGCTTCAAGCGCGAGTTTCGGGCCTTGGCCGACGTCGAGCACCCCAACTTGGTCCGCTTGCACGAGCTGGTCGTGCCCGCCAGCGGCCCCTCGTTCTTCACGATGGAGCTGCTCGAGGGCGTGGCGTTCACGACCTGGGTTCGTGGCTCGACGCCCGCGGGCGAGCTGCCCGACATCGCGCGGCTCGAGGACGCGCTCCGGCAATTGCTCGAGGGGCTCGAGTGTCTGCACTCGCACAACTACGTGCACCGCGATCTCAAGCCCTCGAACGTGATGGTGACCCACGCCGGTCGGGTCGTGATCCTCGACTTCGGCATCATCGCCGAGCAGCACGAGTCCGATCGCGGGGTGACCCGCGACGGTCAAGTCCTCGGCACGCCGGCCTACATGGCCCCGGAGCAGGCCTCGGGCGATCGCGCCGACAGCCCGGCCGACTTCTATGCGCTCGGCGTGATCTTGTTCGAATGCCTGACGGGCGAGCCCGCGTTCGTGGGTCCGGCCTTGCGGATGTTGAGCGAGAAGCAAGACAACCCGACGCCCGATCCCGGCCACTTCGTCGCCGACATCCCGACCCGCCTGCGCGAGCTGTGCATCCGGTTGATGAACCGCGATCCCGGCCGCCGCCCGACCCACTACGATCTGCTCGGTCCGCTCGGCTCGCGCTCGGGCGCTCGGATCTCCTCGCGCAGCCCGGTCGCGACCGCGAGCTTCGTCGGTCGCCAGCACGAGCTCGGGCTCCTGCGTCGGGCGCTGGCCGAGGTCGGCGAGCGACGTCAGACCCTGACCGTGCAAGTCCGCGGACGCAGCGGCTTGGGCAAGTCCGCGATGCTCCGCGAGTTCGTGGCCGAGGCCCAGCGCGACCCCGGCGTGTTGGTCTTGCGTGGGCGTTGCCGCGAGCGCGAGACCGTCCCCTACAAGGGCGTCGATGCGGTCGTCGACGCGCTCGGCGTGCACCTGCGCCAGCGCGACGACGCCGAGCTCTTCGGGCTTCGGCCCAAGTACGTCGGCGCGCTGACCCAGGTCTTCCCGGTGCTCGACGAGATCTGGTCGGTCGACACCCGCGAGAACGCCGATCTCGAGCCTCACGAGGCGCGCAGCCTCGGCTGGGCGGCCCTGCGCGACCTCTTGACCCTGCTCGGCCGGCAATGGGCGCTGCTGGTCGCGATCGACGACTTCCAGTGGGCCGACCTCGACAGCGCGGCGATCTTGCGGGCGCTGACCCGAGGCCCGGACGCGCCCGCGTTGCTGCTGGTGATCTCGGCCCGCGACGAGCTCGCCGATCCCGAGCTGCTCGCCTGGCTCGACGACGACGACCCTGACGAGCGCGAGTTTCGACGGATCGAGCTCGGCCCCTTGCCCGAGGCCGACGCCCGCGAGCTCGCGCTCGGCTTGCTCCGCGCGCAGACCGATCCGAGCGCGCCGATCGAGCCGGGTCAGCTGCGCTCGCGGGCCGAGGCGCTCGCGCTTCGCTCGGCCGGCAGCCCCTTCTTCATCGGCCAGATGGTGCTCGGTGGCGACGCGCTCGCGAGCATCGAGGACATCGATCAGCTGCTCGCGCGGCGACTCGCCGATCTCGATCCCGCCGCGCGTCGCCTGCTCGAGGTCGTCGCGGTCGCCGGCGGTCCCTTGGCCCTGGCGCTGGCGCTGGCGCTGAGCCCTGGGGCCACGCTCGCGCACGTCGACGCGCTCTGCGTCAGCGGCATGCTCGTCAGCGGCGAGAGCGAGGCGAGCCCCGCGATCGAGGTCGCCCACGATCGCATCCGCGACCTGACCCTCTTTGGCGTCGAGCCCGAGAGCTGTCGAGCGACCCATTGGGCGATCGGCGAGCAGCTGCTCGCCCACGTCGGCGACGCGCCGCTCGGCGACGACATCTTCGCGATCGCCGATCACTTCGAAGCCGGCCTCGCCAGCGTCGAGGGCATGAGCCCGACCAAGCGGCTCGAGCTGGCCGAGCTGCAGCGGCAGGCCGGCGAGCGGGCGCTCGCGGCCGCGGCCTGGACCTCGGCGCGCCGCTACTTCGCGCTCGGTCACCAGCTCGTCGAACCCTGGCTGGCCGAGGCCCGCCGTGGCGAGGGTCCGCGGGCGCTCTGCCTGGCGATCAGCTCGGGCCGCGTCCAGGCCGAGGCGATGTTCAAGTCGAACCAAGCCGACCTCGCCTTCGCCGAGCTGCTGAGCTGGTCGCTCTCGAGCGCCGAGCTCGGCCAGATCGTCGCGCAGCGGGTCGCCTCGCTCCGCTGCACCGGCCGGATGCCCGAGGCCATCGCGATCGGCCACACCGGCCTCGCGCGCCTGGGCTGGAGCTTGCCTCGCCACCCCTCGATGCTCCGCGCCTTGCTGACCATCTTGCTCGGCTGGCGAACGCTGGGTCGGCTCGACGTCGAGGCGCTGCGCAGCCTGCCCGAGATCGACGACGAGCAGGTCCGGCTCCGGCTCGACGTGCTCGCCGAGGTCGCGGTCTCGGTGTTCATCAACGACCCGCCCTCGGCGATGTTGATCGGTGGCACGGCCGCCCGCGCGATCCATCGCCACGGTCGGCACGAGAGCATGGTCTCGGTGCTCGTGCTCTTGTCGGTCATCGTCTGCTTGGTCGGTTGGGCTCGCCAGGCCAGCGTCATCTGCGAGCGGGCGCTCGAGTACAGCCGCTCGCACGCCGTCGCCCCGCTCGACGTCCTGCGCGCGCGGGTGCTCTCGTTCTTGGTCTTGCCCGGCACGCGTCCGGTCATCGACATGATCGAGGACGTCGAGGGCTTGCACCGCGAGTGCTGCGACTGCGACCTGCAAGAGAGCGCCGGCTTCTTGGCCGTGCTCGGCGTCAGCCTCTTCTTGATGACCGACATGCCGCTCGCGCGGGTCTCGAGCGCCATCGATCGCTTCGAAGCCCGCAACCCCGGCCTCGGCAGCCGCTTCAGCGAGCGCCTGCTCGACCTCGAGCGTCGCTATGTCCATGGCCTGATCGAGGGCGGCTCGTGGCCGCCGGAGACCATGGACAACGTCATGGTTCGCTACTCGGATCTCAGCTACCGACGCGGCCTCGCGATTCAGAGCGGCGACTACGAGACCGCGCAGCGCCTCGACGCTCAATTCCCGGCCGACTACGAGCGCGTGATGATGGGCAGCATCGCGATCCCCAACAACGCGATGTTCAGCGCGATCTTGGTCGCCCAGCGCTGGCCCGCCAGCCGCGGCAGCGAGCGACGAAAGCTGCGTCGGGCCCTGCGTCGCCACGCCAAGACCGCCCGCCGCTGGGCCGAGCAAGGCCCCGAGAACTTCGGCCCGATCGCCGAGATCGTCGAGGCCGAGCTCGCCACCACCCACGGTCGCTACGAACAAGCCATGTCTGGCTACGAGCGCGCGCGCGCGAGCGCGACCCAACACCGCGCCCCGCACCTGGTCGGCCTCGCCTGCATGCGCCTGGCTCGACTCGCCCACATGCGCGGTCATGCGCTGGTCGCCGAGTCGGCGTTCGAAGCCGGGCTCGAGACCTACGACGCCTGGGGGGCGAAGGGCTTGGTCACGCAGCTGCGCGAGCGTGGGCTCGCCGCGATTTGATCGAGTTCTGGCATCATGGTCGAGTGCGCACCTCCTCGTGGTTCGCCCTCGCCTCGCTGCTCGGTTCGAGCCTCGCGCTCGCGTGCATCGACGACGCCACGGTCGCCGAGAGCTCGAGCAGCGACGAGGCGAACGAGAGCACGTCCGCGACGAGCGAGTCGCTCGGCAGCGAGTCGGACACGAGCGAGGCGACCAGCACGAGCGCGACCGAGACCGGCGAGACTGAGCCTCATTGCGGCGACGGGATCCTCGACCCCGACGAGGAGTGCGACGACGGCAACGACGACGAGAGCGACGGCTGCACCAGCGCGTGCGAGTCGGCGTGCGCGACTCGGGGCTGGTTCGACGTCACGATCCCCGAGGGCTGGTTCGACATCCAAGCGATCGCCCCACGACCAGGCAACGAGCTCGCGGCCCTCGGCAACGTCGAGCTCGCGGGCCAAGCAGGCCGCCTGCGAATGGTGAACGTCGCCGAGGATCAGGTCGTCGCGGCGCTCGAGAGCGATCCGCTCGGACCCATCGGCACGCTCGAGCTCCCGCAGACCCACCAGATCGACGCGATCGCGAGCACGCCCGGTGGCGAGTCGATCCTCGTGCTCGGGACCTCGACCGAGGTGCTGGTCGTCGACGAGCCGCCGGTCGTGCGCTTCTGGCTGGCTCGCTTCGCCGGCGACTCGCTGGTCGAGCAGTGGCGGGTCGAGCTGCCTGTCGACGCGCCCGAGCTGCGTCCGATCGGCCTCGCAGTGCTCGACGATGGCGACGCGATCGTGTCGCGGACGCTCGAGCTGGCCGCCAACGATCGTGATCTCGGCGTCGAGCGGCGCAGCGCCGGCGATGGCTCGGTGGTCTGGACCAGCAGCGTCTCGGGGCCGCTCGAAGCGGGCTGGTCGCTCGACGCCGCGGGCCAGGTCGCCCTCGGTGGGGGTCGGCTCTGGGCGACCGCGATCCTCCGCGTCGACTGGCAGACCTTCGAGACCAACTTGATCGAGCTCGATCCCGACACCGGCGCGCTGCTCTGGTCCGATGTCCCGCTCGCCGACACCGGCAGCACCCACGAGCAGCACATCGCCTCGCTCGCGGCCGGCCCGGGCGGAACCGTCGCGCTCACGATCGACGTGTCCGGTCCAGGCAACAACTACGGGGCCGCGTTTGGCTACGTCGAGCGCGAGCTGGTCTGGGAAATTCGACCCGAAGATCTGCCTTGGACGGATGGCGAGCCCTACCTCTCGCCCAGGGTCAGCGTCGACGAAGACGGCGACGCTCTGATCGTCGGCCGCTACACCCACGACTTCGGCAGCTACACGGCCCCGCGGCCCTGGGTCGTGGCCATGGCGCCCGAGGGCAAGCGGCTCTGCGCCGCTCGGATCGGCGAGGGCCAGCAGGCGGCCGTGGTCCCGGCGCTCGGCTTTTACGGAGGTGGGCTCGCGGCCCTGAACCTCGACACCTTCGGGATCGGCGGCATGGGCCCCGGCAGCGGCGGCAACTGGATCGTCGCGCTGCGGGGCTGGTAGCGGGGCCGGTAGTCGGCCCTACTTGCCCTCGAGCAAGCGCGCCAACTGGCTCGCCCCGCTCTGCACGGCCACCCGCTGCATGTAGAGCGCCAAGCCAAAGCGACCGCCGAGCTCCTCGCCTCCGCCCGCGCGGCCCGGACCGCCATGGTTCGCGGCCGGGAACACGCAGCCTGGCGACATCGAAGCGCCCGCGAATTTCTCGCTCGCGATGACCAGCCGGCCCAGCCAAGGGCCGAGCTCGGCGAGCGCGTGGCCGAGCCACTCGCGATCGTCGCTGTACACGGTGCTGACCAGCGAGCCGCCGCCTCGCCCGATGATCGTCGCGGCGCTCGCGATGCTGCCGTCGTAGGGCAGCAAGGTGGTGACCGGACCGAAGACCTCGTGCTGGTTGAAGGCGGCGTCGCTGGCCGCGACGCGCTCGGGCTTGGCGACCAGGACGATCGGCTCGAGGAAGTAGCCCTGGGCCGTGCCCTCGCCGAGCCAGCCCTCGTTGCGCTCGGGGTTGCCGAGCACCCGCTCGGCGTCCTTGCTCAGCAGCGCGACGCCGCTGCGGGCGTCGGCCAGCTGCGCGGCCGAGGTCAGCGGGCCCATGCGGACCGCCTTGTCGCTGGGATCGCCGATCTTGAGCGCGGCCAGGCGATCGCCGAGGGCCTCGCGGACCCGCTCGACCAGCCCACTCGGGACCAGCACGCGCCGGGTCGCCGTGCACTTTTGCCCGGCCTTTTGGGTCAGCTCGACGAAGAGATCACGAATCACGAGATCGAAGAGCTCGCCCTCGCCCGCAACGTCGGGCCCGATCACGACCGCGTTGAGGCTGTCGGCCTCGAGGTTGACCCGGGTGCCGCGCGCGACCACGGCCGCGTGGGTCTTGATCTGGTTGCCCACGCCCTGCGAGCCGGTGAAGGCGATCACGTCTTGCGGGCCGACATGATCGAGCAGGTCGCCGGCCGAGCCCATCAGCAGCTGGAAGCTTCCCGCAGGCAGGATCTCGCGCTCGACGAAGAGCTCGACGATCCGGTGGGCGAGCGCGGCCGTGCTGGTCGCGGGCTTGCAGAGCACCGGCATGCCGGCGAGCAGGCTGACCGCGGCCTTGCCGAGCATGCCCCAGGCCGGGAAGTTGAACGCGTTGATGTGAATGGCCAAGCCATGGCGAGGGACCAACACGTGCTCGGCTCGGATCTTCGAACCGCGGAAGATCGGCTCGGCCTCGTCGAGCACCAGCCAGGGCGAGGCGCCGAGCTGCTTGGCCAGCTCGGCGTAGTGGGCCAGCACCGCGATGCCGCCATCGATGTCGAACTTCGCGTCGCCGCGCGTGTTGCCGCCGTTGGCCACCGCGACGTCGATCAAGGGCTCGCGCTGCTCGTGGACCAGCTTGGCCATCCGCTCGAGCAGCTCGCCCCGCTCGGCGAAGCTCAGCGCGCGCAAGCTCGCGCCTCCGACCTCGCGACCCCATTCGACCGCCTCCCGCAGCGAGCTCCGAATCGCTCGGATCGACCCGATGTGGGCCGCCGTGGCGGGGTTGACCAGCGAGACGGGATCCCCTTCGCCAGCGCGCCAGGTACCTTGCAAGAAGCTATCGAGCTGATCGGCCATGGTCGCGGTCACGGTAGGCCGGGGCGCGAGGACCCGACAAGTGCGCGGGCTTCGGAGCGACCAGGCGCTCGCGTGAGTGGTCGCTCGTCGCCTGCGGACTCGCGTGCGGTTCCATGGCGTCGAGGTGCAGCGGCGAACGCGGTCGTGCGCAATACCTCAGCTGAGCCGACGAGGGCGCGCTCGATCGACTGGCGCGGTCGTGGCCCGCGATCGGTGACGAGCTCAGGCGCGATCGGTCGGCGCGATCGAGGATCTCGTGTGCGATGGAGCCGAGTCGGACTCGTCGACGCGGGTGTGTTTCGCATGCGCTCGCTCGACCGCGCGCGAGCGCGAGCTCGACGACATCGAGGATCGTTCACGCGCCTCGAGTCGCGCACGGTTGGTCGCGATCACGCAGCTCGACGACGAGCGATCGACCCTTGGCTCGCGGCGCTCTACCGCCCGTCGTCGACATCGCCCGTGTCGAGTCATGGGCGATCGAGTCGGCAGCTCATGCAAGCTTTGCTGTCCACGGGGTCGCGAGCGTGATCGTTTGCGACCCAGTCTTGGGCCCACGAACGCCCGGCTCGAGCGATGTCGTGATCCAGCTTGCTCTCGTGGCAACGAGACGATTCGACTCGCGCTCGCGACTGCTGGCATTTCGACTCTCGCGACCCACCGACCCTGACTCCAGCGACTGATCCCGAGGTCAGTGCGCGATCCGGGCAGTGATGAATTCAGCAGGCCGAACTTCGCGAGGTCTGCATGTCGCTCGCGAGCGACTCGTGCTCTACGCTTCGCCGCATGACGACTGTCAACTTGCTGAAGCCCTCTCGCTCCTGGATGTTCCTCGCGCTCGCGCTCGGCGTGGTGGCGTGCAAGCCCCCGACCGAGGGCAACGACGACATCGGTGATACGGGCACCGACACGGGCACCGACACCGGCGAGAGCACGACGACCACGTCGACGACCGAGACCACCACCGACACGACCGAGACCACCACCGACACCGGTCCGGTCTGTGGCGATGGCGTGGTCGAAGGCGACGAGGCCTGCGACGGCGCCGACCTGGCTGGTCAAGACTGCGTCAGCCAAGGCTTCTTCGGCGGCGAGCTCGCCTGCAACGCCGACTGCACCTTCGACGCGGCGGCCTGCCAGGTGGACCCGATCTGTGGCAACGGCGTCGTCGAGGGTGACGAGGTCTGCGACACCGAGGACTTCGCGGGCGAGACCTGCGAGAACCTCGGCGACTTCATCGGCGGCGCGCTGGCTTGCAACGACACCTGCGACGCGATCGGCACGCTGGCTTGCCTCTCGCCCGGTGAAGGCGGCGCCTGCGACTTCGATGCCGACTGCCCGCCCGAGGCACAGGCTTGCGTCGACAACGCCTGTTGGAACGGCAGCGAGACCGACCCGTGCGACTTCGGGTCGGACTGCGGCTTGTTGGAGTGCGTCAACAATCAATGCTGGGATGGCAGCGAGGGCGATCCCTGTGCCAGCGACAACAATTGCAGCGAGATGGCGCCCTTCTGCGACAACGTCAGCATGATGTGCCACGACGGCAGCCTCGGCGACCCTTGCGAGTTCGACACGGAATGCATGGATGGCACCTTCTGCGTGCTGCTCCAGTGCTACGCGGGCGCCGAGGGTGATCCCTGCGAGTTCGCTACCGACTGCGCCGACGCGTCGCCCTTCTGCGTCGACGGCACTTGCTACGATGGTTCGTTGGGTGACCCCTGTGGGAACGACGGCCAGTGCGACTCGCTCGGCGACGGGCCCTTGTGCTCGAACCTCGATGACACCTGCCAGACCGGTGAGCCCGGCTCGGGTTGCACGACCAACGGCGACTGCATCAGCAATTCCTGCAATCAGCAGACTCA
>JAMHUH010000067.1:0-2601 GCA_035904925.1 Nannocystaceae bacterium
ACGCGGCCGACCTCGAGCTCGTCGAAGGGATCCTCGGGGCCGAGGAAGCGCTCCATCGCCCAAGTCAGGTGGTGGCGATCGAGGAAGACATCGCGCAGGCCGGGGCGCGGCAATTGGTCATACTCGTCACCGTAGTCGTAGTCGCCGTCCTCGTCCTCGTTCTCGTCATCCGCGTTCTTCCTCTTCTTCGTCTCGACCAGCTGCGGCTCCTGCCAGATGACCGGGCTCATCGGATCGCTCGGGCTCACGCGCAGCGCCACGGAGTCGATCACGTGCACGGCGAAGGGCAGCTCGTTGCCCTTCGTGTAGACCAGCAACACCGCGTCCCATGGCCAGGGGCTGGCCGACCATTCGTTGGTCGGGATATCGGCTTCGCCGAGCTTCTCGACGAGCCCGCCGACCTCCTCGGCGCTCAGCTCACCGACGACGCCATGATGCCGTCGGGACCAGACGAGGACCCGCGTGAACCGAGCTCGAGACGCGACGAAGGTGCTCGCGCGGTTGTCCTTGCGGATCCGCGGCTCCTGAACCGGCACGTCGTGGAGCGCTCGCTCGATCATGCAGTCGGGCACACGAGTTCGCATCGGATGCGGGATCTCGGGCTCGACGATGGGCGTGGGCGCGGGAATCGGTGGAGGCGTGGGCTCGACGATGGGCGGAGGCACGGGCTCGACGACGGGCGCAACTTCGTGCACGGGCGGTGGCGCTTGGTCGCACGCGCTCGTCCACAGCAGCAGCGCGAGCAGGCTCAGGCAACGCCGGTCAAAAGAGCTTGCGATAATCGACATAGCCCCATTCATCCAGCGTGACACCGAAGTTCCGCTCGAACCAGGCCATGTGCCGGCCGTGATTGTTGCGATCGATGAACATGTAGTATCGCCAGCCCACGCGCTGGTAATTCGAGGTCGTGGTCGGGAGCGAGCCGATACCCTCGATCCCGGCCTTCTGGACCAGGTTGCCGAGGTACGAGAAGGGCAGGGCCTCGCGCCGGAGCAGATCGACGACCTCGCGCGAGTTGTAGGGGATCTTCTGCTTGCCGGCGGGCCGCATCTCCTCGGGGTCTTCGAGGTCGGCGACGGCGTCGACGTAGTCGTGGAGCGCGTGGCGAAAACAGCCCCAGGTCTTGATGAAGGCGTCGGTGGTGAACGCGGACCGGAAATTGGCGAAGCCGGGGATGTTCTCCTCGCAGAAATCTTTGCAGCGGGGGTCCTTGTCGCCTGGATCGCGCACGCCCACGCAATGCGAAACCTTGTATTGATCGTCCTCGGAGGTGTTGAGCAATACGGGGCCTTGCACCCAGGCGTGCGAAAAAACGTGCATCTGCTTCAAGGTCCGCGGCGCAGCGGCGCCGAGCTTGGCGATGTAGTCGTAGACATGCACGATCGAGATCGTGTCTTCGTCGTGGCGGCGCCGCTCGGCCTCGACGGTCTTGCCGTGCTCGATGTAGGGCACCTTGCTCCCGAGCTGGACCTCGTCGAGTTCGTGCCAGCCTTCTTGGCCCTTGATCTGGCGGCGGCGAACTCCGTGGACGAAGTCGAAGAGGGTGACGATCGTGTGATCGTGAATCACCCGCGGGATCGGGTGCGGGGTGCCGCCAAAGTAGCTCTCGCCCGCGTAGAGCTCGTCGCGCAAGGTCTTGGTGAAGCGGGTATAGTCGGTGAAGCCCTTGAGGTCGACGCCCGCGACCATCACGATCTCCTCGTGCCGCTTGGCCAGGTCGAATTGCAGCGCGACGATGGTCAAGCTTTGCTCTTCACCCTTGGACACGACATGGCGGGTCAGCACGGCGCAGCGCGGCACCTGTCCGCGAAACGAGAAGGTCGCCTTCTTGCTCTTCTTGCCCTGCTTGCCCTCCTTCCCCTGATTGGCCTGCATGGCAAAGCCGAGCGGGGGATGCCCGGGCAGCCGCAGGACCAACTGGACATTGCCGTCGAGCTTGGCGTCGAGCAGCAGCGACTGGACCTGATCGGGCTCGGGCTGGAACTCGGCGAGGATGCTGACGCTGCCGGGCGGGACCAGCCAGACCGGCTCGATCGCCATCGGCTTGCCATGCTCGTCGCGAACTTGCACGAATACCTTGGTCGGCATCACCCGATCTCCATGTCGGCGCTGTCGGTTGGTTCGAGGGTCTCGCGGGTGGGCAGCGGGCGGATGAAGCCGGTGAGGCCGATCTCGCTGGTGTCGCTGGATTCGCTGGACTCGTCGAGGGTGGTGATCAGCGGGTCGAGGTCGAGCTCGCGGGCGAGGTTGAGCGGCTCGCCCTCGGGTGGCTCGTAGTCGATCGAATAACGCAGCCCGCGGGCGATCCCGTGGAAGTGAAAGCGCAGGCAGTCTTCGTCATGAATGGCGTCGCCGATCTTCACGCGCAGATCGTAGGGCCCGCCGTAGAGGCGCAACTGGGCGTCGGCGGGGATCGAGGCGGGATCGTCGAGGGCCATCTCGAGTTCGAAGCAGGGGCCCTCGAGCGGATGCGGGCCGGGGCCGGGTGTGATCTCGATCCAGCGATAGGCGCCGGGCTCGTAGATCGCCTTGCCGGGCGGGTCGTCGCCGCCGATCGGATCGGGGCGATCGTCGGGATGGAAGACGAGCAGCTCGACGCGG
>JAMHUH010000068.1:0-16667 GCA_035904925.1 Nannocystaceae bacterium
CGCCCGGGCCCGAGCTCGACCCTGACCCAGGCGACCCGCGGATCGTCGACGTCAGCGTGCCGGTGGCGCTCGATCGCAGCTTCTCGTATCGAGTGCCGGCCGACCTGCCGATCCCGCTGCCGGGCACGCGAGTGGTCGTGCCCTTCGGCGCGCGGATGCTGATCGGCGTGGTCCGGCCCACGACTCAGACCATGGCCGACCCTCGCGAGCTGCGAGAGGTCCACGAGCTGCTCGACGAGCCCGAGGCGCCCGCGTTGACGCCGGATCTGGTCGAGCTGTGCGAGTGGATCGCCGATTACTACGTAGCGCCGATCGGCGAGGTCCATCGCCTGGTGCTGCCGGGCTCGGCGATGGGCGTCGACGCGCGCCGAGCCACGATCACGCCGGCGGGGCTCGAGCTGCTCGGTCGCTTGCATATCGGTCCTTTGCTCGGCGGGCAGCAGGTCGAGATCGACAGCCACGAGCAGCTCGTGCTCGAGCGCTTGGCCAACGCCAAGCCGATCGCGGTCGCGAAGCTGGCGCGGATCGAGCCGCCGATCCCGGGTGTGCTGCGGCGCTTGGCGGGGCTGGCCGAGCGCGGCTGGGTCGAGCTCGATCTCGGCGAGGCCGAGGATCGCAGCGCTCGCACGGAGCCGCACTATCGCCGGACCGATCGCCTTCGCGGCGGCAGCGGGGCCGAGCCGGCGATCCAAGCGGTGGTCGGGCGCAGCAAGCAGCGACGAGCGCTGCTCGACTGGCTCGAGCTGCAGGCGCCCGGGGTGTGGACGCCGATCGCCGAGCTGCGCGGGCCCTTTCCGCGGGTCCGCGATCTGATCGCGCCCTTGGTCGAGGCCGGGCTGGTCAGCGTCGAAGAGCAGCTGCGCGAGCTCGATCCTTTCGCGGGCGAGCTGCCGATCCGCACGACCTCGCTCGCGCTCACGGGCGACCAGGCGCGCGCGGTCGAGGGCTTGAGCGCGGCGCTCGATCGCGGCCGCTTCGCCGGCGTGCTGCTGCATGGGATCACCGGCAGCGGCAAGACCGAGGTCTATTTGCAGCTGATCGCCAAGGTTCGGGCCGAGGGCGCGGGCGCGATCGTGCTGGTGCCCGAGATCGCCCTGACCCCGCAGCTGGCCGAGCGCTTTCGGGCCCGCTTCGGCGACGAGGTCGCGGTGCTGCACAGCGGCCTGACCCCGCAGCAGCGGCTCGACGCGTATGGCCACATCCGCGCGGGCCTGCGGCCGATCGTGATCGGGGCTCGATCGGCCGTGTTCGCGCCGGTGCCCAAGCTGCGGGTGATCGTCGTCGACGAGGAGCACGACGGCTCGTTCAAGCAAGAAGAAGGGGTCCGCTACAACGCTCGCGACGTGGCCCTGGTCCGCGGGCGCAGCCTCGACGCGGTCGTGGTCCTGGGCTCGGCGACGCCCTCGCTCGAGAGCTGGCACGGGGTCAAGGAGGGTCGGCTCGGGCTGTGGTCGCTGACCACTCGACCGACGCCGCGACCTTTGCCGACGGTCGAGGTCGTCAGCTTGCGCGAGCACCTGCCCGACCCGCAGAACCTGCTCAGCGCCAAGCTGCGCGCGGCCGTGCTCGAGACCGTCAAGCAGGGCGAGCAGGCGATCTTGTTTCTGAATCGGCGCGGCTACACGACCTCGCTCAGCTGTGGTTCATGCGGCGCTTTGCAAGGCTGCCCGGATTGTTCGGCGCCCTCGATGACCTACCACCTCGGGCGCAACCGCTTGATGTGTCACTTGTGCGGGCACATCGAGGCGGCGCCGCAGCGCTGCCCCAGCTGCGGCAGCGAGAAGCTCGAGCACGGCGCGGCCGGGACCGAGCGGGTCGAGGTCGCGCTGGCCTCGGCCTTGCCCGGCGTTCGAGTGCTGCGCCTCGATCGCGACACCTCGCGCGGCAAGGCGTTGATCGACGTGCTCGATCGTTTTCGCCGCCGCGAGGCCGACGTGCTGATCGGGACGCAGATGCTCTCGAAGGGCCACGACTTCCCCGGCGTGACCCTGGTCGGCGTGCTCAAGGCCGATCAGGGCCTCGCGCTGCCAGACTTTCGCGCGACCGAGCGGGTGTTCCAGCTGCTCACGCAGGTCTCGGGCCGCGCGGGTCGAGGCGAGCGCCCAGGCCGAGTGATGGTCCAGACCTGGGCGACCGAGCACCCGGCGATCTTCTACGCCAAGACCCACGACTTCGAAGGCTTCGCCGAGCACGAGCTCGCAGCTCGGCGGCGCTCGGGCAACCCACCGCTGGGCCACTTGGCGCTGGTTCGAATCACGGGGATGGATCGCAAGCGGGTCGAGGCGCGCGCGGCCGAGCTCGGCACGCTGACCCGCGAGCTGATCAAGCGCATGGTCGCGAGTGGCCCGCCCAGCGACGAGCTGCCCGTGACCGCGCTCGGCCCGGTCGAGTCGCCGATCGAGCGGATCAACCAACGCCACCGCATGCAGCTGCTCTTGCGCGCGTCGAGTCGAGCGCCGCTGCGCTGGTTGCTTCGGCATCTGCGGCGCGCGCTCGGACCCGCGGGGCGCGGGAGCAAGGCGACGCTGGCGATGGTCGACGTCGACCCCTATTCGCTGCTTTGATTGTCCGAGTCGACCGCTCCGGGTCGAGAATTGTCCGAGTCGACCGCTCCGGGTCGAGCAGCTGATCGCGCTGATCGAGCGGGCGCTGAACCTGGGATCGCGGCTGGAGCGGGACTTTCGGATCGTGCGCTGAGGGGCTCGCGGGCCCCTCGCGGGGCAAATTGGGCCCCTGCCCGGCCCCGACGCGAACGATTCGTGGCGCCTGGCTCGCTCCAGGTGGGGCCGGCCGGTTAGACTCCGTCGCCGTGACGCCGGAAGTCCTGATCGTCGGTGACCCGCAAGGTCGCCGCGGCTTCGCCGACGAGATCGAGGCGCTTGGCTACGCGGTGTCGCTGTGTCAGCCGCGTGAACTCAACCGGCGGGTGCGGACCAGCAACCCGCCCGCGGCGATCGTGGCCTGCATCGGCGACGTCGATCCCGACGTGCTGCTCGCGGGCCTGCGCCGGACTCGGGCGGGCGCGAGCATCCCGGTGCTGCTCTACGGTCGGCTGGGCGGCAACCTGCGCGAGCTCGCCGACGTGCTCGACATCGGGGCCGATCACTTCTTGGAAGAGCCGATCAGCGCGAGCGACCTGGCCGACGCGCTCGGCCACTACGCTGGCGTGCCGCGGCGCGAGGACGAGCCCGCACGGGCCACGCGTGGCCGGGTCCCGAGTCGAAGCGAGCCCCGCGAGAGCCGAGCGGCCAGCAGCCGCGCGCCGATCGACGAATCCGAGCCGCCCGCCCGGCGCTCGACCCTCGAGCCTGCATCCCGGCGCTCGACGATCGAGCCGCCCCCGCGTCGGCTGCCGACCGAGCCCCGAACGAGCCGCGAGCCGCGAGCGCGCGAGCCTGTGCTCGGTGATCTGCATCGCACGCTCGATCGTCTCGAAGCTCGCCTGCGTGGCCGCGACGACTCCGACCCGGAGCTGGCCTCGCTCGGGCTCGACTCGATCCCCGACGTCGAGCCCGACGAGGGCGAGCTCGAGGACGACCCGCTGGTCACCGAGATCGGCGATCACATGCGTGGACACGCCGGCGATCGTCAGGTCGATCGCCAGCCGCCCGTCCGCGGCGACGAGCTCACGCACCCTTCGCTGACTCGCTACGGTCGGCGCTCCGACGAAGACGAACTCGAGGAGCGCTCGCGCGTGCGCAGGCCCGTGGCGCGACCCGAGTCGACCGAGCGCCTGGCCGAGCGCGCGCCCGAACGTCCGAGCACGCGCGTTCGGATCAGCGACGAGGGGACCTCGCGCGGGCTCCCGCGGCCGGGTGACGAGCGAGCGCCGGCCCGCGAGGCGACGGGGCGTTGGGGTCGAGCGCCCGAGCGACCGCAACCGAGCCGAGCCGAGTCGAGCCGAGCCGAGCCGAGTCGAGCCGAGCCGAGTCGAGGCAGCGCCGAGCCGGGTCGAGGCAGCGCGGTCTTGCTCGGTCGCCGACCCGATCGGCCTGCTCGCTTGCCACCGCCTTCGACTCGGATCCCGGAGCTCGACGAGCGCAGCGAGCCGTGGCCACGGACGCGCCCGAGCCCGCTCGCTCGCCCGCCGCAGCGCGAGCCCGAGGATCTCGAGGACCTCGACGATCTCGAGAATCTCGACGACCACGACGACGAGGGCGAAGACGAAGACGACACCGGTCGCGTGCTCTCGCGCGAAGGCGAGACCCGCACGCGCGCGCTCGGGGGCGATCGCGATCGCGGCCCCTTGCGGCCCAACATGGCTACGCCCGCGCGCCCACGCGAGGACCGATCCTCGGTCGCGCGCGCGGACGAGCTCGGTCGCCCACGCGAGGACGAGCGCGAGCGCGGGACAGTCCGGCTCGACGCACCTCCGCGGCCGCTGCGACGCGAGCAGTCGCCTTGGCAAGAGCCCGCGCCCGAGCATGTCGAGGCGCCAGCAGCCAGCGCGAGCCTGCGGCCGCGCCCGAGCGAGTCGCCGACCCGCCGTGAGCCCGAGCCCCGCGCTCGCCCGAGCGCCGCGGCCCGGCCTCGCCTCGACACGACCATGCCCGAAGCGGGCAAGCTCGGCGGCGACACCGATGTCCCGAGCCTGCTCTGGCAGCTCCACCAGCAGCGCTTCACCGGCCGCCTGCGTCTGCATCGGCAGCGGATCGAGAAGCAGCTGTGGATGCACGAGGGCGAGCTGGTGTTCGCGCGCAGCAACGCGACCAGCGATCGCTTGATCGACGGGCTGCTGCGCCGCGGCGTGTTGACGCGCCCGCAGTACGAGACCGCGCGACGGCTCGCGGCCAAAGAACCACGCCGGGCCGGCCAGCTCCTGGTCGACGCCGGCTTCCTCAAACCGCGCGAGCTCGAGAGCTTGCTTCGCGATCACTTGGCCCGGGTGATCGACTCGACCTTCGCTTGGTCCGAGGGCAGCTTCAGCACCGAGCCGGGCGAACGGACCGACGAGCCGATCCAGCTCGATCTGGCCATGCCCGTGGTCTTGCTCGACGGCATCCGCCACCGCTTCGAACCTGGCGATCTCGAGCAAGTGTTGCTGCGCGCGGCTGGCCGAGGGCCCTTGGTCCCGCGCTTGCGCGAGTCGCTGGGCCGCGACCAAGCCGAGCGAGCTGCGGCCGCGGCCGAGCAGCTGCGCCTCCTGCCCGAGGAAGAGAGCCTGCTCGCTCGCTTCGATGGTCGTCACGGCGTCGCGGCGCTGCTGGCCGAGGGCGCCGACGATCTCGGCCTCTTCGCGCTGCTGCGGGTGCTCGAGCTGGCCGGCATGGTCGACTTGGCCCACGCCGACGAGCTCGGCTTGGCGGCCCATGGCGAGGACTCGCGCGCGCCGGCGCAAGTCGACAGCGAGCGGATCCTCGAGCGCCTGCGCCTCGCTCGCGAGGGCGACTACTTCGAGCTGCTCGGGGTCGCCCGCGACGCCGCCCGCAGCGAGATTCGTCAGGCCCACGCCGAGCTGCTCTCGACCTTCGCCGACGACGCGCTCGAGCACGAGAGCCTTGGCCGGCACGGCCGCGAGCTTCGTGAGCTGCGAGCGGCGATCGAAGAGGCGCTCGACATCTTGGCCGACGACGCGATGCGCTCGGCCTACCTCGCTCACCTGCAGGAGCCCGATTAGATGCTGCGCGTCGTGTTCATGGGCTCGCCCGAGTTTTCGCTCGCCTCGCTGCGCGCGGTCCATCGCCGCTGCAATTTGGTCGGCGTGGTCAGTCAGCCCGATCGCCCGGCCGGGCGCGGGCGCAAGCTGACGCCGCCGCCGGTCAAGGTCGCCGCCGAGCAGCTCGGCGTGCCGGTGATCCAACCCAGCAAGGTCCGCGGCGGCTTGCTGCGCGCGGCGTTGGAGCCCTGGGCGCCCGAGCTGATCGTCGTCACCGCCTACGGTCGGATCTTGCCCAACGACGTGCTCGAGCTGCCCAAGTACGGCTGCGTCAACGTGCACGGCTCGCTGCTCCCGCGTTGGCGCGGCGCCGCGCCGATCCAGCGCGCGGTCCTGGCCGGCGACGCGCAGACCGGCGTGGCGATCATGCAGATGGACGAAGGCTGCGACACCGGGGCGGTGTTTCGCATGCGCAGCACGCCGATCGGTCCGCGCGAGACCTCGGGCGAGCTCTTCGATCGTCTGGCCGAGCTCGGCGGCGAGCTGCTCGACGAATTCCTGGCCGAGTTCCCCGACGTCCCCGCCGCGACGCCGCAGTCCGAGCTGCCCGGCGAAGCGACCCACGCCGCCAAGCTCGACAAGCAAGAGGGCCAGGTCGACTGGAGCGCGACGGCCAAGCAGGTCATCGATCACGTGCGCGGCATGGACCCGTGGCCGGGCGCGTTCTCGTCGCGGGCCGGCGAGGTCATCAAGTTGTTCGCGGCCGGGCCGAGCGAGCGCGAGGGCGTCGCGGCGCCGGGCCAGGTGCTCGGCGTCGACGAGCAGGGCATGCACGTCGCGTGCGGACATGGGGCGGTGTGCATCGCCGACGTGCAGGTGCCCGGCAAGCGGCGGATGAAGGCGCGCGACCTCGCTGCGGGTCAGCCCTTCTTGCCCGGCGAGCAGCTCGGGGCCTGACGTGAGCGGCGAGTCGTCGAGCCGCGTGCCGCTGGTCGTGCTGGCGCTCGTGCTCGCGTGCAAGGAGCCCGCGCCCGAGCTTCCGACCCAGGCCGAGCCCCAGCGCGCGGCGACGAGCGAGCGCGACGAGCTGCGCGCGGACGCCCGCGAAGGCTTCGAGCTCGCGCTCGCCGACCCCGCCCTCGATCGTGCGTTCGAGCGGGCCTTCACCCGCCTCGCGAGCGCGCCCGAGGTCGTCGACGCGAGCGAAAAATTGCTCGCTCGGGTCGCGCTCGAGCCGAAGTTCGAGCGCTCGAGCGCCGACTTCTTCGCCAGCTTGCAAGCCACACCGATCATGCGTGCTGCGTTGGCCGAGTACGCGCGCGCCAACCCGAGCGTCGAGATCGACGCGATCGCGGCCGGCTTCATCAGCCATGTCGACGCCCGCCTGACCCGACCCGAGCTGGTCGCCGAACTCGAGCTCGCGCTGGTGCGGCGACTCGGGGCAGCCGGCCATGCGCTCGGGGCTGCGCTCTTGGTCGAGGCCGGCGGCGCGGCTCGGCTGGCCGATCGCGTCGCCGATCGCCTCGTCGATCCCGGCTTGGCGGCGGCGCTCGAGCAGCGGCTCGGCAGCGATCCGAACAAGCGAGCCGATCGCCTCCATCGCCACCTGAGCGACGCCCATCGGGCCCTGGAGCTCGAGCTGGCTCTGGCCTCGGCGCTGGGCGAGGCCGAGGGCGTCGCGCTCTTCGAGGGCTTGCTCGACGACGAGACCCTCGCGCCCGCGTTCGCCGACGCGCTCGTGCGGGTGCTCGACGACCCGGGCTTTCGTGATCAGGTCGCCCTGGTCTTCGAGCAGGCGCTCGCGCCCGAGCTCGACGCCGCGGCGCTGCGGCGCGAGCTCGATGCCCTGCTCGGGCTGGCGGTGGTCGAGCGCGAGGCCGCGGCCTCGTTGGCCGAGCTGGCCCGGCTCGCCAGCGTCCGCGCCCGAGTCGACGCCTTCGTCGATCAGGTCGCCGCGGGCCCCGAGTTCGAGGCCCGCTTGCTCGACGCGATCGAGTGATCGGACTCGGGCCATGGGATTTCAGCAAGCGCAGACCAGCCTACGTGAAGGACGCGCGCGCCGGGCCCATCGAGGGGCGCCCATGCAGCTTCGTCGTCTCGTGTCCATCCTCCCGCTCTCCATCTTGTTTGGCTGCCCGGATCGGGGCGGCTCCACCGACGAGGTTGGCGACACGTCCACGGACAGCGAGACGGGCACGACCGGCCCCGAGCCGACCAGCAGCGAGTCCGAGTCGACCGACACGAGCACGGACGTCGGCGATACGACGGACGCGACCGACACGACGGACACCACCGACACGACCGAAACCGGTGAGCCGGATCTCCTTCCCGACATCGACATGACCTTGGTCGTCGACAAGATCGCGGCGTCGGCCTACACCGAAACCCGTGAGTTCGCGCCCAACGACTGCGCGGTCGAGGAGGCTTGCGTCGTCGAGCCCGGCACCCGTCGACTCCTGCGCTTCTCGACCCATACGCCCAACGTCGGCACCGCCGATCTGATCGTCGGCAACCCCGACGCGAACCCCGAGAACTTCGAATGGGGCGCCTGTCATGGGCACTTCCACTTCTCGCAGTACGCGGCCTATCGCCTGCTCGATGGCCAAGGCAACGAGGTCGCGACGGGCCACAAGCAGGCCTTCGCGCTCATCGACTTCGCACCCTTCACGCCGGACGCGGGCCCCGGCCAGTACCCGCTCTTCGACGGTACGCAGGGCATCTCGATCGGCTGGGCCGACATCTACGACAGCCACCTCGACTGCCAGTGGGTCGACATCACCGGGGTCGTGCCCGGCGACTACCAGCTCGAGATCGACATCAACTTCGCCCACGTGTTCGACGAGCTCGACTTCACCAACAACCGAATCACGCTGCCCGTGACCATCACGGACATGGACGACACGCCCATGGAGGCGCCGCCCGAGTGGACCTGCGATCCCGACTACTACGACACCCACGACGGCTGCGACTGCGGCTGCGGGGCCTTCGATCCCGATTGCAGCAACCCGACCGCGCAGGCCTGCGATTTTTGCAACGACCCGGGGTCGTGTGGCGAGGGCGCGATGGGCTGCGAGCTCATCAACCCCAACGACAACTCGACCTGTCAGTAGGCGGGCTTCGGGGGCCTCGGGCTGCAATCGACGGGACCCCACTTCCAGGCGGGGAATCGCGCATGGTAGGGATTGCGCATGCCCGCCAAATCCAAGATCGACGTCGCCGGCAAGACCGTCTGCATCACCGGCACCTTCACCGAGGTCGACCGCGCAGACGCAACCGCCAAGCTCGAAGCCCTCGGTGCCAAGGTCAGCAGCAGCGTGTCGAAGAAGACCGACATGCTCTTCGCCGGCGCCAAGGCTGGTTCGAAGCTCGAGAAGGCCGAAGAGCTCGAGATCCCCGTCTACGGCGAGGACGACCTCGTCGCGCTCTTCGGCGCGCCCGCGGCCAAGGCCGCCAAGAAGGCGCCCGCGCCCGCCAAGCCCAAGCCGGCCGCCGACGCGGGCGAGAACCCCTTCAAGGGCAAGAAGGTCGTCGTCACCGGGACCATGCAGAACATGGATCGCAAGGCCATCTCGGCCAAGCTCGCCGAGCTCGGGGCGACCGTCACCGACAGCGTCTCGGCCAAGACCGATCTGCTGATCGTCGGCGAGAAGGCCGGCTCGAAGCTGGCCAAGGCCGAAGAGCTCGGCGTCGCGGTCATGACCGAAGACGAGTTCATCGCCGCCGCCGGCGAGTAGTCGCTTCGAGCTCGCGGGTCTGATCGAGGCCTAGATCCCGCGATCAAAGCGATCGAAGAAGTCCTGCACTCGCCCGAGCGGGCCCTCGATCTCGAGCTTGCCAGCCAGCACCGCCTGCCCGGCGGTGTCGAGCTGCAGAGCGATCCGCTTCCAGGTCAGGCTCTCGGTCGTCAGCCTCGCGATCGGCTCGGGCGTGCCCGGAAAGGCCTGCGCCCACGCGACCTCGACCACGCCCTCGCGCAGGGTGACCCAGACGCTGCGATCGAGGTCGCTCAGGTCGATCCGCAGGGTCTCGTGCACCCCGCCGGCCTGATCGAGCTTCAGGCGAGCCGGCATCGCTTCGAAGAAGAGCTCGATCGGGATCTCGCGCAGGAACTCGTCGCTGATCTGCGGGGCCTCGATCGAATTGGGGCCGCGCTCGAGCTCGAGCGCCGAGCTCAACAGATAGCCGCGCCCGTTGGTGTTGGCGACCCCGGCCGCGACCGCGCGCAGGGCCGCCGCATAATCGCGCTCGAGCGCTTCGCGTTGGTCCTCGGGCACGAGGCCGCTGACCCGCAGCTTGGCCAGCAGGTGGAGGCCAAAGCGAGGATCGTCGCTCGCACGTGCGGCCGCGCGGACCGACTCGACGCCGCCCATGAGCTCGACCTCGCGGGCAGCCAGCTCGGCGCTGGGCAAGGGATAGAGCAGCTCGGGCCGGCCGTCGAACCAGCCGAGCTCGGCGTCGTAGATCGAGAGCACCGACCAATCGATCTGACCGTAGAGCTCGTGCAGCAGCGGCTGCTCGGCGAGGCGCTTGGGCAGGCTGACCTCGTCGACGATCTGCTCGCGCGTGCGGCCAGCGTTGGCGGCTCGGACCACGCTCGCGCGCAGCCAGGCGATCGCGTCGCGATAGTCACGCAGCGCGCTCGCGATCGGATCGTGGCCGACGATCGGGACGGTGTGCGAACCAATCAAGAGCTCGGGCTCGAGCCGGCGCATCGCGTCGAGGCTGGCGATCCAGGCTTCGACCGGGCGCGGCGTGGTCCCGCGGATCGTGTAGAGGTTGGGGAAGGCGTGATAGATGTTGTCGCCGGCCAGCAAGACCTTCTGCGCCGGCAACCATACGAACAATTGATCGTCGGTCTCGCCGTGGGCCTCGACCAATTCGAGGGTCACGCCGCCGAGCTCGAGCGTGGTCCGACCGCTGAAGGTCTGGGTCGGCAGTCGAATGCCCGCGCCGATGCCCTGCTCGCGTCCGCCCGCCTCGAAGTCGAGCCGGGCGCCGAGCGCCGAGCAGGGCAGGTCGGCCTCGCTCACGCCCGCGCCGAACTGCCGGCGCCCGCGAACCTGCTCGGCCTTCTGAAACACGCCGTACTGGCCGAAGAAGTGCTCGGTGAAGGGCGCCGTGGCCCAGATCGGCGTCGCCGAACCCTCGGGCGCCCAAGCCGTCGCGCCGCCGACATGATCGATGTGGCTGTGGGTCAAGATCAGCGCGAGCAGGGGCCCGGGCGCGGCCGCGAGCAAGTCCTGCTTGGCCTGGTTGGCCCGGATCGGGCTGCTCATCGCGTCGACGACCACGTTGCCCGTGGGCCCGTGGATCAAGATGGTGTTGGCGAGGTCGTAGCCGATCGCGACCAGGATCGTGACCTCGCCGAATTCGAAGCGCTCGATCCGACGCTCGCCGATCGCGTCCTCGCAGTGGGCGGCGAGCATCGCCGGGGTCGGGACCACGCGGCCTTGCTCGAGCGCGCGACCGTGCTGGCAGGCGGCGATCGAGACCAGCGCGAGCAAGCCGGGGAGCCAAGATCGTGAACGTGCTCGCACCTTCGAGGGCATCGCTGGCATCGTAGCCAGCGCGCTCGAGATAGCCAGCGCGCGCTCGAGCGCCTCGATTCGAACACTCAGTAGCTGAAGTAGAACGCGCTGCCCCAGATGAAGGCCGAGTGCCCGGCCGGCGCCGATCCGACATAGCAGTTGGCGCCGTCGAAGGTGCCGACCGAACATTGGTTGCCGTTGGTCGCCTTCACGTACCAATTGTTGGACCAGACGAATGGTTGGGATCCGCCGGGGACGTAGGCGACCAGGCAGTTGGCGCCATCGTAGCCAGGCGTGGGCCAATTGTTCTGCCACCACCAGCCGACCGAACCACAGTTGGCCAGCTGGACGCTGACCTGATCGGTGCACGCGAGCTGGCTCGACGCTGTGTAGAGCCGGACCTGGAGGTTGTAGCTGACGCCCGGCACCGCGCCGGCCGGCAGCTGCATGATCACGTCGATCGGCGTGCCGTCGGATGCAAAGAAGAAGGTCGAGGGCTGGTTCAGACCCGCGACCGTCGTGGTCCCGGCCTTGATCGTCCAGTTGAGCAACCAAGGGAAGTTCGGGCGGACGGCGTCGAGGAAGTAGAGCGCGGACGCGATCCCGTAGATGTGCCCCTTGGCGGTCGCGCTGCCCGAGGGTCCAGCGAGCACCTGGGTGGGCAACCCGAGGTCGCACGAGACGGTCTGCGCGTCCTCGTCGGGCGCGAGCAACTCGAGCTCGTCGCGCTCGCTGGGATCGAGCGCGATCGTCCCCTCGAGCGGGTCGAGCTCGGGTTCGAACTCGACGTCGAGCTCCGCGTCGTCGCCGAGCTCCGCGTCGTCTTCGGGGACGTCGCAAGCGGCGAGGGTCAAGCAGCTGACGAGGATGGGGAGGATGGTGGTTCGCATGTGCGAACCCCTTCGCGGCGGGCCTCGCCGATCTGACGAGGAACCCGTGGACGTGGCGTTGGCCGAACCCACGTGGAAACTCGAGCGCACGCGTGGCCAACGCGATCTCCGAAGGACCCCAAACCGTTCGAAAGACCGGGTCATGGCCTGTGCGGCCCCGTGGAGTCGATCGGCGAAAATGTGAGATCGCGATGAAAATTTAGTTAGACGGAATGGCCCCGAAACGACACCGAAGGTTAGACGAGCATGGCTCGTCGTCGAGGCCGAACCCCATGCAGTCGAACCCACTGATCGAACGCGCACTCACCCACGCAACCGCTTGGCTGGAGCCCTTCATGCCGGTGCTCTCCCAGGGCAGCTTCGCGGTCGCGCTACGCCGCACGCTCGAGCGCGAGCGCGCTGGCAAGCCGCTCGATCCCCTGGCCGAAGAGTGTGCGGCCGAGGTCCCGCGCCTGCTCGAGCAGCAGGCGCCCGACATCTTCGGGGCCTACGTCGCGCTCGAGGTCGCGGCCGCGCGCGAGCCCGAGATCTTCGGCCAGACCTACCGACTCTTCCGCGAGTTCGTGATGCGCTCGGTGCTCGGCGCGGCGCGGCGCGGTGGCATCGACGCCAACGTGGCCGAGACGACGATCCGTCACCAGTGGGTCGGGCGCGGCAAAGCGGGCTGGCGGGCGCGCTTGGTCGATGGCCGGCTCTGGGTCGATCTGCCGGACGGGAGCACGAAGATCCTCGATCCCGACCTCGGCATGAACGACGAGTTCGACGCCTGAGCGGCGGTCTGTAGGCTTCAGATCATCCCGGGCGCGCCCAGCTTCCAGCGAACGCGGGCGATCATCAGCGGGACGATCATTTGGTCGAGCTTGCCGGCCTTGCGCAGCAGCGTCCCGACCTCGCGCAGGGTCGACGCCGAGCCGATGTAGTCGTCGACCAAGAGCAGGGCGCCACGCGGGACCCGGCGCGCGTCGGGTCCGAGCACGAAGCCACCCTTGACGTTCTCGCGCCGCTGATCGTTGTTGGCGAGCGTGCCTTGGCGGGCAGCGGGCGACTCGTCACTTCGGTAGGCAACGAGCTCGAGCAGCGGGACCTCGAGCGTCGCGGCCAACCACTGCCCGAGCGCCTCGCGCTGCGCCCAGGTGCGCGAGGGCAGCAGCGCGACGCTGGTGAAGGTGTAGCGCTCGCGCAGGCGATCGAGCCCGCCCGCGAGCAGCTCGAGCAAGCGAGGCTCGAGCATCGCGGCCTTCGTTCGTCCGCGCATGAACGCGGCGTAGGTCGGGCCACGCAGGGGGCCGTCGAGCAGCGCGAGGCCTTCGTCGAGCTTGGGGTAGCGCGTGGCCGAGATCGGCAGCGGGCGGGTCTCGAGCCAGGCGCTTGCACGGGCGCTCCACTGGGCGTGCTCGGGGTCGTGGTCATCGGCCGAGGCGAGGCAGCGATCACAGCGACCACAGGGCGCCGCCTCGAGGTCGCCCAACGCCTGACGCAGCGTCTGCATCAAACAGTCGGGTTCGCGCCGAGCGTAACCGAGCATCGCGTCGAACTCGTGCGTGCGCACCTGCAATTGTCGTTCGTAGCGCTGCAAGCTGGGCGCGTCCGAGCGATCGCTGGGGACGTAGACTTGGGTGCGCCCGGCCAGCTGCTTGACGACGAAGCCTTGCTCGATCAGCTCTGCGAGCACGACGGTGACCCGGGTCGGGTGCAGACCCGAGCGCGCTTTGATCCCGCCCAGGGTGATCGACTCGCCGAGCTGCTCGGCCTCGGCGATGACCCGGCGCAGGGTCGCGAAGTCATCGAGCGTCGGTTGGGCCGAGCGGATGAAGTAGTCCTGAACCTCGCGATCCTGCTCGTCGAAGAGCAGGATCCCGCGGGCGGGCTGGCCATCACGCCCGGCCCGGCCGACCTCCTGGTAGTAGGCGGTGATCGAGCCCGGCACGTCGACGTGAACGATGAAGCGGATGTCGGACTTGTCGATGCCCATGCCCAAAGCGTTGGTCGCCGCGATCACCGGGACCTCGCTCTGGGTGAAGGCTCGCTGCAGCTCGCGCTTGTGATCGGGCTCGAGCCCGGCGTGATAGGCCACGACCTCGATCCCGTGCTCGCGCAGGAAGCCGGCGGCGATCTCGGTCTGGTCCCGGGTCGCGCAGTAGAGGATCCCAGAGCCGCCGGTGCCCGCGACCCGCAGCCGCTCGAGCTCGCGCGCGACCACGAAGCGCAGCCGGGCCAGCTTGGCCGGCAAGCCCTGAACGCCGTGGACCTCGAGCGCGAGGTTGGGTCGATCCATGCCTTGGCGATGGACCTCGAGCGCGCGCGCGTCGGTGCCGAGCAGCTCGACGATGTCGGCCTCGGTTCGATCGTTGGCGGTGGCCGTCAGCGCGAGCACGCGCAGGTCGGGCCGCCGGGTGGCGAAGGCCCTGACCGCGTCGACGATGCGCCGATACGAGGGTCGAAAGTCGTGGCCCCACGTCGAGATGCAGTGGGCCTCGTCGACGACCAAGAGCGCGACGTCGAGCCCGAGCAGGAATTCGAAGTCGGCGAGGTTGTCGAGCCGCTCGGGCGCGACGAACAAGATCCGCAGCTGGCCAGCGCGGGCGGCCGCGACGGCCTCGGCGTTCTCCTCGTCGAGCTGGTCGGAGTTGATCGACGCGGCCGAGATCCCGAAGCGCTCGACCAGCTGGGTGATCTGGTCGCGCATCAACGCGAGCAGAGGCGAGACGACCACCGTCATGCCCACGAGCAAGGTCGCCGGCAGCTGGTAGAGCAGCGACTTGCCGTGGCCGGTCGGCTGGATGCAGAGCAGGCGGCGGCGCTCGAGCAAGACCTCGATCGCCTCGCGCTGGCCCGGGCGAAAGCTCGAGAAGCCGAAGTGCTCGCGCAACGCGAGGTCGAGCTGGGCCTCGTCGATGTCCTGCGATCCGGTCTGCATCGCGCGAACTCTCGCCCACTTCGGGCCCGCTCGCTCGGCTTTCCGGGGGCGGCGGCCGCGGTGGTACAAGATCAGGCATGTCGCGTCGCTTCGTCGCCTCGTTGCTCGGCCTGCTCGTGCTCGCTTGTCAGCCCACCACGGGCAGCGACGCGGTCAGCGACGCCAAGGCCGGCCCTGGCGAGCGAACGAAGGATCCCGTGACCGAGCTCGAGACGCCGCCCAAGCCCGCGACCCCAGCCGCGTGGGTCGAGCCCGCGCGCACGCATCTGCTGGTTCACACGCTGCTGCCCGAGCAGGCGATCGTCAGCATCCTGCCGATCGCCTTGGTCGAGCCGCCGATCGGCTCGAGCTCGATGGGACCGACCTCGACGCGCGCGAGCGGGCCGAGCGTCGGCGTGGTTCAGTCGCGGGACGCGATGCCGGTCTCGAACTGGCCCGACCACTTCATGGGCAGGCTCGCTCACGATGGCAGCGATCGCTACGTCGCGGTCGCGGGCGGCCCCGAAGCGTGGAAGTTGGCGGTCTGGTCGGTCGAGCCGAGCTCGGGTCCGAGCGCGAGCTTCGAACTCGGCACGGTCTCGCCGGCCGGGCTGATGATGGTCGGCGATCAGGTCTTCCTCGGTCAGGGCAACGCGGTCGGCGTGGTCGATCTCGCCGCCGCTTCGCCGCTGCGCGAGCTGCATCGGCGGCCCGAGATGTTCGCCAAGGCCTACGACGTGTTCGTGCGCAGCGGCGCCTGGATGATCGCGATCGACGACGTCGTTCAACCGATCTACGCCGATGGGTTTCGGATCGGCCCAGGTGCGCCCGAGCGGGTCCAAGACTTCACGCTGCCCTCGGCGATCAACGGCAGCTACTACGCGGGCGAGCTGGTCGCGCGCGGCCCCGAGAGCGGCACGCTCTACCTGCTGCTCCACTACGGGATCATGGACGGCCACGGTCACGACCTGACCGCCCTGCCGATCGCGGCCGGCAAGCTCGAGGTCGACAGCGGCGCGCTGCTCAACGGCGGCGGCGCGCTGTCCAACCCGCCGGTGCTCGAGGAGCATGTCGACCGCGGCACGCATGAGCCAGTCAAGCTGATCGCGACCGAGATCTACAGCGAGTGGACCAACCTCGCGTACGTGCGCGCGAGCGAGGGCGGGCAGCCGCGCTTGTGGATCAGCGCGGTCGAGCGCGGGCTGCTCGAGCTGCCCGCCGACTTCGATCCGAGCACCAAGGCGAGCGTGATCGATCTGGGCGGCGCGGTGGTCGACATCATGCTGATCGGCGGCCGCGGCTACGCGCTGGTCAACGTCGAGCAGCCGCTCGCGCGCAGCGAGCTGGTCGAGCTCTCGCCCTTGCCGGTCGGGGCTGCGGTCGAGCGAAGGACGCCGCTGCCGGGCATCTTTCATCGCTTCGTTCACTGAGGGGCTCGCTGGGGGACGAGCGCTCAGAAGCGGGCGATGGTCAGCGACCAGATCACGCCGGGTCGAACCTCCCAGGTCTCGTCGGGCGCACCTTTGAGCCCTTCGATCCGACCGCCCATGTTGGGCCCGATCGAGGCGCCGAGGACCAGGCCCTTCTTCAGCACGCCGACGAAGCTCAGCGCATAGGCCGACTGGCGAATGCGATAGCCCGAATGCTTGCAGACACTGGGTCGGCGCACCCGACAGACTTCTCGCGCCCAAGCCCTCGACCAGATGAAGACCCCACGCAAGACCACCCCAGCCGCCCCGAAGACCCGAACCAGCCTC
>JAMHUH010000069.1:0-16936 GCA_035904925.1 Nannocystaceae bacterium
CCCGCCACATGGCGAGTAGCAGGCGAGGTCGGCGGGCTCCTCGGCGACGCAGCCGTAGTTTTCGGAGTAGCCCTCGCCACACTCGGCGGCGCAGAAGGGCCGTTCGTCCCCGTAGCGCTCGACGCAAGTCTCGTTGCCCTGCGCATGAAAACAGTGCTCGGAGCTCGGCTCGGAGCCGGGACACGCAGAGAGCAGCGCACCCAAGGAGACTCCGGCGGCAGCGACGAGAAGCTTGTTCGTGTGGATCATGGTGATCATCGTCATGTCTCGTTTCATCGATCAGAACTTCTGGATCAGGCCGACGCCGAAGACGTCTCCATCGATCACGGGAAAGTACGCTCGAGCGCTCGTTTGCCTGTTGCGGCGCTTCTTGGCTCGAATAGCGACATCGGTCACGAGCAGAGCGACGCCGACCGCCACGGACGCGATCCCGACCCCGAGCAAGGCTCGGCCGGCGGGCTGGTGGTCGGTGAATTGGGGATTCGGGCTGTCGATGGTGTTGGGATCATACACCTTGCCCTTCGAGAGCTCGACCGCGCCGGCGATCGTCGCTCCGAGCCCGAGCGCAGCGACGCCGATGCCGACGCCGCCGAGCGGACCGATGGCGGCGACCTCTCGCGCTTCTGGAGGTACATCCGAGTCGACCACCTGGGTACCCGAGTGAACCCGAGCCACGCGCAGAGCATCGACGATGCGGGGCCCCTGCTGGTCCATCGCGGGGTAGAGCTTGTCGAGCAGGCAGTCCTCGCACTTGGTGTGGTCGAGCGCCGTGTGTTGGTCACCGACGGTGATCTCGGTCTCGAGGTGGAACACGAAGTTGTCGAGGTCGTCGACCTTCAAGCTCACGCGGACGCTCGCGTCGGCCGTCACGTCGTCGACGAGTTCGAAGCCGGCGTTGGCGAGGATCGGCTGGATCCCCTCGAGCATGCGCGCGCGGTAGTGGGTCGCGTCCTCGCCGACCTCGGCGTCGACTTGAACGAGCAAGCGAACCGTCTGCACGGGCCGCTCGTCGGACTCGGACTCGGCTGCGGGCGCGGCCGCGGCGGGGCTCGCGGCGAAGCTCGACAGCCCGAGCACGACGCTGCAAACCAGCAAGCGCAGGCAGGCGAGCGGGTGCTGGTGGGTTGCTTGGCGCATGGCGTTCACGGGGTTGGTTGGGTGGAGCACTCGCATGATCGCGTCACAGATGGTTTGCGCAGAATTTGGACCATCGAAGCACCTTGGCATCCGTGGATGCTTCGGCCGCTGCGACGCACTCGGCCCACTCGCGGGCCTGCATCAGGGCCTCGACGCGCAGTCGAGTTCGCTCGTCGTCGGATGCCCAGCAGCGCTTCTTGCTGGTCAGCTTGATGACCGTCGACCACGCGAGCGCGTCGCGGGCCGCTCGACCCTCCTTCTCGACCGAGTCGCAGGGGTTCGGCGCCGGGGGGTCGTCTTCGGGGGGTGGTGGAGCTCCCGTGCCGCTGAGCGCGGGCGGGCTCTTCTTCGCCGCAGGCTTTGGGGCGGGGTCGACAGACTCGGGCTCTTCAGACTCGCGGGGGAGCGGGTCGAGCTCGCGTGGATCGGGGCCGATCGCTGGCTCGCTGGGCGAGGGCTGCGTGGGCTGGATGTTCGGCTCGGGCAGCGTCGGCTCGGGCATCGAAGGTGGCGCCGCCAAGGTGTCGGCAGGGCTCGTCGGCGTCTCGCCATCCGAACCAAACATGCGCGAGGCCCCCCAGAGCGCCAAGCCGAGCGCCATGACCAACATGATCAACCCGAGCGCGAGCGGCAGTCGGCGCCGGCGAGCCGCGAGAGGCGGCTCGACCTCGGCAATGTCGTCGAACTCGGAGCTCGGCTCTGGTTCGTGCTCCAGCGGCGCGAGGACGAAAACGGGTGGGGCGCTCTTGCGCGCAAATGCGGGCTCGAGAACGGGGCTCGGCTCGGAAACCGCGAAGGACGACTCGGGCACGGGAGCCGAGACGGCCACGGCTTCGGCTGCGAGGGCCGACCCAGCGCGTGGCCGCCGAGTCCAGTCGCCGAAGCCCGCAGACTCGACCGGCCGGCGGATCGTCGGCGCGTCATCCAGGCTCGCGGAGCTCGTCGCCGGATGCTGGAGTTGGGCCAGCTCCTTCGCGCCGAGTCGCTCCGTCGATTCGTGGCGCGCGTGGATCGAGCCCTCGCGCAGATGCTCGAGCACGTGGACATCGATTGGTTGCGTGGTGTCGCCGTCCAACTGCGCGAGCGGGACATCGATCGTCTCGAGCAACGACGCGACCCGTGCCATCGTGGGTCGCTTCACCAGTTCGTTGTCGGTGCAGCTCTCGATGAGGTCGGCCCACGCCTCGGGCAGCTGGTACGCCCACGCATCGAGGCGCGGCACCTTCAAGCCTCCGGCTCGCTGGGCCTGGATGTAGCGGCTGCGGTCCGAGTCGGGAAAGGGGTTGCGCCCCGTGATCAGCTCGTGGAGCAGCACGCCGAACGCGAACACGTCCATGGCCGCGACCGCGGGAGCCGCCATCGCTTGCTCGGGGCCCATGTAGCCGCTCGTGCCCGGGATGTCGTGGATGCCCGTGAGTCGCCCGCCCGAGCCCGAGGGCAAGCGCGGGGTCGTGAGCGAGCCCGCGTGGCTGAAGTCGAAGAGCTCGACCTGCATCGTCGCCTCGTCGACGAACACGTTGGCGGGGGTCAGGTCGCGGTGGACGATGCCATGGGCGTGGCAGGTCTCGAGCGCGGCAGCCAGCTGGGCGGCGATCGTGTGGATGTTCGCCCGGCTGAAGGTACGGTCGATCAAGATCCAGTGAAGCGCGCGACCAGCCAGCAACTCGGTCGCGAGGAAGGGCCAGTCGTGGTGGTCGGCGAAGCGGCCCGCGTCGACGAGCTCGACGATGTTGGGATGACCACGCAATTGCCGGAGGTATTCGGCTTCGTCGATGATCCGCTGCTCTCGCTCGGGCCGGCCGAGGTAGCGCGGAGTGAGCAGCTTGAGCGCGACTTGACGACCCTCGACGCGGTCGAAGGCTCGGTAGACCACGGCCATGCCCCCGTCGCCGAGTCGCTCGGCCAGCTCGTAGCGCTGGCCGAGGACCTGCCCGGTCTGCGGGAGCTCGGCGGTCACTTCGTCCCTCCCTGCCGCACCTGGATCGAGAGCGTCCCCTTTTGAAAACTGACGACGTAGCCCGCTGGCGCGATCGCTTGAGCGTCGAGCTTGCCGATGGTCTGCCATGCATCTGCGCCTTCTGGCTTGAAGCGCATCGCGTGCTTCTTGCCCGAGCTGACCGCGACATAGGCGGCCCCATTTTTGATCGGCCGAGAGACCCCGGCGATCTCGACCTCGCCCGTCTCGACGTCGAACAGGAAGCTCACCCCCACCTTGGGCGCGGGTTTGGCTGGCTGGGTTGGAGGGCGCTTGGTCGCCGGTTTGGTGGGCTCGACCTTGGCTTCGACCACGGGTGCGGGCTCGGGTTCGGGCGGGAGCTCGGCGTCGTTGGACTCGCCCTCGGCATCGGCATCGGCCACCCGCTCGCTCGGCTGGGGCGGCACCACGATCACACTCGGCTCGATGACCGTGACGGTCGCGCTCGTGGCTTTGTCACTGTCCCCAACGGACGCCGGCACCGCTGAGGGGCCCACCGTGACGGGCGACGCGATCTCGTCCCCGCGCTCGGAGCCCTGCGATATCTTGATCAGCAACGACACCGAGAGCACCGAGAGCAACCCGATGGCGACCAAGGCCGCGACCATGGACCAAGAAGGGCGCGCGACCTGAGGGGTCGGTGGTGAAGGGGGTGCCACCGACTCGACGAGGACGACCGAGTTCGACTTCGACCACTGCGAGGGTTCGACAGAGCTCGAGCCGCCCGTCGCATCGAAGAACACCGGCGCGAGCTGGTGGGTGACTTCGATGGGAGCCTCGATCTCCTGCGACCGCGAGCTCGTGCTGGCCTGGAGTTGCAATGCCCGCTGGACGTCGATGGGCGTGAGCTCCTCGGTCACCTCGATCGCATCGCCCGAGCTCGACGCCGGAATTCGGAGCTGATCTCGGCGATCCGAGGTGAGCGTCTGCGGGTTGTGGAGGGCGCTCGCTTCCCCGACCGAGCCGAGCGAGCCGGGCTCGTCGGCTCGGGTCTGCGCCGCTGCGTTCGCGGGTGTCCGACTCCCCGAGTGGCGGGTGAACGCGGGCACGTCGGACGAATCATGGTCGCTGAACACCCTTTCGTTGGCCGCGATCGGCTTGGGCAGCTCGAGCTCGGTCGCGACGGCCTGTTCGGGGTCCTTCGGTGAGTTGCCCGTCGATGCACCGGCGACCATGCTCGGCGTGGGCGTGGCGCCCAGCATCTGCTTGCGGATCGCGGTCTGGATCGCGCCCACGTTGAACAGCTCGGTCATCCCGGACCGCTTGCGACCGATCAGCCGCGGGTAGGCGCGATTCTTGATCTGCTCGGCCGCCGCCATGTAGCGCGGGCAATTGTCGACGAGCACGGTTCGCACGCCTCGCGCTGAAGGTCGCAGCTCCGGCCGGTTGGAGAGCATGCGTCGACGCAGATCGTCGAGCCAAGCGGGAACGTCGGTGCGCGCCAAGTCGGGCGCGGAGCCGAGCAGGACTTGGGCTTGGAACTGGTCGGCCGTGTAATTCTCGAGGTAGCGGCGGCCGTCGAGAAGCTCGTGGAGCACGACGCCGAGGCTGTAGATGTCGGTCTCCCGGCGTGGGTGCCCCGTCATTTGCTCGGGCGACATGTAGCGCGGCGTACCGACCGAGCGCGACAGGGGGCCCGCGGTCGCGGCGAAGCGAGCGATGCCGAAGTCGGTCAACTTCACCTCGCCACTCGAGCTGATCATGATGTTGCCGGGCGTGACGTCGTAGTGGATCACTCCGGCATCCATGCCGCCGATCGTCCGGTCGTGGGCGTACTCGAGCGCCGCGAGGACCTCGCCGACGATGTACGTGGTGATGTCGATGTCCAGCGGCCAAAAACCATGCTTTTGCGACTCGTTGGTGAACGAGCGTAGGTTCACGCCATCGACCCACTCCATCACGATGAAGGGCGTGTCGTTGGCGGTCCCGACATCGATGACCTTGACGATCCGACTGTGGTCGAGCTGCGAGGCGATCCGCGCCTCGTTCAAGAACATGTCCACGTCGCGGGCGGTCTCGGCCAGCTCGCGATGCAGCAGCTTGATCGCGCAGGTCATCCACATCCCGTTGGGACCGGATCGACTGCCGGCCCAGACCTCGCCCATGCCTCCGCGCCCGATCCTGCGCAGCAGTTGGTACTGGTCGGTCAGTTGCTGCATCTCGGAGGGCATGTTCGTGAGCGCCAAGGGCAAATGCCGTGCCAGGGGTTGGGTCGTCGAGAAAGAAGAGATTCTGCCGGTGGTCTTTGGGACAGTGACGAAGGGCTCGTCACTCGGGCGCCGCGGCTGACGAGCTTTCAGCCACGGGTGGCTGACTCGGCTTGCTCGTCAGGGTGCAGGAACGTCCGCGCCCGCCCAGTCCGTCGTATCCGGTCCGACGGGGCGTGGATCTCCGTCGATGTCGGTCATCGGATCGCCGTCGATCCAGGTCGCGGCGGTGGTAAGCGCGAGCGGGACCTGGTCGGTGAGATGAAGGTCGTAGAGCCCACCGTCCGCGAACCACTCGCTCTGCAGGCCACCGATCACGGTGTTGTTGGGCTCGGACGCGACGGCCTCCGACAAGGCGTTGCCCTGGAGATCGACCGAGATGGGCGAACATGTCGAGAGGGGCGACCCCTCCGGTCCGACGAGGACGCTATTGCGCAGGGTCGAGAGCTTCGGCAGTCCGCTACAATCCAAGAGGCCATCGCCCAAACCGAGCAAGGTGCTGTACACGATGTCGAACGACGAGCTACTCGTGGTGACCACGAGCCGCACATCCGTGAAGCCGCCACGCAGCATCGAGTTACGCAGGATGAGCTTGCCTCCTTGAGAGAGCTCGACCGCAGGGCCGACGGACACGTAGAACTCGGAGTTCTCCACGTAGACCGTGCCCGAGCCGGTCACGTCGATCGCTCCCTGGCCGTTCACCTCGACGCCGCGCACGTAGATCTTGGAATCGCCGTTCGCGACCACACCCGCCTTGATGCTCTGCGAGGTGGTCTGGGGCGCCTCGCCGGGCGCAGCGATCAACGCGAGGGTCTGGTCGGTAGCAGCCAACGCGTGGAGCATGCCGGAGTAGGCCACGCCCCCGTCGCGCTCGTGCAGGATGAAGGTCACGAAGTCGCGGCCTTGTCCTGGCGCGACGTACTCGAGCGTCTCCGCCAGCGTCGTGAAGTCTGCACCGCCGTCGCCGTCGACGTGCCAGACCTCGTTTTCCGGGAAGCAGAGGCCCTCGAGGATGTCGCAGGCGGCCTGGCCTGGGCACTGATCGTGGTTCGTGCACGGACCGCAGAGCGTGGTGTCGGGCAAGCAGAACAGCGACTGTGCCTTGCAGACCTCTTGGTCGTCGCCAAAGCACGCGACGCACTCGTCGGCGTGGCAGACCGGCAGGTCCGGGTTCAGCATCGCGCAGCCGAGACCTGGGTCCGGCAAGCTCGAGCAACTTTCGCACGCACCGCCGATGCAAAAGGGAGTGCCTTCGTGGTCGAGGCAGTCCGAGTCCAGCTCGCACTCCGGCCCAGGCGGCAAGTCGGGCGGCTCACCCGTCGACTCGTCGGTGGTCTCGCCGGTGTCGCTGGTCGAATCTCCCTCGGCGACCTCACACTCGCCCTCGCCGAGCAGCGTGTCGGCCCCGCAGGGACTGTAGCAGTCGGGCTCCGGCAGCTCGGCCACGCAGCCGTAGGGCGCGTCGCCGCAGCTCTCGGACGCGCAAAAGGGCAGCGATCCATCCGGGAAGCGTTCGAGGCAGGTCGAGTCGCCCTGCGCATGGAAGCAATGCTCGGGGTTGTCGCGTCGGACCCGGCAGCCGAGCGCGAGGCCAAAGCAGAGCGTGAGAGTCAGCCCGAGCGCGAGACTCGGGTCGGGCATGAGACCCCTTCGAATGGTCATCGAATGCCTCTTGCGGACCGCAATGTGCGGCGAGTTCGCCGTGTCGTGTTCATGTCGACGAATCATCATGTTTCTGGGCTCCCTTGGCAATCTCTAACTGTTCAAGAGCACGCGCTCCCCATCGATCCGCACGTTGTCGCTCGCCTCGATCCGGACCTGGCCCTGCCGAGCGCGTACACGCAAGCCCTTCGCGTCCAAACGCATCTCGCCTGCCGCGACGCTTTGAAGGTCGCCCGCGATGAAATGACTCAGGTCGCCGTCGGCTCGCAGCTCGATCGATCCGCGAGCGTGCAGCGAAAAGTCTTCGCAAGCGAGCGCCATGGCGCCCTCGGACACGAGTTCGATCTGGGCCGCCCGGACCCGCACGACGGGGCCCTGCGGACCAATCACGATCTCGAGTTCGACCGGTCCCTGGCTGCGGGCGAGCTGGATGGTCGAGATCCCATCGGCATCGCGGAGCACACGAAGCTCGCGCGAGCCGACCCTCGCTTCGTTCGTGGCATCGGGGATCACGAGTATGGTTTGATCACACGGTTGCGGTCGAGCTTCGTTGGAAGTGGATTCGGTCATCTGCGACATCGGATGACGCGCGAACCAACAATCAATATTTCCTTTCGTGCACACTTGCGCGACCTGTATTCTTTGTGCATCCTGTCGGTCGAGGTCCCGTCGAAATGCCATTGGTATCCCTGCTCGCACTCACCCTCTTGCTCGAGCCTCCCACGACCGCGAGCGAACTCGATGCCGCTGGCGTCGTCGCCGTCGAAGTCGACGCCGCCGATTTGCCGGCCGAGCGCGATGGTTTGCCCGACACCGTCGCGCTCGAACTGCGCAAGCGGATCGCCGCCAAGGACGACCTGCCCGACGGAGCGGTCCTCGCTGCCGATCGGGTCGTTCATGTCGTCTTGCGCCCGGGTCCAGTGGCCGAGGGCGGCGACGTGCTGCTTCGCGTCGAGGCCCATGTCGATGGCCGAGCGATCGCCGAGAGCGTGCGAGAGATCTGCGTGTCGTGCAATGACACCGAGGTGGCGGAGCGCGCCTTTCCGCTCGTTCTGGCGCTGCTTTCGACCTTCCCCGAGCCCCCAGCCAAAGCCGCCGAGACACGGCCGATCTCGATGGACGCCGAGCCTGGAGCCGACGTCGCCGAGCTGCACCCGAAGCGCCCCATGCTCTTCACGGGCGCTGGCCTCCTGACGGCCGGGGTGGCTGCGCTCGGCGCTGGCATCGGATTGATCATCGTGAACGAGCGCGTCGTCTCGCCCGATGGCGCAGGCCAACTCGAGGTCGTGAAGTACCGAGACCCGGGGATCGCGGTCGCCGTGGCGGGCGGCGTGGCGACCATCACCGGAGCCGTCCTGCTCGGACTCGCGTTTCGCCACACGTCGCGACGTGTGGCGGTCACCCCCGAGTGGGGGCCGAGTTTCGTCGGCGTCGGCGTGGCGGGTCGATTCTGACATCTTGGGTATCCCTCAGTCGATGAGCGTCGTGCTGCCGGTGATCGTGATCGAGCCCAGCGCTTCCAGATCGAATTGTGGTGTTTGAATCGAAATGCCACTGGGCGAGATCACGAGCATCGTCTCGCCCGAGATCAAGCGAATCTCTCGCGCTTCGAGCGTGGCGACACCCTCTTTCAGGGTGAGGCTCGCCGCGCCCTGGGATGCGGTGAGCGATTTGGCGGCCGTGAACTCGATGGCGTCGTCCGAGGACGACTCGAGCAGCTCGCCAGCATGCGCGACGAGTTCGCGTCGAGCATGGTGTTGGCTCCGGCCCGCCTCGAAATGCAGCGAGACATCGGGGTCGTGGGCGTTGCCTTGCTGGGCGGTGTAGACCTTGGCCGCAGTGGTCGTGCTGGCGTCGTCGACATCGAGCGAATGGCTGCCTTCGACCCGCGTCGTCTGCATCGCAGGCGTCTGCGTGCTCTGGACGATCGTTTGATGAAGGCCGACGATCCACGCCTCGAGATTCGCGCGATGGTGATGGGTCGTCTTGCCGACGACTTTGAGATACTCGTCGGCACCGACCGAGCTCGTGCGTTCGCCGTCGACACTGACCTTCTCGTCGCCCCCGATGGTCTTGGTCCGGTTCCCGTCGACATGAAGCGTCTGATTGGCCCCAACTCGCTCGCTTTGATTGGCGTCGACGGTGTTGCGTTGGTCGGCACCGACGTGCGTCGCGTGGTCATGCCCGATCTCCTCGCGGAGGTCTCGCTGCGCGTGCACGAAGATTTCTTCGTTGCCTGCCGCGTCCTCGAAGCGAAGCTCGTTGTAGCCACCGCCCCCCGGTGACGAGCGCGTGCGGATCGTGCTCTGGGTCTTCGACGCAGGCAGCGACACGGGCGGCGGATTGTCGCCGTTGTGGATGCAGCGGGTGATCAGCGGCTGGTCGGGGTCGCCATCGATGAACTCGACCACGACTTCCATGCCGATCCGCGGGGTGAAGAACGAGCCGAAGCCTGAGCCCGCCCAGTCTCGAGCGACTCGGATCCACACCGAACTGTCGTCGCCCTGCTGGTGCTCGCGGTCCCAGACAAACCACACCTTCACGCGGCCGTGCTCGTCGACATGAATCTCCTCGCCTGCGGGGCCGGTGACAATTGCGGTCTGCGGTCCGGTCACGCGCGGTCGAGACCGAGGCGGAGGCCGCCAGGGGGTCGCGGCCTGGAAATGGACACACTCGAATTCGTTGGCGTAGCTCGGCTCGGGAGCACCTCCAGCATCGCGGTCGAGCCCTGCATCGGCGCCATGGTGATGGACCTGGGTCAGCAGGAGCTGCTCGGCTTGGTCGCCGAGCGAGAATCGGCGTCCGGGCGAGAGTCCGAGCACGTTGCTGGTGCCCCTGCATCGCTGCGCCAGCAAGGTCTGCTGCTCGAGCACGCGAGCGGGCGCGAGGCGGGGTCGAGGCTCGGGGATGGCCTCGTGTTGGTAGACCTCGCGTACCCGACCACGCGGGTCGTCACCACGTCCTTGGTCATCGGGGGCTCGTGTCTCGAGCACTTCGCTCGGAGTTCGCCAGTCGAAGCCGCGCCGCGACACGAGGGTAGGCGCCAGCTCCTGGCGGCGAGACAGCCGCTGGATGCTCTCGACCTCGGCGAGCTCGTGGCGCGCGCGAATCTGAGGGATCGAGGGCTGATCGTCCATCGTGGGCACGAAGCTCACGTGGTCGTGCGAGTCCTCGATCACCAAGACCTCTCGGCCACCTTCGCGCTCGTGGTCGAACCAATAGAAGATCCCGACCTCGGCGAGGAGCCGACAGGTGAAGTCGAAGTCGCTCTCGCGGTGCTGGACCACATACTCGCGGGCCGGGTAGTCGCCGACGAGGTGGCTCGCGTCCAATTCACGATCGTACTGGGCGAGGGCGGGAACCAAGATCGACTGGACCAATTCGGGGATCGAGACATTTTGCCAGATCCGGCTGGTGCAGCCCCGATCGAGCAGGGCGAGCGCTGGCACGACATCGAGCTCGACCCTGACCCCATGGGCCTGATCGTCGACGAGCTCGATGCGCTCGACGACGCCACGGATCGTCCGCACCACCGCCGCGCGATCGATGGTCAGGGTGCAGTCGGAGCCGAGCAGGGCGAGGGGATCGCTGGCCTCGAAGCTCAGCGCGACGACTCGAAGTCGGAAGATCGCCGAGGTCGCCTCCGTCCACTCGACCTCCCGAACCCGCCATAACACCGAGGTGTCGTCGCTGAATTGCAGGTCGTAGCGAACCTCGGGGAGGGTGGTCTCGCCGGGATTTGGAGCTGTCCGCGCGAGGTCGAGAAGGTGTTGACGATCATTCATGGGATTACGAGCTCGAGTGTCGAAGGCCGCCATCCGTGGCGGACGTTGAAATCAGGTGTTCTCGCGCCAGTTGTCCGTGTGGGTCACCCCACCGTCTTCGTAGGTCCACGTGATCGTGTGGAACACCAAGCTGACCTCCTCGGTCGGCGGCTCGGCCGAGCTGGCCGGATCGATGGTGTCCGGCGAGGTCCGCTCGATGCCGGCGACGCGGCCCTCGGCGATCTCGACGGTGAAGAACTGCTGCGTGGTTCCGTCGCCGCTGGGGCTGGGCCGGAAGAACCGGAAGACCCCCTCGACGACCTCGTTGTTGCACAGCGCCTTGGCCAAGAGCGGCGAGGACTTGTCGATGCGCTTGCGCAGGACGATGGGCTCGTAGGTGCGGCGGCCCGTCGCCATGCCGGTGCCCTTCTCCCGCGCGGTTCGGACCGAGTCTTCGAAGTAGAGGCACTCGATCGTGTTCTCGCGACCCAGACTTGTCTGGGTGCTTTCTCCTTGGATCGCGGTGCCATTGGCCTTCAGCTCGAGATGTACGGTTTCTGCCATGTGTCGTGTTCTCCTGCCCGTGGGCGAGCCGACCCTGAGCAAGCACCGTGCCAGCCAAAGAAGCATGAATTCATCGGCTGCTTCGACGGGCGCTTCGCCAAGAAGAGCCCATGCCCGGGTTCGAGTCGACGTTGGAATCGTCAGGGCGTGGCGGCGAGACGCCAGTCAGCGGATCGCGGCCCATGACGCGAACCACGTCGACGACTGCCACGCAGGACTCGAAGAGCGGTTGCTGCGTGTGGCACATCGTTTGCTCTACGGCTTGGCATGCCTGCCTCGCGCCTCCACTCGAGTCCCCGCACCGACGTCCATCATCGCGCCTTCGTTCGCGCGCGCGTCATTCGTGTGCGGCAGCACTGCGCTCCGTGTTCGCTCAAGACCTACAATGGCTCGCTGGTGAGCCTGCCGGTCGTCGGGATCCCGCTGGTGCTGCTCACGATCGACGGTCGTCGACTCGTGACCAGCGAGATCACGCAGATCGTCGAGCGTGACCGATCGATGAACGTCAAGACGATGAACAGTGAGTACCGCGTCGAATTCGTTCTCCCCACCGGAGCGCGATCATGATTGGCGACGTCAGCCACCAGGCATCGTCGGCCTGCCCACCTGCGCGCCGTCGCGCCGCAGCGCCCAGCATCGACCGTCTGGCCCTGGCGCTCGCCGATTCGATGGTTCGAGCGTTCGGTCGATTTCGAAGCGCGAAGGCGGAGACGGATGTCGAGGATCAGCCCTCGTGCCCTCGCGCGGTGGTCGTGCGGCTCGCTTCACCCCGAACGACGAGGCGAGAATTCGTCGGGACGCTGGTCCGATTGCCCAAGGTCGGAGAGCCGTTGTGGTTGCACCTTGGCGACGACTGCCAGCTGATCACCAGCACCATTCGGCGCATCGACGAGAAGCGCGAGCGTGTGATGGTCGTCGAGACTCGGAACAGTCGCTATCGTGTCTGGGTACGGCCCTGCTGACGGGATCGCGGGCGCGGCCGAAGAGGCCCGCTCGACGTTGTCGAAGAGGTGGCCGCGCCTGTTCACTTCGCGTTCGCGGGGAACGACAAAAGACCGGAGAGCACGTGCTCTCCGGTCTTCTGCGTTTTGGCGAGGGCGGCGGAACGCCCTCCCTCGACTAGTACCGGTAGTTCTCGGGCTTGAAGGGCCCCGTCACCGCCAGGTCGAGGTACTCGGCCTGCTTGGCGGTCAGCGTGGTCAGCTTCACGCCGAGCTTGCCGAGGTGCATCGCGGCGACCTCTTCGTCGAGCTTCTTGGGCAGCACGTAGACCTTGCCGCGCTCGTACTTGGCGGTCTCCTGCCACAAGGTCAGCTGCGCGAGGACCTGGTTGGTGAAGCTGCTCGACATCACGAAGCTCGGGTGGCCGGTGGCGCAGCCGAGGTTCACGAGCCGACCGCGGGCGAGCAGGATGATCGCGTGGCCGTCGGGGAAGAGGAAGCGGTCGACCTGGGGCTTGACCTCGACCTCGTCGACGTCGGCGGCGTTGACCAGCCCGGCGACGTCGATCTCGCTGTCGAAGTGGCCGATGTTGCAGACGATCGCCTCGTCCTTCATCTCGCGCATGTGCGCGAGCGTGATGACCTCGCAGCAGCCGGTCGCGGTCACGAAGATGTCGCCGTACTTGGCGGCCTCTTCCATGGTCGTGACCTGGTAGCCTTCCATCGCGGCCTGGAGCGCGCAGATGGGGTCGATCTCGGTGACGATCACGCGCGCACCGAAGCCGCGCATCGACTGGGCGCAGCCCTTGCCGACGTCGCCGTAGCCACACACGACCACGGTCTTGCCGGCGACCATGACGTCGGTCGCCCGCTTGATGCCGTCGGCCAAGCTCTCACGACAACCGTAGAGGTTGTCGAACTTGCTCTTGGTGACCGAGTCGTTGACGTTGATCGCCGCGAGCTTGAGCTCACCCTTGGCCGAGAGCCGGTAGAGGCCGTGCACGCCGGTGGTGGTCTCTTCGGACACGCCCTTGATCTCGGCCAGCATGCCGGGGTGATCGCGGTGGATGAGCAGGGTCAGGTCGCCGCCGTCGTCGAGCAAGAGGTTGGGGCCGCTGCCGTCGGGCCAGCGCAGGGTCTGCTCGACGCACCACCAGTACTCTTCTTCGGTCTCGCCCTTCCACGCGAACACCGGCACGCCCGTGGCCGCGATCGCGGCGGCGGCGTGGTCCTGGGTCGAGAAGATGTTGCACGACGACCAGCGGACCGAGGCACCGAGCGCGGTGAGGGTCTCGATCAGCACGGCGGTCTGCACGGTCATGTGCAGGCAGCCGCAGATGCGGGCGCCCGCGAGCGGCTGGCTGGCCCCATGGCGGCGGCGCAGCTCCATCAAGCCGGGCATCTCTTTCTCGGCCAGCGCGATCTCGCGGCGGCCAAAGTCGGCCAAGCCGATGTCGGCGACCTTGTAGTCGTTGCTGGTGTTCTGACTCTTGCGAACTGCTTCCATGATTGAATCCGTGCGTCTCAGTCGGTGGTTTTAGCGGTAGTGCGGCACCCAGCCGCCGCGATCCTTGAACAGCCGCACGCAGCGAATCTGCTTGGCGTCGGTCAAGGTGAAACGATGGTAGCGCTCCTGCGGGACGACGATCAGATCGCCGGCCTCGACGGTCACTCGCATCCAGCGATCGGACTCGTCGCGGATGTCGAAGATGCCCGCGCCCGCGAGCACGAAGCGGACTTCGTCGTCGGTGTGGTGATGCTCGCCGACGAACTTGGCGCAGATGGCCTCGAGGTCTTCGGTCTGCGGCCCGAGCTCGACGATGTCCTGCTCGACGTAGCCGCGCTCGCGCGCGAGCGCGTCGAGGGCCGGCTGGAAGGCGTGGGCGTCGACCTCCAAGCGCTGGTAGGTCACCCCGTTGCGGCGCAGGTGCTCGACGTCGAGGGTCGGGTAGTAACTCTGCGGTTCGAGCCAGTCGAGGTGCATGGGGAATTCCGGGCGGAGGTCGGTCAGTTTGGGAGCCCGAGTCGATGGGCTTCGACCGCGGCGCGCATGAGGTAGTCGAGGCACTCGGCTTGAGTCTTGGCCTCGACCCAGTCGCGACCCCAGACATAGACGCCGTGGCCCGCGACGATGACCGCGTCGACGTCGGGGTAGGCGAGCATCGCCTCGGCCATCGAGTCGGCGAGCTCGGCCTCGCGCGGCGTGTTGGGGATGATCGGTACGCGCAGCTCGTCGAAGCAGCCGATCCCGCGCAGGCCCTTCTGCATCTCGAGGTCCTTGCTGCGGAACTCGGTGTGGAGGTCGGTGCGGCTGGCCAGCCGGGCCGCGAGCACGGCCCAGATCGAGTGGCTGTGCAGGACGGCCCCCGCGTCGCGCAGGCGAAAGGCGTTGAAGAAGAGCGGCTGGCACTCGGAGATGCGCAAGGCTGGATTGCGGGCCGGCGCGAGCACCTCGACGCGATCCCAGCGGGGCGCGAGCAAGAACACGTCCTCGCTCGCAATGCGCTCCTTTTGGACGCCCGAAGGAGCGATCCACACGCCCTGCTCGTCGCGGATCGCGATGCCACCGCCGGTCCCGCTCGCCCAGCCCAGCTGGTAGAACGACCGGCACAGCTCGCAGACGAGCGATGCGGTGTCGGGGCGTGCGATGGACGAGGTGGACATGACCAGGCGCGAAGCGGGGCAAGGATAACCGCCGAGCCCGGGGTCTCCAGGGGCAGGGCCGTGTGAAAGCTCGCCGAACGACGAGCAGGACGGTAGCGAGCGCGAGAAGGGCTGCTCGCCGCCGATCGCCACGCTGGGATCTCGCCCACGCGGACTTGCCATCGACGTACCATGGCGGCGTGCGCGACGGCTCGCTGATCCTCCTCTCGATCACTTCGCTCGCTTCGCTCGCGCTCGTCGCCTGTGGCTCGGGTCCGAGCACGACCAACGAGCGCAGCTCACCGACGCCGAGCGAGGCCGAGGTCGCTCGATCGAAGTCCGAGCCCGAGCCTCGCGCCGAGCCCTCACCCGAGCCCGCGCCGAGCCCCGATCAAGCCGAGCGCGTCGCCGATCTCGAGCGCCTGTGCCAGGCCCTCGATCACGACTACGTCGACGGCACGCTCTCCGACTACTACGCGAAGGTCGAGCCCACGACCGCGTGGGGTCGCGAGCAGCTGCGCGTGGGCGAAGAGTCGATCACGCCTGGGCGACTGTTGCAGAAAGCCGCCACCGAGATCGCTGCAAATCTCGACACCGCAGAATTGGCTGGATGTCGCAAACTCTTCGACGTGATCGACGAGCTGGAATAGCGTTCGCCCGCCTGCGTCCGCCCATGCAAGACTGGGCATTCCCATCATGACCGCAATTACCAAGGCACTCTCGTTCCTCTCGTTCTCCGCCGCCCTCGCCTCGACGCTCTTGCTCGCGCCCGTCGCCGAAGCAGGCGGCCTCGATGCCTGCGGCGACATCTTCGTCGACGCTGGCGCCAACTGTGAGGTGCTCGTCGAGGGTGGGTGCACGGCCCAATGCGAGCCCGTCGCGTTCACGGCCTCGTGCGCGGCCGAGGGCGCGATCGGTTGCCAAGGCAGCTGCAACGTCGACGCGAACGTCGACTGCACCGCCTCCTGTCAAGGCAGCTGCGAGGCCGACTGCAACGTCGACCCCGGCTCCTTCGACTGCCGAGCGACCTGCGAGGGCAACTGCTCGGGCGACTGCTCGGCCCGCTGTGCGGGGGACTCCAACTCGGCCGAGTGCCAGGCCTCGTGCGAGTCGACCTGCTCGCTCGAGTGCGGGGCTTCGTGTGACATCAACGCGCCGCAGGCCGACTGCGTGGCCCAATGTCAGGGCTGCTGCGGTGGCGAGTGCAAGGCCGACATCAACGTCGACTGTCAGATCAGCTGTCAGAGCGACCTCTACGTCGAGTGCAAGGCCGACCTTCAGGGCGGCTGCGAGGCTCAGTGTCAGACGCCTTCGGGCGCGCTCTTCTGCGACGGCCAGTTCATCGAGGTCAGCAACATCGACGCTTGCGCCAACGCGCTGCGCGACCTCCTGAACGCCAACGTCGAGTTCCAGGCCGAGGGCAGCGCGTCGTTCTCGTGCTCGGTCGCCGACGAGCCGAGCGGCGGTGTGCTCGGCTTCGGGGCGCTCTGCTTGCTCGCGCTCGGCCTGCGCCGCCGCGACTGATTTCACCCCTTGCACGAGAGGCGTGGGTTGGCATGAGCCAGCACACGCCTCTTTCGATCATCCATCCCACGGGGTCTCGGTACTGCCGAGGCGTGACGGACTACGACGTGGTGATCGTCGGTGGGCGCCCGGCTGGGGCGACGCTGGCCGCTCGACTCGGCGCACGAGGCCACCGCGTGCTCTTGCTCGATCGGGCCAGCTTCCCCTCGCTGCCTTCGGTCCCTTCGTCGCCGCTGGTTCATCCAGGCACGATGCGGCTGCTCGATGAGTTGAGCATCACCGAGTCGAGCTACGCGGGCGCTCCGATCCCGACGATGTCCTTTCAGTTCGGCGACTACTTCGACACGGTCATGTCGGTGCCGGAGATGTCGGGTCGGGCTTACCTCTACGGGATCGATCGTCATCGCTTCGACGAGCTGCTGTGGCGCAACGCGGCCCGCTTCGCCACCGTCGAACAGCGCGAGGGCTTCGCGGTCAGCGACGTCCTGCGCGACGCCGAGGGGCGAGTGGTCGGTGTGG
>JAMHUH010000070.1:0-10394 GCA_035904925.1 Nannocystaceae bacterium
GAGCCCGAGGGCGGGCGGGTCGAGATCGTCGACAGCGGCTGTGGGATCGCGCCCGAGCAGCTGGCCCAGCTCGGGACCTCGGTCGTCACCACCCGCGCCGCAGGCAACGGGCCCGGGGTGGTCCAGAGCGTCGGCGTGGTCGCGCAGCACGGCGGGCGCATTCACTTCGCGCGCGAGCCCAAGCGCGGGACTCGGGTCACGCTCTGGCTGCCGAGCGCCCCGACCTCGCACGAAGCCGGCGCCCGGGTCCTGACCTGCTCGAGCAGCTTGCTGCGGGAGTCGGCGTGAGCGAGCCCGGGACCTTGCTGGTCGTCGACGACGAGCCCGGGGTTCGCTTCGCGTTGACCGAGCTCTTCGGCGAGCGAGGCCATCGCGTGCTCGTGGCCCGCTCGGCCGCCGAGGCGCTCGAGCTGGTCGACGAGGCCGACGCGGTGCTCAGCGATCTCAACATGCCGGGCATGGACGGGCTCGCGCTGCTGGCCGAGCTGCGCGCCCGCGATCCCTCGCTGCCGGTCGTGCTGCTGACTGCCCACGGGTCCGAGCGCGTGGCCGTGCAGGCGCTCAAGGCCGGCGCCTACGACTACCTGGCCAAGCCCTTCGACATCGACGAGCTGACCGCGACGATGGAGCGCGCGCTCGAGGCCCGGCGGCTCCGGATCGCGAGTCGGCGAAGCGCGGTCGAGCGGGCGCTCGGGCGGCCGGTGATCGCCGAGAGCGCGCCGATGCGCCGGCTGCTCGGCGCGGTCGAGCGGATCGCCACGCGCGACGTCACCGTCTTGGTTCGCGGGGAGACCGGGACCGGCAAGGAGCTGATCGGTCAGCTGATCCATGTCCACTCGGCCCGCTCGGGCCGGCCGATGATCCGCTTCAACTGCGCCGCGATCCCGGCCGAGCTGGCCGAGTCCGAGCTCTTCGGTCATGGCAAGGGCGCGTTCACGGGCGCGGGCGCGGCCAAGCGAGGCTTCTTCGCCCAGGCCGAGGGCGGCACCTTGATCCTCGACGAGATCGGCGAGATGCCGGCGAGCGTCCAGCCCAAGCTCTTGCGCGCGCTGCAAGAGGGCGAGATCCAGCCGCTCGGCGGCACGATCGAGCGCGTCGACGTTCGGATCGTCGCCTCGACCAACCGCGACCTCGCGGCCGACGTTCGGGCGGGTCGCTTCCGCGAAGACCTCTATTACCGGCTCGCCGTGGTCGAGCTCGTGGTCCCGCCGCTGCGCGAGCGCAGGACCGACATCCCCGGCTTGGCCGCCGAGTTCGGCCGTCGCTACGGCGAAAAATTCGGGCTCGGGCCGCTCGCCCTCGATCGCGACTTGATCGACGCCTTGGTCGGCGAGGACTGGCCCGGCAACGTCCGCCAGCTCGAGAACACGGTCGCCCGCCTCGCCGCCCTCGCCGTGGTCGGCCCGCTCGCGCTCGAGGACTTCCGCGACCGCATGGTCGGCGGCGTCGGGGTCGATCCGAGCAAGGCCAGCGCGTCCGAGGGCATGAGCCTGCGCGAGCAGGTCGAGGCGTTCGAGCGCGGCGTGATCGCCCGGGCGCTCGCCGAGCAAGGCGGCAACCAGTCGGCGACCGCCCGTCTGCTCGGGCTCAGCCGCGCCTCGCTGATCGACAAGCTCAAGAAGTACGCCCTGATCTCCTGAGCTGAGCCCGCGAGCGGGCTGGTCTCCCGAGTCCCGAGTCGGAGCTTCAGCGCAGCTCGATCGTCTCGACCTGCGTGTGCAGCTCGCCCAGCCAGACGCCCGGGACCGGCTCGGCGACCTCGCTCGAGTCGTCGAGCGCGTCCGCGACGGCGCTGGTCCACACGAACTCGAGCGTATAGGTGCCGGGCTCGAGCCGCTCGTAGCTGAAGTTGCCCCAACGAAAGCTCCAGCGCTTGCGCTCGCGCTCGAAGGCGGCGGTCTCGAGGTCGAGCGAGCCGCCGGGGGGCAGCTGGACGAACATGCTCTCGAACACCCGCGCGTCGAATTTCATGTGCGTGCGCTCGTCGATCGCCGGGACCTCGCGGCCGCTCGAGTCGCGCAAGATCGGTCGGCTCGGCTGAACATGAACGTCGTGCAGCACCAACGCGGTCGCGCTCCCCGAGTTGCGCAGACGGACGTGGGCTTCGATGTCGACGAGATCGAGTTGCAGCTCGAGAGTGGGCATGGGGCGCCGCAGATCTAGCATCGCGTCGCGCAGCGGTGAAGCGAGGGCGCCGAGCGGTTCGAATTCGCGTGCTCAGGTGCGTCTGGGGCAGTGATCGCACTTCCTTCGCGTCGCGCGGGTCGAGCCTGCCAACCTTTCGTTCGCCGAGTGACTCGGGCGTGGGCATGGTGTCGGCGTTGGAGTCGAACCATGGCCGTAAACAAATCGATCCTCTCGTCTTTCATCGCCCTCTCGATCCTGCCGGCGGTCGCTTGCACGACTGACGACGCCGCGCATGTCGACGAATCGGGGCTTCGGGTCAGCGCCGCGCTGCAAGTGCTGCCTGACCTCGGTGGCGTGGAATTCCGGCTGAGCCCGGCCATGTGCAGGCCCGGTGATGGCTTCGTGCCCTCCGATCCGCTGGTCTACGGGGTCGACGTCACGATGCTGGCGTTGCCCGACGGCACCCCCTTCGACGCGGCCGACGACTATGACGCCTCGATGGTCGCCGAGGACTTCTTGCCGATCCCGGCCGGCTGCTACACCTTCATCGCCGCGCCGGTCACCCGCAGCGGCGAGCCGGTCGCGGGCTGCACCAGCTTCACCCGCGACGTGGTCGTCAGCGAGGGCTCGGCCGCCGACCTCGACTTCGTGATCGAGTGTGGCGAGCAACCTCGCAGCGAGGGCACGACCAACCAGCCGCCGACGATCGACAACGTCACGATCAACCAGCAGGTCTCGGCCTGCGAGGCCACGCTGATCTGCGCGACCGCGTCGGATCCCGACCACGACATGCTCGACTTCACCTGGGACATCTCGAGCCTCGGCGGCGCGACCGAGCCCGCGCTGGTCCGCCACTGGCTCGACGGTGATCGTGCGCTGACCCAGTGCATCGTCGTGCAGGCCAACGAGGCCGGCAGCTACGACATCGGCTTGACCGTCCACGACGTCACGCGCTTCACCGACGACGCCGGCAAGCTGTCCGAGCCGACCCGGATCGAAGACGAGACCGGCGTCGAGTCGCACGCGACCCAGGCGATCACGCTCGACGCCACGCTCGGCTGCGAGGCGACTGGCCGCTCGGCGGTCGTGATGCTCACGCTCGCCAACACCCCGGGCATGGACAAGAACGACGCTCGCCAGCTGATCAACAACCTCGTCGACTGGGTGACGCCCGACGCGACCGCGCCGGTCCGCGTGCTGGTCGTGCTCGACGACGCGCACTACGGCGAAGACGAGGGCGACGCCAAGTTCGTCGCCGAGCAGATGAAGGTGCTCGGCTACACCGTCACCAGCCAGCTCGAGCAGCCCGACGGCCTCGTCTGGGCCGACATCCAGGCCTACGACGCGATCTGGTTCGTCAACCCGGGCCACCCGATGGACGACCCGCAGACCCACACCGCGCTGCTGCGCTTTCGCAACCAAGGCGGCGGGTTGATCCTGCAGGGCGACGACATGGCTCACTTCTGGGGCGCGCCCGAAGTCATGCAGCCGCTGACCTACCTCGACTACCAGAACAACGGGACCCTGAGCTGCGGCTGGACGACCGACAACAACGCCGGAGCCAACTACAGGGTCGAGTTCGGCACGGGCACGCACCCGATCTTGCGCGCCCTGGGCGGGCACAGCTTCGAGTACGGCAACGACATCGACCACTCGGTCCCGCTCGGCCGGGGCGAGAAGGTGTTTGCTTGGGCCAGCTTCGAAAGCGGGGACTGCCAGGTCGAGACGCCCGTGGTCATCGGCCTCGATCCCGACAGCCTCTTGGCTTGGGGTGGCTGAGCTCGAGCGAACCGCCGACTGCGAGTCCGCGAAGGCCATGGGCCCTCGCGGACTCGCAGTTTCGTGCGCACGCGAAGCGTGAATCGAGAGTCGGGATGGCCGGGTTCGAACCGACGACCTCCTGGATCCGAACCAGGCGCGCTACCAGACTGCGCCACATCCCGAGTGTGGTGTTGATGAACGATGGAACGAGTGAGTCCGCAGGGCAGGAATCGAACTTGCAATGCGCCGAAACGCCGTGGGGTTACAGGCCACTTCCCCTCCAAGGGGTCCTGCGGAGAGTCGGAATGGTCGGGTTCGAACCGACGACCTCCTCACTCCCAGTGAGGCGCGCTCCCAGGCTGCGCTACATCCCGAACGTCGAATTGTCGCGTCGAGTCATCGAAGGTGTCGGGATGGCCGGGCTCGAACCGGCGACCTCCTGATTCCAAATCAGGCGCGCTCCCATCTGCGCCACATCCCGAAACATCGAATTGTCGGGTCCGCAACCCACGATTGGGGCGAACTACGTGTATTCGCGAATCCATCGATTCCGAATGGCACGATGATTCCGAGCGATTCGGTGTCATGCTGATTCGCATGTTCACCGAGCGCCGAGATCATGTCGTCGATGCATTCACCCACGAACCCCGACCTGTCGGGTCGGGTGCTCGCGCCACATACTCGCGTTCACGAGTCGGTGGAGACGACTTGCAGCTGTGATGGGGGTGGGGCTCAGCCCTTGGTGGGGCACGGATAGGGACGCGGAGCCGCCTGGACGCACGGATAGGGCCGGCTCGACAGCATGTGCTGGAGCTCGGCTCGCTGGCCTGCGTGAAGGTGGTTCGATCGTGCGTTCATGACCCAGAGCTCCCGAGGGAGTCGTCATGATTTAGGGGGAAGCACCCTCGCTGTCAAGGGCGAATCTGAAAAAATCGATTCGAGTGAGCGGCGATTGTTGGGATCCAATCAATCGTGGGATTGCGGGGAGGTGACTTGTTCGCTGCCGAGGGTTGATTCAATCGCGGATCGCCGCGACCGCGTCGGCGAGCGTGGCGAAGGCCATGACCTCGAGTGCGCTGTCCGAGAGGGTCAGTGCAAGGGCGGGACGCAGGCCCGTCAGCACGCAGCGGGCACCCAAGAGCGCGATCGCCCGAGCGAGCGATCGAAGTCGGTCGGCGATGGCCGCGTCGGCCGACTCGAACCCCGTGAGGTCGAGGATGACGCGTCGGGCTCGACGCTCGCTGATCGCGTGGAGCAGGGTCTCGGTGATCTCGACGAGCGCTTCTTGGTCGAGCTCGCCGACCACTGGGACGACCAGGGTCTGAGGGCCGACTTGCAGCACGGGCGCGCGGAGTCGCTGGATCTGCGCCTGTTGAGCGTGGATCGTGTCGAGCTGGGCTCCGATGGTCGCGACTTGCTCGCGCAGCGCCGCGTTGGTCCGGGCCAGCGCCGCAGCCTGTTCTTCGGCGATCTGGCGGCGGTGCCGGTGCTCGCGGGCGCCGAGGTTCTCGAGCACGCGCGTGGCCGTCTGCGCGAAGCCCTGGGCGAGCGCGACCTGACGCTGGGTGAAGAAGGCCGGCTGATCGTGGACACCGAGCAGCAGGGCCGCGCGCGTGCTGGTCGAGAGCGGGACGCACAGGGCCGAACGAATGTCGGAGGTCTCGGCGAGCGCGGCCAGCTCGGGCGTGCGGCGCAGGTCGAAGAGCGCGACCGTCTGACCGCCGAGCACCCGCTCGAGCAGGGGTCCGCTGCGCCAGCGCAGCGTGAGGAGGGCAGGGTGGTCCGCGCTCGTCGCCGCGAAGACCTCGCCATCCTCGCGGCTGCGCAGCAAGATCGCGGCTGCCTGGTAGCGAAGCAGCGGCTGGAGCCCCTCGAGCAGCGCGGCGTCGGTGGCCGCGAGGTCGCCCGCGTCGGTGATGCAGCGCAGGCCGGCGAGGGTCGCCTCGGCCTCGTCGCGACGGCTGCGCTCGGCTGCGAGCGCCTGCTCGAGCCGACTGACCGATTCACGCAGGAGCTCGTCGTTGTTCATGCCTTGGCGAACACGGTGACGGAGATCATCAAGTTGCCATGGCAGTTCTCGCCGCCGACGAAGCAGCCTTGCTCGCCGAAGGTGAAGCAGCCGAGGAAGGGGACGCCGTCGAGGACCTCGCGGAGGCTGGCGACGACGTCGTCGAGCTCGTCGCGGATGGTCAACATGCAGCCGGCGCAGAAGATCACCAGCGCGCCGGCGGCTTCGTTCGGCCGGAGCCGCGCGAGCGCGAGCGCGTCTGCGGCGACTCGTCCTGCCCGGGTCCGCAACGCCTCGCTCGTGCCCCTCATCAAGACCAGCTCGTCGCCCACGGCGACGTCGGCGAAGAGGCGCAGGGCACCCTCGGGCGTGACCGACTCGGGATGCGCGAGCCGGTAATAGGCGACGCCGGCCAACTCGCCGACGCGCCGCCCGATCGGGAAGAGCGTGGTGCTGGCGAGGATGTTGCCGCCAGCGGGCCGCGCCGCAGCGATCGCGCCGTCCGTCCAGGCGTCGTAGACCGCCGCCGCGGGCTCGCCGTCGACGCTGATCAAGGTCCGGCCCTCGGATGCGGTGACCCGACCTCGCTCGTTCGTCGGTGCATAGCCGCTTTGAAAGGCCGAATGCAGGGCGGTCGAGGGATAGAGCGCCGTGACCACGACCGCGTCGCCGAGGTTGGCGTCGAGCGTGAGCAGATACCAGTCGCCCGCGACGCTGTCGTCGGCTGCGCTGCCGCCAACGATCGGCACGCCCTGGCCGAGCATCGCCTCGATCCCGGCGATGCACGCCTCTTCATGACCCGGCGACGCGCTCAGCCAGATCAACGCGGGCAGCTCACCTTGGCGATCGGCGGCGTCGATCGCCTGCTGCAGCGCTGCCCCAGCGGCAGCGGCCGGGTCGTCGTCGAGCGCCGCCATGCCGACGCCGAAGCTGCCTCGAGCATCGCGGATGCCGAACATGCCCAGGCCGCCCGCCGTGTCGACGCCAGCTTGGCTCATCACGCCCAGGCACGAGCTCGCGCCGTGGACCCTGCGAGCGCCGACGCTGACGAGGGCGCTGCGAAGGGCTTCGGGCTCATGTCGAATCGCGCTTTGAACGAGCAACCAGTCTGGAGCACCGCCGAGCTCGTCGACGATCGCGTCGAAGGCCGCTCGAATGGCGCTTGCAGTCGAGGACTCGTGGCTCTGCGCGGTCGCGACTCGCATCGATTCAAGCTAGCAAGCTCGCCGAGCGATTGTGACAAAGAAGTTGCTCGAGCCAGCCAAACTCGGGTGAACGCAAAATCTTCGATTCGGCGGGTCTTCGAAACGGCTCAATCCCGCAGGGCGACTTCGCCCTCGATCCGATATTTGGGACCACCACGCCCGAGGACGCTCGAATAGAGTGATAGCCGGTCGACGTGCCAGCCTTCGCTCTCGTAGAGCGCGTGGTCGCGAACCCAATGGACGATCGCTTCATGAGGAGCGCGGTCGAAGCGAGCGAGGGTCACGTGGGGCGCGTATTTGCGACGGTCGCGTTCGAGCCCGAGCGCGTCGATGATCTTGGCGCTGCGCTGGTGGACGACGCGGATCGGCTCGGGGTCGTGAACGCCCAGCCAGAGCACGCGAGCGGGTCCACGCGGCGGGAACACGCCCACGCCGCGGAGGCGCAGGTCGAACGCGGGCGCGTCGAGCTGCTCGAGCGCCGCGAGCAGGCGCCCACGTGCACCACCGTCGACGTCGCCGAGGAAGTGCAAGGTCAGGTGCAGCTGATCCTTGGTTTGCCAGCGCGCGCCCGGGATCCCGCCGATGGTCAGCTCGAGGTCCGCGTCGACGCGGTCCGGGAGATCGAAGCCGAGGAAGAGCCGAGCCACACGTCGATTGTCGCTTGGACGCGCGCCCGAGTCACTCGCTCGGCGCGGCCTTGGCCCAGGCTTCGAGCTCGTCGAGGTCGGCCTTGGCTCGGATCCCACCCTCGCCGAAGTCTTCGCGGGCCGCGTCGAGCAACGCGGGCACGCGCGCGGGGCTGCCGGTCTGGGCGAGCGCCTTGGCCAGGGCGAAGCGGGCCAGGCCACGATCGATCGGATCGCTGCCTTCGCCGGTGGTCAGCAGCACGACCGCGCGCTCGAGCTCGCGCAGGGCCTCGTGATCACGCTCGCCAGCGAGCAAGGCCTTGCCCAAGCCGAGGTGCGAGAGCGAGAGGTCGATGTGGTCGTCGCCGAGCGCGGTCCGGCGGATGTCGAGCGAGCGCTGGTAGCTGGCGCGGGCGAGCTCGATCTTGCCGGTCGCGAGCTCCCAGTCGCCGCGCATCGTCAGCGCTCGAGCGACCAGGGGATGCTCGCTGCCGAGCACGTGCTCGAGCGTGGTCAGGGCCTGCTCGAGGTGCGGGCCGGCCTCGTCGGGCTTGCCCGCGAGCAGCAAGATGCCGCCGAGGTTCATCTCGATCAGGCCGACGTTCGGGTGATCGGGGCCGTGCGCGGTGGTCAGCAGGTCGAGCACGCGGGTGAACAGAGCGGCGGCCTCGTCGAATTCGGCGAGGCGCTCGTGGGCCAGCGCGAGGTTGTTGAGCGGCGGTGCCAAGGCCGGATGCGTCTTGCCGTAGGCGCGCTCGAGGATCCCGAGCGAGCGAGCGAAGAGCTCGCTCGCTCGTTGGTAGTTGCCGGTCCGCAGCTCGATCGCACCGAGCACGTCGATCAAGTTGGCGAGCTCGCGGCTCTCGGGCCCGAGCCGTGCGGTCTCGAGCTGCAACGCGCGGTCGATCTGGGTCCGGGCGGCGTCGAAGTGGCCGGCTTGAAATTCGACCATGCCGATCTGCTCGGCCAGCTCGGCGACGTGGATCGGCGAGGGCTCGGGCGCACGCGCGAGCAGGGCGGTCTCGAGCGCGGCCCAGCGCATGCCCGCGGCGTAGTCGGACGACTCGTAACCATCGTTGAAGGTCAGGGCCTCGAGCGCGTCGAGGGCCGAGTCGTCGTCGCGCACGCCGAGCGAGCCGAACGCGGCCGCCTCGAGCAAGACGCGGGCCTCCTCGTGCTTGCCTTGTTGCGCGAGCAGGCGACCATGACGGCGCATGGCCTCGAAGCGCAGCGGGGCGTAGCCGGTCTTTTCGGCCGCCGCGACGAGCGGCTCGCTGGTCGCGAGCGCGAGCTCGAAGCGGCCGGCGCTGGCGAGCGAGCGGGCCTCGGCCAGCTTCGCCCGGACGGCGTCGACCTGCTCGACGATCGCAGGATCGGCGGGCGGCGGCTCGATCGCGCGGAGCCCCTCGGGGTCGTCGCAAGGCTCGATCGAAGGCAGCGCCGCGACCACGTCCACGGCCTTGCGCGCGACCTGATCGTCGGCCTTGGCGAGCAGCTCGAGCACCGGCGCGAGCTCGCGGAGCTTGCGGTCGTAGCAGGTGATTCGGAGATCCATCAGCGCGGCCGACTGCTCGCCGCGGACCTCGCTCGCCTCGCAGGACTCGGTCCGCCCGCTCGACCAGCGCTCGGTCCAGCCGCTCAGACGCCGCTGGACCTCGGCCGCGACGTCGGGCGCCCAGGTGTCGGTCCGCGCGGCGAAGGTGGCCGCGATCGCCTGTTGCCGCTCGGGGCTCCAGACCTCGGCCAGCTTCGCGCTCGCGCCCGTGCACTTGGGCGGCGGCTCGACCAAGGCAGGTTGCTCGGGCTTGCGCATGAAGCCCCAGGTCAAGGTCGCGCCGAAGGCCAACACGGCGCCCGCGGCTGCGAGCCGGACTCGTCGACGCTGGCTGGGATCATCGGCGAGCGCGGCGAGCAGGCTGGTCATGTCGGGCCAGCGCTCCTCGGGCTTGCTCGCCAAGCCGCGGGCGATCAGCGGCCACAGGTGCGCGGGGACCTTGCTCTCGCTCGGCGGTACGATGACTTTGTTGGAGACGACGTTGAACGCGAGCGCCTTGTAGGTCGTGCCGGCGAAGGGCCGTCGGCCCCAGAGGCCCTCGAAGAGCGCGACGCAGAAGCTGAACTGATCGGTGCGAGCGTCGGTCGCTCGGCCGCGGTGCTGCTCGGGCGCCATGTAGGCTGGCGTCCCGAGCACCGCGCCCTCGCGGGTCAGCTGCTCGGAGAGCCGGCTCGAACCACCGGTTTGCGCGGCTGTCTGCGCGCCCGTCTGCGGGGGCCCGCCGCTCAGCGGGCTCGACTCGGACAGCTCGATCGCGGCCGAGTCCGTGCCGAGTTCGTCGGTCCCTCCAGCTCCAGGCAGCGCGTCGTCGTGGGCGATGCCCTTCGCGAGTCCGAAGTCGAGGACCAACACGCGGCGCTCGGCCCCAACCGTGCTCGGCTCGGTGACCAGCACGTTGTCGGGCTTGAAGTCGCGATGCACGATCCCACGCGCGTGCGCGGCCGGGAGCCCGCGCCCGGCCGCGACGAAGACCGCGACGACCTCTCGCCACTCCCGGGGCTTGGCGTCGAGCCAGGCGCGCAAGGTCGTGCCGGGCACATAGTCCATCGCGACGAAGACCTGATCGGCCCAGGTCCCGACGTCGAACACCGGCACGACGTTGGGGTGCGAGA
>JAMHUH010000071.1:0-1772 GCA_035904925.1 Nannocystaceae bacterium
CGCGAGTCGAAGGTCTTGCGGGGCATGCCGAGCAGCTCCGCGGCCTTGGTCTGGTTGCTGTCCGCGACGTCTAGAGAGGCGCCGCCCCCAGCCGATTGACTCGATCGCTCGGCGACCCCGAGCCAGCTCAAGACCTCGTCGAGATCGAGTCGTGCGCCATCCCAACGAGGCACCCGGTCACGCTCGAGGTCGGGCTCGCCGAGCTCGCGCAACCAAGACTCGAGCGCCTCATGATCCTCGCCGCGCTCCGGCGCTGGCCGCAGCGCCACGCCTCGGGCGTTCGAGAATTCAATCGCGCCCGCCCGCAGTTCGACGAAGAGCTGGCCCTCGTGAACCAGCGAATGGTGGCTCGGGCAGAGCAACACCAGGTTGGACGCCGCGGTCTTGCCACCCTGTGCCCAAGCCTCGATGTGGTGCGCGTGCAGGTGCCGCTTGCGAGCGCAGCCAGGGACCCGACAGCCGCCGTCGCGCAGCCACAACGCCCGCCCGATCGCCGAAGGAATGGTTCGCCGTGCTCGGCCGACATCGAGGAGCTCACCCGATCCGCCGACCTCGACGTCGACCCGCGAACAATCGCAAGCGAGCATGCGGGCGACGTGCAAGGGCACCGGCGTGCCGTCGCGCAAGAACCCACCCACGCCCCCGGGCCCGCTCTCGAGCTGCTCCTTCGTGGTCATGACCACCAGCTCGTAGCCCGTGCCGAGGGTGGGTCGTGAATGGTGGAGGTAGGCCTGCGCGACGCTGACCAGCGCGTCCGCTCGCTCGGCCTGAAGCATCAGTGGATCCGCTTCCGCGGAAGCGCCCGATTCCGCGGAAGCGCCCGCCTCCGCGGAAGCGCCCGATTCCGCGGAAGCGCCCGATTCCCGGCCCGAGTCCCGGCCCGAGTCGAGCGCCGCGGACATTGCTTCCCAGACCACATTCGCCTGCTCGGGTGGCAGCTGGATCTCGAGCCGAACCATGCCGCTGGGCGTGTCGATGCGTCGAGCAAAGCGACGCATGTCGGCCCGCGGCTCGCTCGGATCGACCCGCGTACGCCGATAGGCGGCCGTGATCTTCTCGATCTGCGAGGCCGTCGCGTTGGTCGCAATGGCGAGGAAGTCCTGCTCGGTCTCGAGCGTGGCCACCCGCGTCAGCGCGCGGACCTTGGAATAGCTGAGCTGACCCGCCGCAAATGCAGCATCGACGCCTCGTAATCCACCGAGCGCCCGCGCGACACGAACATGCTCCCGGGCCGCCGTCGCACCAATGCCGACTCGCCAGGCCAGCCACGCGGCCCTCGATAAAAAGCCGCTCCCCGCCCAGCCCTCGTGGGCATCGAACTCGCGCACATGGGTGAGCAGCGCATGCTTGGCCAGGTCGATGCGCAGCGAGAGCGCGGTGATCTGGCTGGCGAGCGCATCGAGCTGCTCGCGCGACATGATGGGGTTCTCCCGCACCTCGACCATCCAAATACTATCTTGCATCGATGGATCAATGTCAACATTCAATCATACACGCTTCGAGGCCACGCATGATTCAATGCCACACCGACGAATATGATACCGAGGACAAAGCAGCCGACGCGAAGCCAAAACCTACGCAAGGCAAAGCCGATCCGACAGACCTCGGCTCGACGCTCGCCCACGCCTCGACGACGATCCACGCGTGCATCTGCGTCGACGCCAGCTCGACCAAAGCCGGCTCGGCGCGAGGGCTGGGTCGCCGAGCCCGGCGTCCCGCGCTTCTCCCGGACGAAAGGCTCGGGACGCGGCCGGCCCAACCCCGCGTAGACC
>JAMHUH010000072.1:0-1669 GCA_035904925.1 Nannocystaceae bacterium
CTTCGGTGAGGACGCGGGTGGTCTCCTGGAAGCTCGCGGCCGAGATGAACGAGTCGGTCGAGAGCGACGCCTTGGTGATGCCGAGGAGGATGCGCTTGGCGCCCGCGGGAGCCTTGCCGGCTGCCTCGAGCTTCGCGTTCTCGCGCATGAAGCGGTAGAAATCCACCACTTCGTCCACCAGGAAGTCGGAGTCGCCGACCTCCTCGATCTTCACCCAACGCATCATCTGACGGCCGATGACTTCGATGTGCTTGTCTCCGAGGGAGCGGGGGCCTGAAGGAGCCGAAGGCGACGAAGGCCTTCGCTCTACCTCGGCCGTGAAACGAACGTTGGGTCGAGGGACGAAGGACCGAGACCCCCTTCCCACGTGACACGAGCCCCTCCCCCGCTGTCCTTCCGAGAGCGGGGAGGGGTTTGGGGTGGGGACTAAACAAACAAGCGGCAGATAGGCGAGATGCGACTGCCCTCCTGAGTAGCGGCGAAGCCGCTGAGAGCTGCGGGCGCCGACGAAGCGCCCGCCACGGCCTCACGAGGGCTCGGCCTTCGCCTCGGCCGGCCCCATGGACTCAACGAGCTTCGTGAGCATCTGAACGCAGCGAACCGCCAGCGAGCGAGCGCGGAAGCACTCCGAGGCCGGCGTCAGGCGGCGCAGGCGAAGCACGTCGGTGAGCGCGGCGCATTCGGTCGCAGAGCCTCGCGCGACACCGAAGTGGTAGCGACGCTGCCGACGCGAGACCCGGCCGCAACCCTCCGCGAGGTTCAACACCACGGAGAGACTGGCACGCTCGAACTGATCTCGGAGAACGCGATTCACGGAAGGAACGAGGGTGTTCGCCATGCACTGGAGTTCGAGAGCGACGTGATAGACAGTGAGCTTCTCGGCGTCGAGCATGTGCGACTCGTTGCCGCGGCCAGTGGCGGCGTCCTCGGCAGCCGAGGCGGCCAACGCGAGCGCGAGGTCCGCACCGGGACGCGGGCGAACGACCGGCAGCGCGCCATCCTGGCCTTGGGCCACGGAAACGGCCGGGGCGGAAGCCCCGGCCTGATGAACGAGTGAGAGCTCAGCGCTCATTAGCGGGACTCCTCGGCTTCGGCACGGCGACGAGCTTCTTGCTCGCGACGTTCGCGATGCATCGCCGCGAACTCAGAGCGGACAGCCCGACGGAAGTCTTCGAACTGCTGGCGTTCGACACGAACTGACTGCTCGGCGTTCTCGCAGAGACCAGCGAGCCGAAGGGCGAGGTTGGCAGCCTCGATAGCCATGCAGGGCTGAAGAACGCGACGCTTCGCGCCACAGGCGAGAGCCGACGCTGCATCGAGAGCGGCACGACGTGCGCAGGACCAGAAGCCCAGGCGGACATTGCGGAGAACAGCAGGAACGGTGCGGTCCAACTGCGAGTGGATGCGGAAATCCGAGACGACGATGCGGGCGACGAGGACGCAGAGCTCTTCGGCGAGCCGAGTGGGAAGCGACGGACCATCGTCGCCGAACAGGAAGCGCTGCGTGGTATCGAGCGAGACGCGAACGCGGAGGCCGAACGGCCGCGGAGCCGTGGAAGACGGGGGCGGCTCGGGGCCTGCGTTGCGGGGCTGTGTGGTGGACGTGTGCATGAGGGTTTCCTTTCGGCAGGCCGAAAGTGGCCTGCGCCCCCTCATCCCGACTTCACGC
>JAMHUH010000073.1:0-4580 GCA_035904925.1 Nannocystaceae bacterium
ACCCCGCCTATGGGTTCCTGCGCGCGGACGCGATCACGATGATCGTGTTCATCACCGATGGCCACGAGTGCTCCTACGCCGAAGACTGGGCCGACATCTTCTCGCCCGCGGCCAACCGAGCGTTCTGGTCGGACCCCAGCGCGGACGCGCCGACTTCGGCGGTCTGCTGGAACGCGGGCGTCGAGTGTGTCGGCGATCCCAGCGGCTACGAGGCCTGCGTCGCGGTCGACCGCGACGTCGAGGGCCAGGTCGGCGTCGACGAAGCGAACGCGGTCCTGCATCCGGTCGCGCGCTACGTCGATCGGGTTCAGGCGCTCGAGGACAACCTCCGTTCGATCGCCCTCGAGCACGAGATCATCGTCTCGTTGATCGGCGGCGTGCGTGGCGGAGGCGAGAGCGCCTCGCTGTTCTACGCCGACGCCGAGGATCCCGAGTTTCAGGGCGCCCATGGCATCGGGCCCGGCTGCACGAGCCCGATGAGCCCTGCGAGCCCGAAGATCTCGGCGTTGCCTCCGGTCCGGCTGCTCGAGTTCGCCGAGGCGTTCACGCCGGACAACGCGTTCTCGATCTGCGACTCGGACTACCTGCCTGCGCTCGAATCGATCGTCCGCAAGAATCCAGACCAGATTCAGCCAGCTTGCTTCCCGGGCTGCGTTCGCGACCTCGATCCTGCGAGCGTGCTCGTCGAGCCCGAGTGCTACGTCGAGGCCCATCGGCCCGGTGGAGCGCGCGAGCGGATCGAGCCCTGTCTGCGCGACGACTCGGGCTACGTCGTCGACCCGAGCACGATGGACTTCGCGCTGCCGAACGCCGACGCGAAGGTCTGCCACGCGCGCTCGACCGACTCGAGCGGCGTGACGGCGGACCCCAACGACGACATGTCCCCGTTCTGTGCCGACGGGAACTTCAACCTCGAGTTCAAGATCGCCCGGCGACCGGGCTACCCGGCCGCGAGGGGGACGGCGATCTACGCGACCTGCTCGATCTCCGATCATCCCTCGCTCGACTGCCCGGGGATCGGCGAGTGACCCGGATCGGGCTGTGGGCTGGATCCTGCGAATTTCACGCGATGCCGAGATCTCCGTCCAAACACGCCATTGCGGTTGGCCGAGGCCGCTCGGATCGCCAACTTCGTTGCTAGCGCCAACCCTTTACCCCGTTGAAATCTCGTGCGATTCTGCTGGCCCCGACCTTGCTGTTCCTTTCGGGAGCCAGCCCAGGAGTACCCCCGATGTCGCGTCTTCAGATCAACAACAAGCTGTCCATTCTCGCCGGAGCGGCCATCGCCCTGACCTCCCTCGCGGGTTGCAACAACCATCCGCTCAAGCCCGTCGAGCTCAAGAAGGGCCAAGAGGAGGAGAAGCAACTCCAGCTGACGGTCAACAAGGACGTCGACATCCTCTTCGTCATCGACAACTCGGGCTCGATGGGTGAGGAGCAGGCCAACCTGGCCGCCAACTTCGGCTCCTTCATCGAGGTCCTCGAAGACCCGATGGTCGAGGCCAACTACCGCATCGGTGTCACGACCTCGGACAACGGCAACCCCTGGTGCCCGGTTGGTACGACCACGCCCGAGGGCGGCAAGCTGGTCCTGAGCTCGTGCAAGACCCGACTCAACGACTTCTTGTTCAGCGACACCGTCGACGTCCAAGACCTCGCCTGCAACGACATCTGCAACCTGACCGACGCGGACCTCGAGATCACTCCGACCGCCACCGACGTCGACCCCAACCTGGTCGCGCGGCCCTGGCTCGAGAACATCGAAGGCAAGAAGAACATCCCGACCGCGACCAGCACGGTCGACGCGTTCAAGTGCTTCGGCCCGCAGGGCGTCAACGGCTGCGGCTTCGAGTCGCAGATGGAGTCGATGTACCTCTCGCTGGCTCGCGCGGCCGACAAGAACGAGGCCAACTACGGCTTCCTGCGTGACAGCGCGATCTTGGCGATCGTGCTCGTGTCCGACGAGGCCGACTGCTCCTACAACAAGGCTTGGGCCGACATCTTCGCCCAGGACGGCAACAAGGTGTTCTGGTCGGATCCGACCGCCTCGTTCCCGACCTCGGCGGTGTGCTGGAACGCGGGCGTGCAGTGTGCCGGCGACCCGAGCGGCTACGACTCCTGCGACCCGACCAACAAGGACGTCAACGGCAACGTCGGAGCCGCCGACGCCGACGCGGTCCTGCACCCGATGAGCCGCTACCTCGACCGCGTCCAGGGCATCGAGAACGCCAAGAAGGAGCTCAACCCCGACCAAGAGGTCATCGTCGCGTTGATCGGCGGCGTCGCGGGCCAAGGTGCGAACGCCTCGGTGTTCTACGCCGACGTCGACATGACCGATCCGGCCTTCCAGGACTCGTTCGGCATCGGGCCGGGCTGCACCGCGCCGGGCAACGTGACCGCGGTTCCGCCGGTGCGCATGCGTGACTTCACCGAGAACTTCACGCCGGACAACATGTTCTCGATCTGCGACTCGAACTACACGCCCGCGCTGCAGGCCATCGCGGACAAGATCCGCGAGCAGATCCAGCCCGCCTGCTACTCGCAGTGCGTCAAGGACACCGACGCGTCGACCGACGTGATCGATCCGGAGTGCACGGTCGAGCAGAAGGCGCCCGGCATCGACCCCTACCGGCTCGAGGAGTGCAAGCGCAACGCCGACGGCAGCTACAACATCGACCCGGCGACCATGGACTACGCCATGCCCTCCGACTCGGTCGACGTCTGCTACGCGCTGCTCGTCGACGACGGCGGCGTGACCGGCGATCCGAACGACGACATGTCGATGGTCTGCGCGGACCTGAACTACAACCTCGAGTTCAAGATCTCGCGTCGTCCCGGCTTCCCGGCCCCCGGCGGCACGGCGATCTCGGCCACCTGCTCGCTCTCCGACTTCGCGCAGGTCGACTGCCCCGGAATCGGGATGTGATCCGCGGCGGCCTTCGGGCCATCGCATGACAAGTTCGCCAAAAAGGGTGGGAGCCGGCTCCCACCCTTTTTCGCGACCGTCTTTCGCGAGTCAGAAGCGAACGCCGAGGCGCAGGTGCCCGGTGATGAACATCGGGAACTGTGCGATCGCTTGGATGAGCGCGTGGTAGCGGACGCCGACGCCGACCGACCAACGCTGACCGAGCAGCACGTCGAGGGCGATGCCGGCGTGGACCTCGGGGAAGGGGGCGGGCTCGCAGACCAGCGCCGCCGAGCAGCTGAGCCCGAGGTCGCACAGGTTGCCGTCGCGACACTTGCCGCCCCACTGGCCCGACTGCGCCTGGTCGGGGCTGCGGACGAAGAGCAAGCCCGCGCCGACGTCGACGCGCGGCACGAAGCGACCGATGTCGAGCGCGTAGACGACCGAGAGCCCGGTGTCGGTCGCTTGGATCACGCCCGCGCGCGCGAGCAGGCCGACCGTCTCGCTGGCCTCGTCGTAGGCCTCGGCGCGCGGGACCGGGTGGGCCGTGTGGCTGCCGTAGACGCGGACGAAGAGCCAGCGAACGATCCGGACGTCGAGCTCGAGCCCGACCCCGCCGCCGCGAAAGGGCCCCGACCCGCGACCGATGAAGGGCAGATGGATCGCCGCGTAGGTCGGGACGAAGCTCAGCTGCACCCAGTGGTCGTCATCGAAGCCACGCACGCGCGAGCGTGGCCGCCCGGCCGTCCATTGGCCGAGTTGGTTTCGCGGCGGCCGCATGAAGGGCGCGTCGTCGGGGTCGCGTGGGCTGGGTCGCGCGAGCGGATCTTCCGGATCCTCGGCCTCTGCAGGGGTGTTCCGCGGTTCTTGCGCTGAGGCCGGCGACGCTGCGAGCGGGCCCAGCAGCAGGGCCAGCGACGCCGCGGCCATCCAGCCGAGCGAGCGAGGCGTTTCGCGGGTGCCTGCGGACACCGCGAGAGGATAGCTTGCGCCTGCATAGGCCGTCTTGTAGACAGGCCAGCCGTGAGCGACGACCTCGACTTCATGCCAGCCGAGCCCGAGCGACCCGGGACGACGCCGGCCGCCAAGCCGAAGGCCGAGCCGAAAGCCGAGCCGAAGGCCGAGACCAAGCCAAGCACCGCGCTCGCGACCACGACTGGCGCGACCACGACCGGCGCGACCACGACCGGCGCGAGCTCGTCGGGTGCGAGCTCGGCCAGCGACGACCCCGACCAACGCGTCGAGTTGCCGACCTGGAATCGGGCCCGGCGCAAGCGACAGGCCAACGTCCGCGCCGACGAGCAGCAAGACGCGTTTCAGCGAGGCGTTCGCAAGGCCGGCCGCCAGGCGATCGACTTTCCCAAGCTGGTCATCGGCGCGATCGTGATCGGCGTCGCGACCATCGCTGCGGCGGTCGTGCTCAGCCAGCGATCGAGCACGGCCAACGCCGAGGCGAGTCGAGTCCTGGCCAAGGCCAACACGTCGATCGTTCGCGGTCAGGTCGTGCCGGCCGAGAACCAGGTCGGGCACGAAGAGGAGATCGCCAAGCTTCCCTTCCCGATCTACGCGACCCAAGCGGAGCGAGACCAAGCGATCGCGGCCGAGCTCGAAGCCGCGCTCGCGGTCGATCGCAAGGACGTCGTCGACGACGCCCGCTTGGTCGCGGCGGCCCAGC
>JAMHUH010000074.1:0-1500 GCA_035904925.1 Nannocystaceae bacterium
CGAGCAGCGAGACGGCCGCATGATCGCGTACAGCTTCGAGGGCCCGCCGCGCGAGATTCAAGTCGACTTGTTGGTGGTCTGCTACCCAGCAGATGTGCCGGCTGCCGACCCGCAAATCGTCCTGCCCTTCGAATGCCAGCTCGGCCGGGATCCGGAGAAGCTCTACCGCTACGTCGAGTACATGGCAGCCGCGCGCCGCGACCATCGCTGTCCTGGCCACACGGTGGTGTTCAGCCCGGATCCAGGCGTGCGGGCGTACATCGAGCGGCTCTTCGCGGGCGAGTCGCATCTGTGCCCGGTCTTGGTCGGCAAGGATGCCGTACCCAAGGAGCTCACGCGGGCGCAGGCGATCGCGCGGCCCGAGCTGGCGACCTTCTGCGCTATCGTGCATGCGAGCCTCGAGCTGGCTCGCAAGGCGATGGTCGGCGCGCGAACCATCGCCGCCGAGCGCGGACAGGCCAACGTACGAATCTTGCTGAACTGTCTGGAGGAGGACCAAGTGAACGAGCTGAAGAAGACCCCGGAGTACACCGAGACCGTCGACGAGTGGGGGAGCTGGACTCCCGGCGAGTGGTACCGCAAGACCTCGGGCTTCACCCGTGGCCGAGAAGAGGGCCGCGAAGAGGGCCGAGAAGAGGGCCGAGAAGAGGGCCGAGAAGAGGGAGTGGAAGCAGGCCTGCATCGGGCGCTCGAGTTGGTGTTGAGCTCGCGCGGCCTGACCCCGAGCGCGGAGCAACGGGCGTCGATCGAAGCCTGCAAGTCCTTCGAAGTGTTGGAGCGCTGGATCAACCGCGCGACGCAGGTCGGCTCGGTCGCCGAGCTACTCGCGTCTTGACGCGATGGCGTCCGAGTGACAGTCGAAGCTCGTTCGAGGGGCGAGAGCGAGCGCTTCTTCGAGGCGGTCGATGATCGTCTGTCGACGAGGCCATGCAGCTCACCGAAACGATCTCGGTTGAGCTCGACCATTGCGCGAGCCCGATGTAGTCAAATATGCTTCGTTGTGAGCATTGTTCGCCCAATGACCGTCAAATCGTTGTTCCGTGGCACTTTTTCGCTGTCGATCGCGCTGCTGAGCGCCGCCACGCTGGCCGCTTGCGGCAGCGAGGGCGCGCCCTCGAATGGCGAGTTCGGAACCGAAGCCGCGGACGACGAAGCGGGCACGACCGATGGATCGAGCGAGGGCGATTCGAGCACGTCGGCGGGCACGACCGTGGACCCCTTGGACATGTTGGACACGGGCGCGAGCGAGACCACGGCGGGATCGAACTGTCCGCAGCCCGACGCGCCAGCGATGTTGGTCGACGATCCCAGCGTGTATTGCAGCGCGGGCTTCGAGTACGACGCGACCTACCAGCTGTGCGTGAGCGCGAGCGAGGCGATCGGGCCTTTCCCGCCGGCGATGGTCAGCGCGTGTGAAGAGTGTGGCGGGATCGATTGTGGCGAGGCTCGCTGGCCTGCCGATCAAGCTCGCGGGCTGCGAGGCACGGGCGAGTGCTGGCC
>JAMHUH010000075.1:0-18627 GCA_035904925.1 Nannocystaceae bacterium
GATCGTGGTCAGTCGGCGGACGAGGGGGAGCTGGACGAGCTTGCCGTCGGGGCCCGGGTATTGGAGGTAGGGCATGGAGTCGGGCTCTCAGAAGTCGAGGCGTACGCCCAAGCCGGCGCCGCCGGGGAAGTAGCTCGAGCTCGGTCGAACTCGCAGCGTAGCATTGGGTTGCCAGCGCTCGCGCGCTTGGGCGGCGGCGCGTTGGTCGGGGGAGGGCAGGGGTGGCTCGGGCTCGCTCGTGTCGGGCTCGAGCAGCTCGGGCTCGGGGCCCTCGACGTCGCTCGGCTGGCTCCGCGCCTTGCGACGCTTGGTCGGCCGTGGCGGCGGGGCGTCGAGCTCGGCGCGGGTCGCCGTGCCAGCGTTGACGACCTGATAGCCGTCGAAGAGCCACTGCGCGACGATGATGTCGACGAGGATGCTGCCGAGGAAGGCCGCGCCCATCACGGTCTCGGCGTTGCGGGCGATGTAGAGCTGGCGCTGGCGCGGCTCGACCTGGCTGTCCTCGGCGACCGGGCACTGGAGCGAGCCCGGTCGAAAGCCGTTGGTCCGGGTGCAGTTGGTCGTGCGAAACAAGAGCAGGCCGAGGCCGACGCCGCCGGTCACGGCCTCGAGCCCGAGGAAGACGCCGCCGAGGATCGGGCGATCGTTGGTGAAGTGGCCGACGCCGCCGGGGATCAGCGCGAGCCCGCGGTTGCGCTGGATGACGTCGACGCGCTGGACCACGTCGGCGTCGAGATCACGCTGGAGGTCCTCGGCCCGCTCGATCGCCGAGCGGTGATCGACCCGCAGCTCGGTCAGGTCGGCCTCGCAGGCGAGCAGCTGGTCCTTGCACGCGGCCGCCTGCAGGGCCTCGCGCTCGCTTCGGACTTTGGTCGCGAGCCGATAGAACGCGGCGCTGTGGAGGCCGCTCGGCGGCTCCCAGCTCGACGAGTGATCGAGCAGCCGCTCGATGTAGGAGCGGGCCAGCTCCTCGCGCTCGGCCGAAGGCAAGCCCGTGTCGGAGAGCGTGGCCTCGGCCAGGTAGCGGAGGCCGGCCTCGCGCAGCAGCGGATCGTCGATCTCGTCGGCGTCGCGCAGCAGCGGCTCGAGCAGGTCGCGGACCTCGGTCCAGTCGCCCCGCCGCCAGGCATCGATGGCGAGGTCGACCCGTCGCTCTTGATCGTCGGGCGCGGGCTGGGCTGCTGGATCGGGCGGCGCGGCCAAGACTGGACCCGAGAGCCCCGAGAGCCCCGATACCAAAGCCGCGCCAAAAACGCTTGATCGGAGGGCGCGACGGGAGATCGAGCCGAGAGACCTTCGAAGGGGCAGGAGCATCCGCGGCGGTGGACGCGAGGGTACCGGATTTTTCGAGCGAGGGGGCGAGGTGGTGGGGCGAGGTGGTGGGCCGAGGTGGTGGGGCGAGGTGGTGAGGCCGGCCTACTGCGGTCGGGCCTCTTCGAGCCCGACCTTGATGGTGTTCTTGCCCGGGTTGAGGTGATAGCGGTTGCCGGTCGACTTGCGGTAGTTGTTGGCTTTGAAGGTCAGCGTGACCTCCATGTCCGTCTCGCCCTTGGCGAACGGCAGCTTCGGAAAGCGGTTGGCCCCCACGCTGGTGACCGAGCAACCCGATTCGCAGCTGACGATCAGAGCGTCGAGCGGGATCTCGCCGGCCTGAAACAAGAGCTGGGCTGGCTTGACCTCGGCGTGCAGGATCGCGACCTTGCCCGGGCAGTCCTTGGGGTTGACCCGCATGCCGCCTCCGTAGGACTCGCCGCTCAGCTGGACGTCCATCTCTTGGTCGAGCTCGACCACGATCTCGCCGCTCTCGGGCAGCTCGAGGTTGCCCTCCGAAGGGATGTAGAGCCGGTAGGTGCCGCCCGCCAAGGTCGCGGCGGGCAGGCCCTCGACTCGCAGGGTGCACTTGACCGGGTCGTTCTTGGGTCGCGGTCGCTCGCTGGCGCCGCCCGATCCGGTCGGGTCGTCGGTCTCGCCGGTGTCGGTCTCGCTCGCGCCGGTCTCGGTCTCGCCGGTCTCGCCAGCGTCCGCGGCTTGGCCGGTCTCGCTCGGCGGCTCGTGCGGGCGGTCGTAGGGCACGGCGAGGCCGCCCGAGCCGAAGTAGAGCCCGCTTCGGCCGCCCTCGTTCTCGGCCAGGCGATCGGGCTTGGGCGGATCGGGCTGGAGCAGGACCACGCCGGCCGCGATGCTGCCGATCAGCGCGAGCGTGCCACCGAGCAGGGCGATCTGACGCATTCGCTGGCCGCGGACGCGAACCTTGTCGAGCATCGCCTTGGCCCGGCCGTCCTTGGGATCGATCTCGAGCACGCGGCCGAGCAGCTTGAGCGCGCGCGCACCATGACCATCGCGCATCGCCCGGGTCGCCTTGCGGGTCAGCACCCGACAGACGCGCTGGTCGAGCTCGACCTCCCAGGTGTCGGGGCTGGCGAAGTAGGCGGCGAGCTCTTCGGGCCGGGCCTCGATGTCGTGAAAGGCCAGGTAGTGCTCGAGGTCGGCGGCCATCGAGCGGGCGCTCTGGTAGCGATCGGTGGGCTTGAGCGCGAGCGCCTTGGCGATGATCGCCGCGAAGTCCTCGTCGACCTGGGGCTCGACCTGGCCGGGCGGGCGATAGTCGCCCTCGAGGATCCGGTTGAGCACCTGCGCCGGGTTGCGGCCGGCGAAGGGCAGCTCGCCGGTCGCGAGCTGGTAGAGCATCACGCCGAGCGCGAAGATGTCGATCCGCTTGTCGACCGGCTTGCCGCTGATCAGCTCGGGCGCCATGTAGGCCGGGCTGCCGAGCAGCTGACCGGTGGTCGTCAGCCGCTGCGAGTCGAGGATCTGCGCGATGCCGAAGTCCATCAGCTTCAGGCAGCCGTCGTCGCGGATCATCACGTTCTCGGGCTTGATGTCGCGGTGGACGATGCCGAGCGAGTGCGCGTGCTCGAGCGGCGCGCACAGGCGATGGGCGATCATCGCGGCCAGGATCGGTCGGGTCTTGCGGCGCTTGTCCAACCAGTCGCGCAGCGTCACGCCGTGGATGAACTCGCAGACGATGTAGCTGCTGCCGCCCTGCTCGGGATCGGAGGAGTCGAAGATCTCGACGATGTTGTCGTGGCGCAGCTTGGCGACGGTCTTGGCCTCGCGCTGGAGTCGGCGCCGCGACTCTTCGCGGTCGGCGAGGTGCGTGTGCAAGACCTTCACCGCGACCTCGCGATCGAGCACGGTGTCGCGGCCGCGATAGACCACGGCCATGCCCCCATGCCCGACTTCCTCGAGCACGTCGTACTTGTCGAGCTTTTGCCCGGCGAGGCTCGGCATGACGCGTCTGGACCCGGCACCTGCCGCGATCCCACCCCAAAATGGGGTCCTTCCATGGTCTGCCGAAAAGCTGGCGGCGTCCACCCGCGCGCGTCGACGCTGAACGGACGCCCGGCGGCCCAGGATTCCCCACCTGAACACATCCACGAGTCGGCACCCGATGGCGAAGAAGCGACGATCGCCTGATATCCTCCCGCCCGGTGACTGCTTCGTTCGTCCCGCGACCCGCGGAGGGGCTCAATTATCCCAACGTCGCGCAGATGTTCATGGCCCGCGTCGGCCGGACACCGGAGCTGACGGCGCTACGCCACAAACACGAGGGCAGCTGGCGCCCGGTCAGCTGGCGCGAGTGGGAGCGCCTCGCCCGTGAGCTGGCGGCGGGGCTGAGCGAGCGGCTGGGCGTTCGCCGGGGCGATCGCGTGGGCCTGGTCGCGAGCACCCGCGTCGAGTGGGCGATCGCCGACGTCGCGATCGCCCTGTGCGGCGCGGTCTCGGTCCCGATCTACCTGACCTCGACCGGCGAGGAGCTGGCCTTCGTCTTGCGCGACTCGGGCTGCATGGCGGTGATCGTCGAGAACCCGGAGCTGCTGGCCCGGATCGCCGAGCACGAGCTGCCCGAGCTCGAGCACCAGGTGGTGATCGATGCGCGCGATCCGGGCCGCCGCGGGGCGAAGCCGATCGTGCTCGACGATCTGCCGGCTCCGCGCGGCCAGCGGATCAGCTTCGAGGCGCTGAGCGAGGTCGGTCGCAGCGCGCTGCGTGGGGTCAACGAGGTCCGCACGCGGATCGAGCAGAGCATCGCCGAGGTCGGGCTCGAGGACGTCTTCACCTTCGTCTACACCTCGGGCACCACGGGGCGACCCAAGGGCGTGGTCCTGACCCATCGCAACATGGTCTACGAGGCCTGGGCGATCAAGAACAGCATCGCGGTCGACCGGACCGACCAGCACCTGCTCGCGCTGCCGCTCGCCCACATCTTCGCCCGCCACCTGCTCTGGGCCGCGGTCGAGAGCGGCGCGGTCACGGCCTTCGCCGAGACCATGGCCCGCGCGGCGATCGATCTCCGTGAGGTCGCCCCGACCTACGTCGGCGGTGTGCCGCGCTTCTACGAAAAACTCCACGCGCGGATCCTCGAGGAGCTCGACGCGCGCACGATCGTCGAGCGCAAGGGGTTCGACTGGGCGCTCGGCGTCGGTCGCCGGGTCAGCCTCTGTCGGCAGCGCGGCCAAGCGGTCCCGGCGGTCTTGGCCGCCGAGTATCGGATCGCCGACAAGCTGGTGTTCAGTCGGGTTCGGGCTCGCTTCGGCGGCAAGCTGCGCTTCTTCGTCTCGGGCGCGGCCCCGCTCGCGCGCGAGACCGCCGAGTTCTTCCACGCCGCGGGCGTGCTGGTGCTCGAGGGCTACGGCCTGAGCGAGACGACCGGAGCCACGCACGTCAACCGACCCGACCGCTTTCGCTTCGGCACCGTCGGGCCGGCGCTGCCCGGCTGCGAGGTCCGGCTCGGCAAGGACAACGAGGTCCTGCTGCGCGGGCACAACGTGATGCGCGGCTACTACAACCTGCCCGAGGCCACCGCCGAGGTGCTCGACGAAGACGGCTGGCTGCACACCGGCGACGTCGGCGAGCTCAGCGAAGGCTTCTTGCGGATCACCGATCGGCTCAAGGATCTGATCATCACCGCGGGCGGCAAGAACATCGCCCCGCAGAAGCTCGAGGGCCGCTTGCGCGCGCACGAGGGCATCGCCCACGTGCTGGTCGTCGGCGATCGCCGTCCGCACCTCGTCGCCTTGATCGGGCTCGACGAGCCCGAGATGCTGGCCATCGCCGAGCGCGAGAAGCTCGGCTGCCGCGACTACGCCGACCTCGCTCGGCACCCGAAGATCCGCGAGCGCGTGGCCAGCTACGTCGATCAGGTCAACCGCGAGCTGCCGAGCTGGGAGACGATCAAGAAGTTCGCGATCCCGACCGAGCCCTTCGGATCCGAGCAGGTCACCCCGACGCTCAAGCTCAAGCGCAAGGCGGTCGAGCAGCGGCATCGCGCGCTGATCGAGGGGCTCTACTCCGGCAGGTGATCTACCTGCCCGAGGATGGCGGCAGCGGGATCCAGGGCGGCAAGACGGCTGGCGGGAGAGTCGTCGACGGGGCGGGCTGCGGGGCATGGGGGACACGCGCCAGGATCTCGTGACTGCCGGCGAGGGCGTCGGCAGGGCTGTCGTCGAAGCGGCCAGCCAATTGGGCCACTTCCATCAGCTCGGGCAGCGAGAGGTCGACCTGGGATCGGAGATGGTTCAGAAAATCGCGACCCGTTCGCAGCTCTTTGAGCTCCATACCAACCTTGACCGTGCCGAGCGCCGAGAGCCGCGCGGCGATGTTTTCGACGTTGCGCGCTTCCCTCGCGGGCGAGTAGTTCGGGGCGACGCCGGAAGGTGCGGCGTCATTGGAACCGAGCAGGTCATCTTGGAGGCTGACGGTGCTGGAGTCGAGACTGCTCGCTAGCGTGTTTGCCGTGCGATCGACGACCGCGCGAATTTGGGGATTTTGAGCGAGCGTCGGATTTTGGCCCACCGCCGTGAGCATGCGAGCGATACGGCCGGATGCCACGATGACATCGTTGGGCAGCGCCATGTAGACCCAATGCGCGTTCAAGTCATGGTAAGCAGTCTCGGTACCGCGGGTGAACCCAGAACTGGGAAACCCGGGGTAGGCAATCGGCAAGCGGCCTTGGCCGAATTGTTCGAGATACTCGGACGGCGCCACGACCCCCAGGCTGGTGTAGTAACGTAGAATCGACTGATTTGCCGCGAGCCGATCATTCAAGGTCTGCGTGGACGGAAAGCGGATCGACGCGCCTTGCTGGCGGTAGCCGAGGCCGGCCGCAAATCCCGGAGACCCATGAATCAGCTCGCGGATGGATCCGTGCTCCTCGGGGGATGTTCGATCGAGGAAGGTCGCTTGATAGAATCGTTGCCAGGTCCGCGAGCGACCGAGTTCCAACTCCGTGCTTTCGACTCGAATGGCCGGAATGTAGGAGGGATTGGCGGGTGGCTTGTCATCGCCGTTGAAGTCCCTCACGCTCGGGGTCATGACCGGACGGACCTGCGAGCCGAAGGGTCGAACGCCCCTCGCCGGTGCCAAGCGGTTCATCAGCGCGAGCGTTTGACCAGAAGCGACCGTGGGCATCGTCCTGGGGGGCAGAGGTGGGAGCGGATCGGGAGCGATCGCGGATGCCGAGATCGAAGGGGGCCGAGGCGGAAGGGGTCCGTCGACCGAAGGCCGAGGCGCGTCGTTGCTCGCCAAAACCCCGCGAAGTAATGCACCGAGCACCGAAGGAGCGGTTTTGGGGGTCGGCCGACCCGAACTCGGCCGACCCGAACTCGGCCGACCCGGAGACCCCGACATCATCATCGTCATCAGCGAATGCATGAATTGCACGAAGCCTTCGGGTGTCGCCAGGGACCGAACGAAGGGCTCGACACCCCCGGCCGACACCATGCCGTACGCCGTGCCTGCACCAAACTCGGCGGCCGCGATGGCGCTTTGTGGATGGAGCATCGCCCATGTCATGGCCCGCTGAGCATGGTGCCTCGCGGCAAAAGCGAGGATTTCCGCCTCCTCGGCGGCGAACGGCGCGCTGACCCCGAGGCCGGCCAGCAACACAGGCGTGCCCACGGTCCAGAACGAGACCTCGCCATTCAGGCGATCGATCGCGGGTGGGATCGCGACTTCGCCGTCGAGCATCGACAAAAAATCGTGGGCGCCGAGCAAGACTTGATAGTCGTGATCCCAACTCCCGCTCGTGAGCGGCGAGTCGAAGCCGACGGACCCGAGTCGGTGGGTCATCGCGTCGAGCGCCCCCCCTGCGTTCTTCGCCATCATCTCGGCCACGAAGCGGGTCTGGCCGTTCAGGCGGGCGAAGTGGCGCTGCATGTTCTCGGGCCGGATCCGCTCGCCGACCCACTGCCGCAGCAGCGGAATCACGGCATGCAGCAAGATCAGATTGGGCGCTTGGGATGCGACCTCGCGTGCGATCGTGATCTCGTTCGGCTTCTCCGGCCTCGGAGTGCCGTGGATCGAGGCCCCGGCCCGGCGGATCGCGGTCCTCGCCCAGCGAAGCACGTCGTCGACCCGGAGGCTCGAATAGTGCGTGCTCACGAGCCAACGCGACATCGCCCGCACGCGCTCTTCGTTCGAGACTTCGTTCGAGCCCGCGCCGGGCCGGACTTGGCGCTGGATCAGGGGGGCCGAGCGACGAGTCAAGCTGGGGATTGTCGGCGGAGTGGCCTCGACCTGCTCGGCGGCGCGGTCGGCTTCGCGCTCGAGCGGATCACCCTGCCGACCGATCGGCAACACCAAGTCGGGCGGGACTTCGGACGCGTCGGCGCCGGGACTTGGCGCTGCGCTGGCCTGCTGCACGACGTGCGCGAGCTCGTGGGCGAGCAAGCGACGGCCCGGCTCGCTAGGCAGCGCTGGGGCGTCGTTGGCCAGCACGATGTTCGTGCCGCGCGTATGGGCCAGCGAGTAGAACGCTCGCGCGGATGCGTTCGCGTCGCGGTGGACTCGGACGTGGCCGAAGTTGCGACCGAAGCGAGCCTCGAAGTGATTGCGCGTCGCGTGATCGAGCGGTCGGCCCGAGCCTGACGAGGTCGGCTGCGGTTGCGGTTGCGAGGTCGGCTTGGCGGGCGCGAACACGAACGCGAAACTCTATCATCGTCGCTTTCGGACGATACTGGCCGCAGGGCTGGCCGTGAATCAGGGCCCGAGCAGCTCGGCGAGCTCGCGGGCGACGTCCGGGCCTGGATCCTCGCCGAGCAGCATGCGGGCGTCGTCGGCCAGCGCCCGCACTTCGGACGCGGGCGCGGCGTTGGCCTTGGCGATCCAGGCGGCCGAGAGCAGCAGGTTGCCGCGCTCGATCGGCTTGAGCTGACCTGCGCGGGCGAGCTCGAGCGCGCGCTCGATCGTCGCGGCCGCGGCCTCGGGCTCGCCCGCGTCGAGCTGGCCGCGCGCGAGCAGCTCGTGGGTGAGCGCCAAGGTCGGGTGGTCTTCGCCGTAGACGAGCGCTTGGATGGCCAGCGCACGCTCGGCGTGGCGAAGGGTCGCGTCGGCGTCGCCGTGCAGCCACGCGATGAAGGCCAGGCTGTAGACCAGGTTCGCGACTTGGCTGCTCTGCGGCCCGAACTCGCGCTCGGCGATCGCGAGCCCGCGCTCGAACATTCCGCGGGCCGTTTCGGGGTCGGGGGTCGCGTTGCCGAGGTTGTTGAGCGTGTTGAGCAGCTCGATGTGCGCGGGCCCGTAGATCCGCTCTTTGAGCGCCAAGGCGTGCTCGAGCAGGGCCCGGCCGCGCTCGAGCTCGCCGCCATCGACGTAGGCCTGGCCGAGGTTGGACTCCATCGCGGCGACGTCGGGATGGTGGGGTCCGAAGGCCTTGCGGTAGCGCGCGAGCGACTCTTCGATCAGCGGCGCGGCCTGGTCGGGCTCGCCCTGCTCGACCAGGATCCGACCGAGGTTGCCGAGGCTCGGCGCGAGCTCGACGTCGGAGTCGGGGGCGAACTCGCGGCGGATCGCGATCGCCTCGCGTTGGAGTCGCTCGGCGCTGGCGGGGTCGAAGGCGACGCTGGCGATCGAGCTGCGATAGTCGAGCAAGCGCGCGCGCAGGAGCGGGTCGCGGCGGACCGAGCGAATCGCCGCGTCGGCCCGCGCGACCCATGCTGTTGCCGCCACGGGCTCTTGTCGACGAACGCCGTGCAGCCAGACCAAGCGCGTCGCGATCTCGGCGTGCAAGCGATCGTGACGAGCGGCGACGGCCTCGAGCAGCGCGGCCTCGAGCGTGGCCGCGGCCACGTCGTAGTCCCCTTGGCCCTCTTCGACCAAGCTGCGCAGGACCAAGGCCTCCGCCAGCGCCGTCGGAGCCGCGAGCGCCTCGGCCTCGCGGACCAGCTGCTCGGCGGGCGAGGCGAGCTCGAGCGCTTGGCCCATCCGCGCTTGCGAGCTGCGGCGCAGGATCTCTTGCCGGAGTCGCTCGACCTGGTCGGGGTCGGCGAGGGTCTCGTCGAGCGAGGCTTCGCGGCGCAGGGTCTCGATGTCGCTGCACGCTCGAATCGGCGTCAGCTGATCGACCGTCGCGATCGCGGCCAAGATGACGGTCGGGGTCGGATCGCGGAGCAGCTCGGTGAGCCCGCGCAGCTCGGCCCGGCGACGATCGAGGCAGGCGTCGCGCAGCTCGACCGCTTCGAGGGACTCGCCATCGCCAGCCAGCCGCGCCCGGCAGCCTAGCTCGCGGCTGGCGATCCAGGCGCTCGCGTACTCGTCGAGGCGAGGCTCGATCCGCTCCCAGACCTCGGCCGCGTTGGCGAGCTTCGAGTCGGCGAAGGCCTGGCGCGCGGCGGCGCGGGTCGAGGCGTCCCAGACCCCGCGCAGCTCGGCCCCTGCGCCGGTGCAGCTCGGCGTCGGCGGAGCGTCGAGGCTCGCGACCGTCAGCGCGGACGAGCCGAGCGCGAGCAGGGCCGCGGCCGCGATCGAGAGCCTGCGTCGGCGTCGAGCGGGCGTCGCTCGCAGCAGGGCCACGACCGCGCGCATGGACGGGTAGCGATCGGCGGGATCGAGCGCGAGCCCGCGGCGAAGGATCTTGCGCAGCCAGCCGGGCAGCGAGCGCTCGGCGATCGGTCGCTCACCCGCGGCGATCCGGGCGAGGATGGTCTCGAGCGTCGCGCCGGGCAGGCCCGCGCCGAAGGGGTGCTGGCCCGTGAGCGCCTCGTGCAGCGCGACGCAAAAGCCGAACTGATCGCTGCGGGCGTCGATCGACTCGCCGCGCAGCTGCTCGGGGGACATGTACGCGGGCGTGCCCATCGGCGTGGTCTGGCGGGCGCTCGGAGGACTCGGCGATCCCTCGCCCTGCATCCGCTCGGCGACGCGGGCGAGACCGAAGTCGACGACGCGCACGCGCAGCTCGGACCCTTCGCCACAGACCAACACGTTCTCGGGCTTGAAGTCGCGGTGGATGACACCCGCGGCGTGGGCCGCCGCGAGCCCGAGCCCGGCTTGCACGAACACCTCGAGGATCGCCGCTTGCTTGCGACCCTCACGTAGCCAAACCCGCAAGGTCTGGCCCTCGATGTACTCCATCGCGACGTAGATCCCGTCGGCGCCCTCGCCGAGCTCGCCGACCTCGTGGATGGCCACGACGTTGGGGTGGGCGAGCCGAGCGGCCGCGCGGGCTTCACGAACCAGCCAGCCCCGCTCGTCGGCGTCGAGCCGACGCACGCCCGAGTCGGTCCGCAGCAGCTTGAGCGCGACCTTGCGATCGAGCACGGGATCGTAGGCGGCGTAGACGTCCCCCATACCCCCGCGGCCGAGCCGCTCGATCAGCGTGAAGCGACCGAGCTTGGCCGCATGCGCCCGACCAAAGAGCCGGCCCGCGACCATCGCCTCGACCAGCGCGTCGTCATCGTCGGGCCGCGCGGCGACGAGCTGGGCGAGCTCGGGCTCGAGTTCACTCGTATCAGCCACGAACGCGGCATGATAACATCGCGAAGCCTGGCATGAGCGCGACAGCGTCCGATCTCGAGCTACTCGACGCCTGGCGGCGCGGCGACACGGGCAGCGGCGAGCAGCTCTTTCGCCGCTACTTCGGCCAGCTCAACCGCTTCTTTCGCAACAAGCTCGATAGCGGGGTCGAGGATCTGATTCAGAACACCTTCTTGGCCTGTGTCGAGGGTCGGGATCGCTTTCGCGAGTCGTCGAGCTTTCGCACCTATCTGTTCGGCATCGCCCACAACCTGCTCTGTTCGCACTTTCGTCGCCAGCGTCGGGCGGTCGACTTCGAACAGACCTCGGTCATCGATCTGGGCGCGTCGCCGACGGGTCCGCTGACCCAGCGTGAAGAACACGCGGCGCTGCTGCGAGCGCTGCGATCGATCCCGCTCGACTTCCAAGTCGTGCTCGAGCTGAGCTACTGGGAAGGGCTGAGCGGGCCGGAGATCGCCGAGGTCGTCGGGCTGCCGGCCAACACGGTCCGCAGCCGACTCGCGCGTGCGCGCGCGGCCCTGCGAGAGGCGCTCGAGCGCGACGTCACCTCGCCGGAGCTGCTGCGATCCACGCTCACCGATCTCGATGGTTGGGCCCGCTCGGTCCGGGCCGATCTCGCCAGCTGAGCCCGCTGGCTGAGCTCCGATCGAATTTCGAACTTACTGCGGATCACTCGGGGGGTCCTCGGCACTACCGGGCCCGAGCGATCAGGACGCGAGCGGCGTGCATCGGGAGGCGGTCTACGACCTGCCCCCCGAACCACCCGCGAGCCCTCGATCGCCCGCGAAGTCGATCGGCGCGCATGCGTGGGTCGGCGAGGTGAGCCCGCATGTCCAGCGAGTCGAATCGACCTTCCCTCATGCTTCCTTCGGCCGACGCCGTCCAACCCGATCATCCCGCCCAGTGGTGGTATTGGAGCGGGCAGCTGCGCGCGGACTCGGGCCGACGCTATGGCTTTCAGACCGCGTTCTTCGCCGCCGAGGCGGTCCGTGGCCTGCTCTGGGGGCAGATGGCGCACTGGGCCCTGGTCGATCTCGACGCGGGCGAGTTCGCGAGCGGGAGTCGGATCTGGCTGGGCGCGCCCGAGCGGATCGAGGGCCGCTTCGCGCTCGAGAGCCCGCGCGGCGGCGTCTCGGCCTTCGGCGGTGGCGGCCGCGATCGCCTGCGTCTGCGCCTCGGCGAGCTCGAGCTCGACCTGCGAGCGAGCGGCGGTCCGGTCGTCGAGCACTACGAAGGCCGCGCGCACGACTACGCCTTTGGTGGCTACAGCTACTACTACTCGCGCCCGCGGATGGCTGGCGTCGGCCTGATCCGACGCGGTGCGACGCGCGAGTCGGTCCGCGGCGAGGTTTGGTTCGATCGTCAATTCGGCGAGCTCTCGAGCGCTTTGTCGGAGGGCTGGCAGTGGCTCTCGATCCACCTCGAGGGCGGCGAGCAGCTGATGTTCTTCAGCTTCAACCGCGAGCGCTCCGAGCGGATCGCCGCGATCACCGACGCGCAGGGCCGGACCCGCTGGCTGGGTCCCGACGAGGTCCGGCTCGAGCCGATCGAGCGTTGGACCAGCCCTCGCTCCGGCATCGAGTACCCCTGCGCGTGGCGGCTGCGGACCGACGCCCACCAGCTCGAGCTTCGGGCTGCCCTGCGCGAGCAAGAGATGAACGGCGCGGCCTGGCTGGGTCCCGTCTACTGGGAGGGCGCGTGCGAGGTGTCTGGCAGTCACCGCGGCGTCGCCTATGTCGAGCTGCTCGGCTCGCTCGGCTCGGGCTTGGCGAGCGCGACTCGGATCGACGCGAGCTCGTCGCGGCTGCGCCGAGGGCTGGCCAAGACCCTGCGCCACCCGACCATCGCGCTCGGTCTCGCGACCGGTGTCGGGCACCTCGCGGCTCATGTCGCGGCCCTGCGGCCCAGCTTCGCTGACCCGAGCGAGGCTGCGATCGAGAGCTCGGGCGCGACGATCGATCTCTTGCTGCGTCGGGCCTCGCAGCGCTCGCGCGCGCGAGCGGACGAGCTGCGCGAACGAGCGCCGCAGCGGCGAAGGGCGGTCGGCGAATGACCACGCCGAACCAACCACGCCGCTACGTCATGCGGCCCAACGAGCAGACCTTCGCGCCGCCCTACATTCAAGCCGGGTGCGCGCTGCATGGCTTCGCCTTGCCGGCCGAGCGCGCGCGAATGCAGCGAGTCGTCGATCGCTTCTTGGCCGAGCCGACTCGCGGCAAGCTGCGTCCGCAGGTCGCGGCCGACCACGTGCTGCTCTACTGGTGCGACTTCGATCGCTCGCACTCGCTCGATCCCGACGACGCCCAGCGCGGCTGGTTGGGCGAGCGCGAGTGTGGGCTGTGGATCCCGATTCGAATGCCCGAGCGCTCGGCGCCCAGCTTCTTCGTGCACGCGATGTTCGTCGATAGCGGTCCGGCGATGTGCTCGGGTCGCGAGGTGCTGGGCTTCCCCAAGGAGATCGGGCTGGTCGGCGTCTCGCGGGATCCCGATCGGGCCTCGACGCTCGCGCTCGACGTGCTGGCGATGGGCGAGGGCCGAACGCAGGCTGGCGCTTGGCGCTCGCTGATCGAGCTCGAGCGGCTCGAGTCGAACGCCTCGGTGCCGAGCCCCTGGAGCGACCTCGCCTCGCTGCTCGGGACGCAGGCACAGGGCGAAGAGGGGGTGGTTCAGACGGGGATCCGAGCGGCGATCCGAGCCAGCGCCGCGCGGGCCGAGTTCGTCAACCTCAAGCAGTTTCGCTCCGCCGCCGACTCGACTCGGGCTTGCTACCAAGCGGTGCTTCGCACCCGCGCCCGCGTGCTCGGGCTTCATCGCATCAGCGCCACGGCAGCCTACGCCTACCGGATCCACGCGCTCGCCAGTCATCCGCTCTGCGAGGAGCTCGGCCTACCGGCGAGCGGCCGCACCCGCGGGGTGTTCTGTGAATTCGACTTCGATCTCGACCACCTCGACAGCCAGGAGCTCGCATGACCACCCAGCAACCACAGGATCCCAATCAACCTGCTCGCCCGCGCCGAATCGCGATCCTCGGCGGCGGCGTCGGAGCGATCGCGGCCGCCTGGGCCCTGACCGAGTCGGCCGACCCGAGCGAGCCGCTCGAGATCACCGTCTACCAGCTCGGCTGGCGGCTCGGTGGCAAGGGGGCCAGCGGTCGCAACGCCGCGCATGGCCAGCGGATCGAAGAGCACGGCCTGCACGTCTGGCTGGGCTGGTACCACAACGCCTTTGCGATGCTGGGCCGCTGTTACGAGCAGCTCGGCCGCTCGCCGGAGTGTCCGATCCGCAGCCTCGACCAGGCCTTCGTCGCGCACGACTACGTCGGCGTCTCGCACGGCGCGAGCAGCCACGGGCGCAAGTTCTGGATGCTCGGTTTTCCTCGCACGGCCGGCACGATCGGCGGCGACGAGCCGGCGACGCTGCGCAGCCATGTCGAGGTCCTGGTCCGCTTGGCCGCTCAGCACCTGCGCGCCTCGCTGTTGCGACCGCTGCGGCCCGACGAGGCCCGGGTCGATGGTTGGGCCGCGCGGCTGCGGCCCACGCTGGCGCTCGGGCTCGCGGCTCGGGCCCGTCGCAGCCTCGAAGCGCGCTTGCTCGAGGGCCTCGACGCGCTCGCCAAGGCTCGCGACCCGGGTCGTCGCGCGGCGCGAATGGTTCGCGTGCTCGAGCGCTTGCGGGCCCAGCTCGCGCTGCGGGTCGTGGCCACCTCCGAGGCCGAAGAGGAGCTCGAGGGTCTGCTGATGCTGCTCGACTTCGGCGCCGCGACCTTGCGCGGGCTCGTCCAGGATCGTGCGCTGCTCTTTGGCCTCGACGTGCTCGACGAATGGGACCTGCGCGAGTGGTTGCTGCGCCACGGCGCCCGGCCCTCGACCGCCCACGCGCCCTTCATCAAGGCTTGGTACGACCTCGCCTTCGCCTACGAAGACGGCGACATCGAGCGGCCCAACTTCGGCGCGGGCGCGGCCTTGCGGGCGATCCTGAAGACCGGGACCAGCTACGAGGGGGCGATCTTCTGGAAGATGCAGGCGGGCATGGGCGACGTCGTGTTCGCGCCGCTCTACGAATTGCTCCGGCGTCGCGGCGTTCGCTTCGAGTTCTTCCACCGCGTCGACGAGGTCGAGGTCGAGCCGCTCGAGACCCGCGATCCCGTCGGGTCCTCCGGCGATCGCCAGCGGGTCGCGCGGGTCCGCATGACCGTCCAAGCGAGCGTGAAGTCGGGCGAGTACCAGCCGCTCGTCGACGTCGGCGGGCTGCCTTGCTGGCCGAGCGCGCCGCAGCTCGATCAGCTCGACCAGGCCGAGGCGCTCGCGGGCGTCGACCTCGAGTGTCCCTGGAGCCCTTGGCCGGGCGTCGGCGAGCGGGTGCTCGAGCGTGGGCGCGACTTCGACGAGCTCGTGTTCGGGATCTCGCTCGGCGCGGTCCCGCAGCTGTGCCCGGGCCTGATCGCCCGCGACGAGGCGTGGCGCCGCATGGTCGAAGCGGTCGGGACGGTCGCGACCCAGGCCGTGCAGCTGTGGATGGATCCGAACCTGGCCGAGCTCGGCTGGGCGCACCCCAGCCCGATCCTCGACGCCTACGACGATCCCTTCAACACCTGGGCGGACATGTCCTTCTTGCTCGAGCGCGAGGCCTGGCCGGCCAGCGGCGGGCCGGGATCGCTGGCCTACTTGGTCGGGCCGCTGCACGAGCACGACCCGCCGCCCGCGTTCGGGGCCGCCGACGCGATCGACTTTCAGGCCCGCCAAGTCGAGGCCGTGCGCGAGCGAGTCGCTCGCTGGTTGGATCGCTCGGGGCCCGGCATCTGGCCCGCGACCGCGCGCGGCGGCGCCTGTCCGGGCTTCGACGCGAGCGTGCTGCACGACCCCGAGGCGCGCCCGGCCGCGCGAAGGCTCGAGGGTCAATATGTCCGGGCCAACGTGGCCGGCAGCGAGCGCTACGTTCAATCGCTGCGCGGCTCGACCCGGCACCGGCTCTTCGTCGAGAGCTGCGGCGTCGAAGGCATGTTCCCGGTCGGCGACTGGCTCAACACCGGCATCAACTCGGGCGACGTCGAGGCCGCGACGATCACCGGCCTTCAAGCGGCGCGGGCGATCTTGGCTCGCTCGCGTCCGATCGCAGGGGAAGGGGAGGGCTGGGGCCGCCACCGGGTCGAGCGTTTGGTGTGCGCACCGCTGAGCGCCTGACGAGCGCCTGATGAAAAACCCGCCTCGTGGACACCACGAGGCGGGTTTGCGAACGATCCGCAAAAGGGCCGGATCCTGCGCCGCTACGAGCTCGGGATCGCGCTCGAGTGAGTCAGCCGGCGGATCACCGCCCCGAGTTCGCCCTCGACCCCCGGATTCAGCCCGACCGCTCCAACCCCATCGGGTGTGGCCCCCAACTCGCTGGCCCGATCGACTCGGCCCTGCTCGACATCGAAGAACCGAAACTCCGAGCCCGGATAGAGGATCCAAACCGACCGCGCGCTCGGTAGCGCGTCGCGGTAGGTGTGCATCTTGTAGATGTCGGCCTGTTTGTACATCCCACGCCGCTCTTCGACTTCGAGCGCACCGCCCGCGTCGTCTCGGTCGTCTCGGACTGCATCGGCGAGCTTGGTCACCTTGAACTTGGCATCGAAGATGTGATCGCCAGCGTTCGGGCCCGCGGGGATCCGCAGCACGATGTCGGGGCGGAGCAAGAGCGAATACGAGCGACGATGGTTGGCCTTGGCCTTCGCCGAGTTGGAGTAGCTGAGGTTGTAAAACAGCTCGAACCCGCCGGCCCAGCCGATCCGCAGCCCCCATCCGAGCCGCGCAGCAAAGTCATCGACCGATTCCGATTGAGCCTCGGTCGGTTCGCCGAGCACCGCGCTGACCCGGAGTTCGACCGCAAAGAAACACCACATCTCGTAGAGCTCGGCGATATCTTTGATCTCTAACATCCGCTCCAGATCTTGGGGGCGAAATGGCAGACGACAGGCCAAACGCAGACGAATGAAATGCCGAAAGACCGCTTTATATCCTCGCCGGCGCTGCAACACCTGGGACTCGCCGGGGAGCCGGCGCATCTCCGACACGTCGCGCCACATGGCGTGATGGCGAACGAATCCGAGCTCGCGGGCCATCGATTCGCAGTCGAGCGCGATTCGCCGAGTGAACGAGGAATCGGGTTTGGCGCGGGCGATCGCCCGCATGGCGTCGACGATCCCGAGCGCCTGATCGAGAAACGCCTTGACGAATTGGTTCTCGGCCAAATCGAGGGTCGACTCGGTTCGGCTCTCCTCCATCGCCTGCGGGAGGTGCCCGTCCAAATCCCTGGCCAACGCGATGCCCTCCGCCCGAGCCGGCGCCCGATGGAGCCGAGCCCGCGGGGTCGCCACACCGAGTAGCGAGCGCGGATCGACCCGGCGAACCTGTTCGAGCGCCGTCCACTCGAACACCCGTTCGAGCGCCCGATGCGGTCGATCCAAGATCACGCGCAGCGCTGGCGCGAGCTGATCGTCGGCAGGGGCGGCTGGGCTGAGAATGTGCCGCAAGTAGACAAACGCGTGATAGAGCACGCTCTGATCGGTCGAGAGGCTCCGGTCGTAGGGCAGGCTCGCCCGGCTCCCGGCCGCGAAGGGCAGCAAGCTCATGCGCTGGGTGATGTCGGCGAGCAATTGCTCGAAGTCGGCTTCGCCCCATTTGCCCGAGCGCACCGATACTCGCCCGAGCGGACCGCAGTCGAAGATCCCCACGGCGTTGCCGAACCGAAGCAGGAGGGTCGGCCCTATCCGTTGCCGGCACTCGCGGGGTAGCGCAGCTTCGATCTCGCGCAAGTCGTTTTCGCCGCCCTCGACCAGCCATTCGAGTTCGGCGTCGAGTTGCCAAGCCCCGTCTGGATCGGTCTTGTCCGGGACGGCCCCACCGGGATGGGCCTTGATCGAGATTGGCGTTGCCATGGTCATGGCCTACTCGATGAACGACACGTAACCGTGCAAGCGAACCCGCCGAAGCATGCGCCACAGCTTGGCCGCCGAGCGCGGGAGCCTGGCCGGGGCACCTTGGGCGTCCAGCGCCAAGCGGCCCTTATCATACGTCCTTTCGCTTTCTTTGCAGTGGGCGTCTGTCGGTGAATCGGGGTTGATAGCGAAGGCGAGTAGCCGCTCGAGCAACCCACCGATCTCTTGCTGGGTTCCGTGCAGCTTTGGCAAGACCTTGGACAAAACCGCGATATCGAAGGCGTGCCAGAGCGTGGTCGAGTCGTCGTTGGCTTGCTCGCTGGCCAGGACCACGAAGCAGGCGATCTCCTTGGCTACTCGGTAGCCAAAGTGGCGATGGTCGAGTTCGAGCCGATCGTTGAGCGTGACCATCGCTCGCTGCAGGGCGCCCGCGAGCAATTCGCGAAACGCCGCCCTCGGGTTGTCGCTGCCCGCGAGCCCCGCGAGCCCGGCGAACTCGACGAGCGAGAGATCTGCATCGAGCCCGAACTCGCTGCCGTCTGCGTCGAGGTCGACCTCGTTGAACTCGAGCACGAACGCCCGGTCGAGCACCTTGGGGCTGAACATGTACGTCGTCTCGTCGACGTTGACGGTGCCCGTGAAGTACAGGTTGGCTGGGATCGCCAGCCGGCGGGGCACCGCCTCCCCCGACCCCGAGCCGCCCTGCTCGACGAGTTCGTTGTCGTGCAATTCGAGCTGCTCGCCCGATTCGAGCGCGGACAAAAAGTCGGAGAAATAGTGTTCGACGCGGGCGAGGTTCATCTCGTCGAGGATCACGAAGTAGGGCGCCGGCGAGCGCTTTTCGCGTTCCGCCGCCTCGAACTCCACCGCCGCCCGCAGGAGCAAGCGAAGAAAGGCTG
>JAMHUH010000076.1:0-5922 GCA_035904925.1 Nannocystaceae bacterium
CCAACATCGCCTTGGCGCGCAACATGTCGACAGCATGGCATGAGGGCCCAGTCGAATGCAGCCTTTCGATCGTCGCCCGGCCGACGCGATGGGCCCGGTGTGCACACATACCCTCCAGAGCTAACGAAGCCCTCCCCTCGAACCACCCTCAGAGCAGCTTCTTCTTGAAGCGGAGCGAGGCGACCACGACGACGATCAGCAAGAGCCCAGACAGCCAGCCGAACTCGACCGCCACATCCGGCCAGCTGGCCCCGCGCAGGGTGATCCGTCGAACGATGCGCAAGAAGTGGGTCAGCGGCAGGGCCTGGGCCAGCAGCTGCATCGGCCGGGGCATGCCCTCGAAGGGAAACATGAAGCCCGAGAGCAAGATGTTGGGCAGCAAGAAGAAGAACGACATCTGCATCGCCTGCTGCTGGGTCTTGGCCAGGGTCGAGAACACGAGGCCGATCGCGAGGCTGACGGCGATGAACGAGGCCGAGAGCGCGTAGAGCAGCAGCAGCGAGCCCTCGAGCGGGATCCGGAACACGAAGCGGCCGATCAGCAGGACCAGCGTCATCTGGACGTAGCCGATGATCACGTAGGGCAGAATCTTGCCGACCACGATCTCGACCCGGCCGACCGGCGAGACGATCAGGGCCTCGAGCGTGCCGCGTTCGCGCTCGCGGGCGACCGCCATCGCCGTCAGCATCACCATGGTCATGGTCAGGATCACGCCGATCAGACCCGGGACCACGTAGACGGCCGTGCGCAGCTCGGGGTTGTACCAAGTGGCGGGCTCGACTCGCAGCAGGTTCGGTGGGGCGGCGCCTTGCTGCTGCAGTCGCTCGACCAGGAGATCCTGCGAATAGGCCTGGACCAGCGCGACCGCGGTGTTGGTCGCGCTGCCGACGGTCATTGGATCCGAGCCGTCGACGACCAGCTGGATGGTCGAGCTGCGCCCGAGGACGAGATCGGAGCCGAGATCGGGCGGCAAGACCAGGCCGATGCTGGCGTCACCGCGTCGGAGCGCGGCCGCGATCTCGTCGTAGCTGCGAACCTGGCCGATCACGTCGTAGTAGCCGGTCGCCTCCATCCGAGCGACCAGGTCGCGCGACGAGCTGCTGTGATCTTGATCGTAGACGACCATCGGCATGTGCCGGACGTCGGTGTTGATCGCGTAGCCGAAGAGCAGCAGCTGCACGACCGGGATCATCACCATCATCGCGAGGGTCAGCCGATCGCGGACCAGCTGGAGCAGCTCCTTGAGGGCGATCGCCAAGAGTCGATTCATGGTTGATCCTCCCGGACCATCGAGACGAAGGCGTCTTCGACGGTCGCCCGCGCGGACCGGATCGAGACGACCTCGATGCCTTGCTGGTCGAGGCGGGCGCGAGCCCAGGTCACTGCGTCGGTGCCGGCCTTGGTCGCGAGGCGCAGGACATGGCCATAGTGCGCGCACTCGTCGACCTCGGGCGGGCCGAGGAACGCGGCGGTCGCCGCCGCGACGTCCTTGACGATGATCTCGGCGACCGAGAGCCCGCGAGCCGCGACGACCTCGTCGGGCTGCCCGGTCTGGAGCACGCGGCCGCGAAAGATGAACGCGAGTCGATGGCAGCGCTCGGCCTCGTCCATGTAGTGGGTCGTCACGACGACGGTGGTGCCGAGCGACGCGATCGCATGGATGCGCTCCCAGAACTCGCGGCGACTGACCGGATCGACGCCCGCGGTCGGCTCGTCCAAGAAGAGCAGCGGCGGCTCGTGGATGGTCGAGCAGGCTAGGGCGAGGCGCTGCTTCCAGCCGCCCGAGAGCGTGCCCGCGAGCTGCCGACGGCGATCGCCCAGGCCGGTGCGCTCGATGACCTCGTTGATCCGGGCTCGACGTCCGCGCCAGGGCACGCCGTAGATCGCCGCATAGAAGGCCAGGTTCTCGCGGACCGTGAGATCCTCGTAGAGGCTGAAGCGCTGGGTCATGTAGCCGATCCGGGCCTTGACGGCCTCGGGGTGCTTGGCGACGTCGAAGCCGACGACCCGCGCGCTGCCGCCACTCGGATCGAGCAAGCCGCAGAGCATGCGGATCGTCGTCGACTTGCCCGAGCCGTTGGGCCCGAGCACGCCGAAGACCTCGCCGACCTCGACCCGGAGCGAGACGTCGTCGACGGCGACGAGCTTGCCGAAGCTGCGACTGAGGTGCTCGGCGAGCACGACCGGCTCGCTCATGAACCCGCGCCCGGCTCGAGGGTCACGAAGCCTGGCAAGCCCGCGCGCAGCTCGTGCTCGGGATCGTCGACGCGGATCCGGACTCGAATGACCAAGTTGGCCCGCTCGCTGTCCGAGAACAAGAACTTGGGCGTGAACTCGGTCTGCCGACCGACCATCTCGACCTTACCGGCGAAGGTCTGCTGGGTCGCGTCGACCCGAAGCGTCGCCGCGGCGCCGAGCTTGGCCTCGCCGATCGAGCCTTGCGGCACGAACACGTCGATGTAGGGCCGCGCGAGATCGGCCATCGTGATCAAGGGCGAGCCGACCCCGACGAACTCGCCCTCTTCGTGGTGAACCTCGAGCACGTAGCCGACGTGCTCGGAGTGGAGCACGTGCCGGGCGATCCGCTCGTCGTAGGCCTTGACCGCGGCCTCGGCCGCCTCGGCTTCGGCGACCACGACGTCGACCTCTTCGGGTCGCGCGCCATGGCGAGCCCGCGCGAGCTGCTGCTCGAGCTCTTGCCGCTGCGCGCGGGCGTTCGACAAGGCCGTGCTCGCGGCGTCGACGTCGGCGGCTCGGTTGATGCCCTTGGCCGCGAGCCCTCGTTCGCGCTCGAAGGTCCGCGAGGCCAGCTTCTCACTCGACTTCGCGCCGGTCAGCCCGGCCTTGAGCGCGTCGATGTCCTCTTTGCGGGTGCCCGCCTCGAGCAGCGTCACGCGAGTCCGCGCGGCGTGGGCCTGGGCCTGCGCGGTGTCGCGGGCGAGGGTCTCGAGCGTGTCGTCGAGCCGGGCGATCTCGTCACCGGGCCCGAGCACCACACCCTCGTCGACCGCGAGCGACTCGAGGTGGCCCGGCAATTCGAAGGAGAGCGTGCGCTCCTCGTATTCGACGATGCCCTGATAGCCCGGCGGTGCTTCGGGTGGCCTCGGGTCACAACCCGCGAGCAACGTGACGAGCAGCGCCACCAGGGTCGACGCGCTTTTGTGCATGGCCCGCTATACAGCGCTCATTGCTGGGGAACCAGCGAAATGCCCGCGTCCGCTCGTTGCATCCTATCGAGCGAGCGGCCGACGAGCGACGACTTGGACCACGGCCGCCTCGCCGGTGTGGTAACGGCCCTCGACGACCTCGCGCACGCACTCGCAGCCGAGTTCGAACTCGAGCCCAGCCAGCTCCTCGCGCAGCGCGGCGAGGGTCATCAGCAAGTCCTCGGTTTGCGGTCCGCCGGTGCCACGACCGATCTGGTCGGGCGTATAGGCCTCGAGCACGATCACGCCGCCGGGTCGCAGCCCCGCGACCATGCGCCGATGCAGGTCGACGCGGATCGCCTGCGGGACATGGGCGAAGATCGAGATGATCGCCGCCCAATGATCCGCGACGATCTCGAAGTCCGCGAGGTCGGCGACGATCGTATGGACCTCGACCCCACGCTCGGCCGCCAGCGCGGCCGCCTTGGCCATGCCCTGATCAGCGATGTCGACGGCCGTGACCTCGTGCCCACGCTCGGCCAAGAACACGGCGTTGCGACCCTGGCCCTCGGCGATGCAGAGCACCGGCCCCGCGGGGATCCGATCGACGACCGATCGCAAGAAGTCGTTGGGCTCGGTGCCGTAGGCGTAGCCCGGCTCGGCGTAGCGCTGGTTCCACATCGCGGCGAACATAGCCTGCGTCGTGCTACTCGACCACGACGCGGGCGATCGCGTCGCGGCGGGTCGGGAAGCGCTCGGCGAGCCGACGCAGTTGCTCGCGCAGCGACTCGGCCTCGACCCGCACGAGGTGGGCGAGATCGGCCTCGTCGCAGCCGAGCATGGTCGCCATTCGATAAGCATGGCGAGCCTCTTCGAACTCGCCGCGGGCTTGGGCGCGCGCGCCCTGCTCGCGGAGGCGATCGAGCAGCTCGGCCTCGTGCTCGCTCCCTCGCGCCTCGGCGTGGAGTCGCGCGGCCAGGTCGGGCTCGCGTGCGGCGATGAACGCGAGCAGCTGCTCGCGCAGCGCCGGCGTGTCGAGCTCGGCCTCGGGCGCAACGATCGGACCGAGCTCGGCCAACACCTCGCCGGTCGATCCAAGCGTCAGGCTGGCGTTCAGGCGCAGCACGTCGCCCTCACGAACCAGGCGAAAGCCGAGGTCGAGCGAGTCGCTCTCGGGCGTCGCGAGGCTCGACGCGACCGTCATCATCCCGTCGTCGCGGGGATGGGTCTCGACGTTGACGATCGCGGCGGGGGCGGCCGCCTGAACCCGCGCGACCAGATCTTCGAGGCGCGCGCACAGCCATGTGACCAACTCGGGGGACCGGCTCATCGCGGCCTAAGCTACTCGTTCGGGCGCCCGGGCGCGATCGTGTGATCGGTCTCGCGATTGGCGAGATAACACTTCGGCCTCGACCTGCGTCTCTCGAAAACCGACCGTGTCCGCTGCGTCCATGCCCTACCCTGCCGACCCCAGCGCCGCCCTCGAGCGCGCGAGTACGCCCGCATGGCTGGCATGGGTCGAGGCCGCGCGGGCTGGCGACCGCGCCGCGTTCCGTTCGCTCCATCGCGACTTCGCTTCGATGGTCCACGGCCTGCTGCTCGCCCGCGTCGAGCCCAGCAGCGCCGACGACCTGACCCAAGAGGTCTTTCTCAGCGCCTGGCAGCGACTCGACGAGCTGCGCGAGGCCTTGGCCTGGCCGCGTTGGCTGGCCGCGATCGCCCGCCGCCGCGCGCTCGATCATCGCCGCGCGCTCGCCAAGCGACCCGGGACCTTGCCGCCGGAGCTCGGCGATCACGAGGACACGACCGGCACGCGTGCGAGCGTGCGCAGCGAGGCCGAGCGACTCTTGATCCTCATCCGCGCCCTGCCCGAGCCCTATGTCGAGCCGCTGCTGCTGCGCTTGGTCGAGGGCATGAGCGGGCCCGAGATCGCCGAGCGCTGCGATCTCTCGCCGGGCTACGTGCGGGTCAACCTGCACCGCGGGATGAAGCTGCTGCGCGAGCGACTGGAGACCAAACCATGAGCGAACACGACGACTATCTTTGGGATCGAAGCGGCGCCGTCGACCTCGAGGTCGCCCGGATCGAGCGCGAGCTGGGTCCGCTTGGTTGGCGTGCGACGTCGATCGCCATCGATGCGCCCGACACCCCGCTACGACCCGAGTCCTCGCGATCCGCGGCGCCGCGCGAGCCCTCGCGCTGGCGACCGGCGTTGATCGCTGGCGTGGCGATGGCCGCCGCCGTGCTCGGCCTCGTCTACCTCGCCCGCCACTCCGACTCGATCACGCCCGAGTCGAACCCGTCGAACCCGATGATCCAGCCGGCCGCTCCGCCGCAGCGTTCGCCCGACCTGCGCGATCCATTCGAGCGCCGCGATGGTGTCCGCGATTCCACCGCTCCTGCGCGGCCTTCGAAGCCGAACGCGTCCGGCCAAGAATTGCTCGATCCTTTTGGCTCGACGAATGAGCAGACTCCCACGCTGCAAACGCAGTCCGAGCTGAGGAATCCATTTTCTGGTAATCCCGCTCGCACGCCCGACAAGCCGGCCACACAGCCGAGTTCGCTCGCGGGCGACCTCAAAGACCCCTTCGCGCGGGCGCAGGAACGATCCAAGCCGACTTCTCCGACCAGCTTGGTCGACCCCTTTCACGGCAAGTCGAAGGCGCCGAACAAGCCGAACGATTCGAGCGGCCCAGCGCCCGATCTCCTCGATCCCTTCGAGCGCCGACATTGACCCGATTGCGAAAACGCGCTTCAAGGGAAGTGTGGATCAACC
>JAMHUH010000077.1:0-15008 GCA_035904925.1 Nannocystaceae bacterium
CGGGTCATCCCGCGCTGGGCCGTGAGCGCGTTCGGGTTGGTCTCGTCGGACATGCGAGCGCTCCGCGAGATGCTCTACCAATGGGACCGGCCCTTCGTGCTCGACGATCGCCGCTTTTGCACGACCTTCGGGGTCGAAGCCACGCCGATCGACGAGGCGATCCGGGCCACGCTCGGGCTCGAGGGCGCCGTGCGTGCTGCGAGCTGAAGCGGCCCAAGATCTCCGCGGGTTCTGCTGGCGGGCGACAGCTCAGAAAACTACTCGACGCGGTGGCCGGCCGGCAGCGCCTCTTCGGTGAACGCATGCCCCTCGGCGGCGAGCACGAGCAGGGCGAGCCCGTGCTTGCAGGGCTGCTTGCGACTCGGGCAGCTACACCGCGGCGCTTCGCCTGCGCGAGCAAACACGGCATAGGCGTCGCCCTTGCTGCCGAGCGCGACGCCCCAGAGCGCGTCGCCCTCGCGACCGAGCCGCCGCCACTTCGAAGCGATCGCGAGCTTGCGGGCATCGGCGAACGCTCGGCTGTCGGGAGCCAGGGCACGAACCTCGTCGAGCGTGAGCGCTTGCATCGTCGTCGTCCGAATCAGGCTTGGTAGATGGCGAAGAGCCCGTGCTCGCTGCTCGAGCCGCGCTCGAGCGCTTCGATGACCTCGGCCAGGCTCGCGGCCGAGATGTAGCGAGGGTTGAAGGTGGCGTCGGCGAGCCTTCGGGCCAAGCTCCAGGCCAGCCCGCCGCAGGTCTTCGGGCTTCGCCAGCCGATCGTCGCGATGCCCGTGTCGGCGTGCGGGAGGTCGAGCCAGGCGGCCTCGCAGCGACCGAAGGCCAGCTGCCAGAGCGCGTCCTCGTCTTCGTCCGGGTAGAACTCGATGCCCCAGCGCCGCTCGCCGAACTCGACCAGCAGGTACTCGACCGCGCGCGAGTAGAGCAGGCCCTCGGGGTGCTCGCGGCCCTTGGGCAAGAACACGAAGGTGCCGCGGGCCATGAGCGCGAAGGCGGGCTCGAGCCTGGGGTCGGGCGGGCTCTCGCGGCGCTGGAGCTGCTCGACGAGATCGGGCTGGTCGCCGCGCACGAGCCCGGCGATGCGGCCAGGATCGGCCAAGTGGAGATCGAAGAACTTGCTGCCCATGCGCTCGGCCAGACGCGAACGTGGCCTCGATACTCGTCGGCTCCGCGAGCGTCAAGCGCGGCCGCGATTGGCCCTCGCCGCGCTCGTGATAGCCTGTCCGAAGTGTCCTGGGAGCCCCTGACCTGCGCCGATTGCCAGATCCCGATGCGTTTCGAACGCTACGGAAACGTCGGGATGCCCGGCACGATCGGCGTGTCTTGGGTCTGCCGGCAGTGCGCCAAGCGATCGCTCGACCTGTGCCCGATGCACAGCGAGCTGCCCAGCCCCGGGATGTGCCTCAACTGCGCGGCCGCGTTGACCGATCCGAACGCGGGCTGTCCCGCGTGTGGGGTCGAGCGGGCGCCGCTGGTCGCCGCGATCACGCGGGCCTGTGGCTCGCCACCAACGCTCGCCGCCGCGTTCGAGCTGATCGAAGACGGGCTGATCCGGCTGGCCGCCAACGCGATCGATCTTCGGCTCGAGCTCGTCCCCGACGACGGCGACGCGTGGCTGGCGAAGGCCGAGATGCTGGGCGAGCACGGCGTGGGCTGGCTGCGTCGCGCGATCGCTCGTGAGCCGAACGCGTTGGCCCAGCGCGTCGCGCTCTACGGCTTGCTCGGTCAGCGCAAGGACTACGCGGGCGCGGTGATCGAGATCGACGAGGCGCTGGCCTTGGCGGCGCCGGATCAGCGGCCTCGGCTCTTGCACGCGAAGGCCGAGCTGCTCTGCTCGCTCGAGCGCGCGCAGGAGGGGCTCGAGGCGATCGACGAGGCCTTGCTCGGCGAGTCGGGGATCGGGCGTTGGCATTATGTTCGCGGCTGGGCGCTCGGGATGTTGGGCGAGCTCGAGCAGGCCCACGCCGCGATGCGACGCGCGCTCGAGCTCGCGCCCGACGATGGCCCGACCCAGCGGGCGCTCGCGCAGCTCGACCAGGCGCTCGCGCTCGACTGAAGCCGAGCCGCCGGAATCAGATCCCGAGCTCGCGCCGGGCCTCGTCGAGCGGCATCGCCATCAGCGGTCGATAGTCCCAGTCGTCGAGGGGCCGAAAGCGGGCGCCGTAGCCCCGCAGCGCTGCGGCCCAGACTCGACGCACGTCGAAGGCCCCCTTGGTCGGGACCGTGAACGCGGGCCCGACCCGCAGCGCCAACTCGAAGGTGGTCAGGCCCGCGAGGATCCACGCCGGCCAATCGGGGTAGAGGGTGCCGGCATAGAAGCCGCCGATCTGACACTCGCCGGCCGCGTCGGTGTCGTAGCCGGTGAGCGTGTGCACGAGGTCGTGGTGGATCGCGGCTTCGGGCAGCCCGCCGGGCTCGCCGGGCAAGGCGATCTTGCGCGTGGTCATGTTGGACCAAAAGCTGCGACCCACGCTGCCCTCGGGCAGCAGCCCGAGCTGCTTGAAGTACCAGCCCAGCTCGGGGTCGGCCTTGGTCTTGCCGAGGATGGTCCGGACGATCTCGAAGATCACCAAGGGCCCGTGGCGGCGCCTGGCGGCGGCCAAGACTCGCTTTCCGTCGGGCGCCCGGCGAGCCATGATCATGGTCACGCGGTGACCATGACCACGCGCCGCGTGGCGAAGGACGTCGACCCAATGCGCGCCGCCGGCCATCGCCTTCGCGTAGGCGGCGATGCGATCGACGGCCTGCTCGCGCAAGCCCTCGGCGCGGATGCAGGCCGCGACCATCAGCGCGATCAGGGCGGCCTCGGCCAGCGGATCGCCGCGAAACAACGCGTAGCTGTCTGGCTCGCCGCGCCCCGGGTGGGCTCCGAGGACCTCCTCGGCCAGCGCCAGCGCGTCGCGGGCCCGCGGGCTCTCGTCGCCTTCGAGCAGGTCGCGGACGCCAGCGACCACGGCCTGCTTTTGCGCGAGGGTCCACGTGTGCTGGTGAAGTTCGGTCATGGCTGTGCTCGCTGTCATGGCTGTGCTCGCTTGGCGACGCCCCACATGAAGAGATCGACGAGGCCCTCGATCGCGGCCTCGCGCGCCGCGGGATCGACCGGCTCGCCGCTGACGTAGGCCTGCAAGGCCATCGCTTGCAGGCTCCCGATGAACATGGCGGTCACCTGCGCTGGCGCGAGGGCCCGGACCAGCTCGCGCTGCTGGGCCCGCGCGAAGTAGCCGACGAGGGCGACACGAACCTGCTCGTGGGGCAGCTCGAGCTCGCCGGCGGTTCCGGCGAGCACCTCGGGGCCGGCGAGGCGCAGCGTCATCATCGTCGGGATGGCTTCCTCGAGCAGCTCGAGCGCCGCGCGAGCGAGCGCATGGAGCTGAACGTCGAAGGGTCGCGCGTCGGGGCCCTCACTCAGCTCGAGCAGCTGATCCAACTGCTGGGTCGGCGCGAGGGCCCGCAGCAGGAGCGCCCGCTTGCTGCCGAAGCGCTGCGAGAGCGCCGGCTGCGAGAGGCCGAGGCGCGCGGCGATGACCGCGAGCGACACGCTCGGTCCGCGCTCGATGAAGACCTCGCGGGCGATGGCGAGGATCTCGTCCTCGGAGTGCCGGACCGGTCGGACCACGAGATACTTATGGATTGATAACTAACCTTTGGCAAGCCGAAATCAGCCAGATATGTCGAATTTTCAAACTCGAGCGCCGGGCAAGAGGCGCCGGTCGAGTCGAGCCCCGGCTACACTCGCGCGATGCCTCGTCGCCGCTGGCCGCTTCTCGTGTCGACCCTCGTGCTCTGCTCGCCGAGCATCGCCGACGCGCACATCGAGATCGTCTCGCACATCGATCGCTTCGGCCGCGACAACCAAAAGCAGGCGCCCTGCGGGCTCGCCAACATGTCCGAGCCCGGCAGCAACATCTACACCTACGCGCCGGGGGCGACCATCACGATCGCCTGGCACGAGTTCGTCGATCACCCGGGCCACTATCGGATCGCCTTCGACGACCAAGGCGACGACGACTTTTTGACCCCGAGCTCGGCGACCGACCTCTACAACAACAGCGCGGTCTTGCTCGACGACATCGCCGATCTCGACGGGGTCCACGACTACGCGGTCGATGTCACGCTGCCCGACATCGAGTGCGAGCAGTGCACGATTCAGGTCATTCAGGTCATGACCGACAAGCCGCCCTTCGGCGACGGCAACGACGTCTACTTCCACTGCATCGACGTCGCGCTGGCGATCGGCGGCGACCCGAGCACGGGCGAGCCGACGACCACCGCCGCCGAGCCCACGAGCGACTCGGGCGGCTGCGCGTGCTCGAGCGGAGCGAGCCGGCCCGGCGTCGCGGGCCAACCCGGCTTCGCGGGCCAACCCGGCTTCGCGGGCTTGATAGTTCCTTTCGGGCTGCTCGGCCTGCTCGGGCTTCGTCGGCGGCGCGCGGCCGATCAGGGCGGGGGCGGCGGGCAGCCTCGGGTCTGCGGATCCTCGGGCGTGCACACGAAGTCGCAGTCCGGGATCCCGCAGGGGTAGCAGCACTCGAGCCCGGTCCCACACGGGTCGGTCTCGCCTGGCGTACAGACCTCGCTCTCGACCAAGTTCTCGGACACGAGCGCGACCTTCTTGTAGCTGCTCGCCGCGTCGCAAGCCGGACCGATCGTCTCGTAGCGCCAGCTCAGCTCGTTCCACATCTTCAAGGCGCCGCCACCGAGCGTGCCCTGCTCGCCTTGCAGCAGCTCGAGCGCGACGCCCTCCCTGCTGACGCCGAGCGTCTGGTTGACCCACTCGCCGCAGCCGTCGTCGATCATCGGACACTCGGCGACGATCGCCAGGCCCCAAGGTGCGACCCATTGGATGGGCGCCGGCGGTGCGAGGGTCGTCGCCTCGATCAGGAACACGCTCTTGCTCAGGCCGACGAAGTCGAGCCGCAGCCACCACTCGCCCGGGAACCAATTGTCGTCGGTGATCAGCCGAACCTGGACGCTGGTGCCGGCGACGTCGGGGATGTCCTGGCTGACCTCGCCTTGATGGGTGATCGCGAGATCGAATTGCGGACACGCGAGCTGGAGCACGGCCGTGCCGTCGTCGACGACCGTGCAGCCGAGGTCGAGGTCGAGGTTGGCGCCGATCGGCTCACCGCCGAGCTCGATCGACCAGCTGAAGAAATTGGTGAAGATCGGGTTGTCGCAGTCCCCGTCGCCCGTGGTGTCGGTGGTCGTGTCGGTCGTGTCGGTGGACGTGTCGCTGGTCGTATCGGTCGAGTCGGTGGTCGAATCGCTCGTGCTCTCGCTGGTCGTGTCGCTGGTCGTGGTCGGGTCGCCATCGCCATCGCCGCTGGTCGTGTCGCCGAGCTCGTCGTCGCCGACGGGCTCGAAGTTGATCACGCAACCACCGAGCATCGCCAGGGCGATCACGGTGCTCCTCGAGTTCAAATTAGGCTTTGTCATGGTCTCGCCTCGGCGATGGCCAGCTCGTCGGCGGATCGTCAAACCCACCGCGTGACCTGACGCTCATGCCGGTCAGGGCCCGTACACGATGCAGTAGGCCGCATCGATCCCCGGGACCGAGAGCGCGTCGCAGACCAGCGCAAACGAAGCCGCGTCCACGATCATCGAGTACGAGATCGTGCAGTGCGAGACCGGGCAGCCGTTGCCGGGCACACACATCACGCTCGGGACCGCCGCTTGGAGCAGCGGCACCTGGGTCTCGTCGGCGCACACCCAGATCTCGTCACAGAGCGAACCGACACCCCATGGGTCGTCGGCCAGCGCCTCGCCGATGTAGCTGTCGCCCTCGCAGCTCGGATCGCCGGTGGTGTCGCTCGTCGTCGTGGTCTCGCTCGAGCTGTCGGTGGTCGAATCCGTCGTGGTCTCGCTCGTCGTCGTGGTCGCGCTCGAATCACTGGAGTCGGCGCTGCTCGACTCGCTGGAGCCCGACTCCGACGTGCTCGATTCCGACGTGCTCGATTCCGACGTGCTCGTGTCGCCGATCTCGTCGTCGCCGATCGGATCGCTCGGTCCACACCCAACACCGAGCAGCGCCAACGCGAGCGTGGAGATCGTGATTGCGATCGAATTCATGGTCATGGTCTCACTGCCCGAGGAAGGCGAAGCTCGAGCCCGAGCAGCGCTCGAACGCCAACAATAGCGTGCTGTTGGGCGACCCGGTCGCCGATCGTGAAACCGCCACGAACGAGCCCGACGAGCGCGTCGACCTCGATCCCCAGCGCGACGCTGGGGTGGGGCAGGTAACGCAAGCCGGGGCCGAGGCCGAGCGCGACCCAGGGCTGACTCGCCACGCTCGGGTTGGGCGTGTTCCCTACCCCACGCCCGCGCAGCGCACCGGCCTCGACGCTCAGACAGATCGGCAGCTCCAAGCGACCCCGCGCCAAGGATGGGACCACGCAGCCGCGTGCGGCGAGCAACCATGCGTCGAAGCGGGCCGAGCGATCGGGCGCGACGTCGATCGTCCGCGGCAGCGCCCAGAGCCCGCGCAAGCCGACCCGCCACCAGGGCGCGAGGATGGCCAGGTCGAGCGCGAGCGAGCCCGTGCCCGCGCGGATCGGTCCCCAGCCACCGCCACCGAGCAGCCCGAGCGCGAAGCGAACCTTGCTCGGCTCGAGCTCGTCGGGCTCGTCGGGCTCGAGGTAGAGCGAGTCGACGAAGGCGCGTGGGTCGGGCTCGCGCTCGGGTGCGGGCTCGACTTCGGGTGCGGGCTCGCGCTCGGGTGCGAACTCGGGTGCGGGCGCAGGCTCGGCCTGTATCTGCTCGGCGGTCGCGACCGGATCGATCGTCACCGCCACGACCAGCAGGGCCGCGTTCGCAGCCAGCTCGCAGCTGGGCGCGACGAAGCTGCGAACATCGACACCGCGCTCGCCGACGAAGCGCAACTCGACCCGGACCGCGCCATCGGCCTGTGCGTCGAGGGTGACCTCGATCTGCGTCTGCGCCCCGCCCTGCGCGATCTTGTCCGGCAAGCTCGGCAAGAGCTCGCGCAGGAGTTCGAGCGCGCGCTCGCGCGAAGGACAGCCGCTCGCGGCCTCCCACGCCAAGGACACGCCCGCAGGATCGGGCGGCGCGAGGGCCAACAACGAGGCGAGCAGGGTCGGCGCGAACATGACGAGTAGGATGGCGAGTCAGGCAGCCTTGCGGACCACCACCTGGGGGAAGGGGATCTCGATCTTGGCCTGCTCGAGCTGCTCGTAGACTGCCCGGCGCACGTCGTTCTGCATGTCGATGAAGTGCTGCGGCTTCGAGCAGACCTTGACCTCGAAGGCCATGCCCGAATCACCGAGATCGACGAACACGATCAGCGGCGCGGGCTCGGCCAACACCTGGGGCACCGACTTGGCCGCGGCCTCGAGCAAGCGCACGACCTCGGGGATCTTGCTGCCGTACGCGACCGAGACCTTGATCGCGGCGCGCGGCTTGTCGAGCGTGGTGTAGTTGACGATCACGTTGCCGGTCACCGAGCCGTTGGCGATGATCAGCTTGGTGTTGTCGGGGCTGATCAAGGTCGTGGCGAAGAGCCCAATCTCTTCGACGGTGCCCTTGTTGCCCGCGACCTCGACATAGTCACCGATCGAGAGCGGTCGGAAGAGCAGCATCATCACGCCGCTAGCGAAGTGCGAGAGGTTGCCTTGCAGCGCGAGACCGATCGCCAGGCCAGCCGTGCCGAGCAACGCGACCAGGCTGGTCGTCTCGACCCCGACCCGCGCGAGCGCGGTGATGATCACCGCCGCGATCACTGCCCACTGGGCCAGCGAGGCCAAGAATCGGACCACGGCCTCGTCGACCTTGCGCGCGCGCAGCAGCTTGGCGACCAGACCATGAGTCCAGCCCGCGACCATCCAGCCCAGCACGAAGATGATGATCGCCGTGACGCTCCCGACGATCAGCGGCATGTAGGGTTGCAGGGCGTCCGGGATGAAGGGGAGATCCGTCATGTCGACCAGGGTCGCAGCTCGAGCACGCGAGGGCCAGCCGCGCGCGCTCATTCGGCGACCAGCGCTGGACATGCGTCGCGCATTCGATCGATCAAAGGCGATCGTGGTCGCGACTCGATCAACGCCGCCGCGATCATGCGAGCCTCGGCGAGTCGATCGAGCTTGCACAGCGCGATCGCCCGCAGCGCCTCGCGCTCGTCGAGCAGCGCGCCCTTCGAAAAGCGCCGGGCGTGCTCGTCGAGCAGCTCGAGCGCCTGATCGGGGTCGCTTCGAGCTCGGGCCTCGCGGATCAACGCGAGCTCGGCCTCGATCTCGCTCGCGTCGTCGATCCGAGCCCTCGTACTCGCAGGTCCGACGCGGACGCGTGGCTCGGGCTCGTGCATGCGCGTCGGCTCGGGCTCGGGCGGGCTCGTGTGCATGACCACGTTCGAAGCTCGACGCTGTTCTCGATCGCGCTGGTCGAGCGCACGCGCGGGCTCGACTGTCTCGACGCGCGAGGGCTCGTTCGGCCCGCTCGCGACGCCGAGGACCAGCGCGCCTGCTCGAACCAGCGCGAGCCCACCCGTGGTCATCGCCGCGGTCGCGCCGACCACCTTCGCCAACCAGGCAGCGTCGACCGGCGCGGCCCCGCCCCCGCCATCGCCACCGCCACCACCAGGAGCCGGCCCCGCGAGGCGCAGCTCGAGCGCCGCGAACACGCGCGCCTCGACCTCGGGCGGAGGGCTCCGACTCGCTCGCAGCCCCGCGGCCGCGCGATCGATCTCGTCACTGTGCTCGCGCATGTCGCCTCGCTTGCCAATCTCGCTCGTGCTTCGCCACGCGCCGCGTCGCGAGGGCCTCGCCGACGTGCGCTCGCGCGGCTCGCAGCCGCGACGCCACCGTGTTGGGGTTGGCTCCCAGCGCGTCGGCGATCTCCTTGGCGGTCATGCCCTCGAGCTCGGACAGCACGAAGGCGTCGCGCTGGCTCGGATCGAGCTCGGCCAGCGCTCGCTCGAGCGCGCTGATCAGCTCGCGCTCGGCGACCTCGGCCTCGACGTCGGGCGGGCGCAGGGGCTCGGGCAGCGCGTCGAGCTTGCGCTCGTGACGGGCGCGAGCGCGGCGATGATCGGACGCGACCCGGCGAACGATCCCGTACAACCACGATCGCGCCGAGACGCCCGCTTGCCAGTCGGCCCAGCGCCGGTGCACGACCACGAACACGTCTTGCGCCGCGTCCTCGAGCGCCGCGTCGGCGATCCCGAAGTGCGCGAGCATCCGCCACACGAACCCGAAGTGCTGGCGATAGAGCGCCGCAAACTCGGGCTCGATCGGCAGCGGGGCGGCGGTCTCGGGCATTCAGGCCAACCATGGCCGGCTTCGCGGAGTTTCGTGAAGCCGACCGACAAAGCTTCTGCAGTCGTCGATCAGGGCGGCGACGGCGGGCACTGCATGGTCTGGGGGTCCTCGGCTTGGCACACGTAGTCGCAGTCCGGGATCCCGCAGGGGTAGCAGCAGGCCAAGCCGGGCCCGCAGGCGGAGGCGCTCGGATCACAGACCTCGTTGGGCGCGAGCTGGCCACGCGAGACGATCGCCAGCTCCTTCCAGCTCGAAGGTCCGTCGCCCGCGGGCGCGTCGGGACCCGAGCGCACGCTCGAGTCGACCCAGACCTGCACGCCATCGCCGATCTGGCCCGACTCGCCCTGCCACAGCTCGAGCGGGACGCCGTCGCGCTCGAGCTTCAGGCTCTGCGCGTATTGATCGATGCTCGGGGTGTTCAAGCACTCGTCGCCGATCGCCAGCCCCCAGGGGTTGGCCCAGCCAGCCGCGGGCGTGAGCGGCTCCGAGGCGATGTAGTAGACGCTGAGATCTTCGCCGACGAAGTCGAGGCGCAGCCACTGGCTGGCGTAGTTCCACGACGAGGCTTGCAAGAAGCGCACGCGGACCTTCGCGTCGGTCACGTCGAGGATCGCCGCGCTCGGCTCGCCCTCGTGGCCCAGCGCGAACCCGAAGTCGCCGCAGCTGAGCGTCAGCGTGGTCGTGCTGCCGTCGTCGAACACCGTGCACTCGCGGTCGATGTCGACGTCCTCGCCGACGTCGACCGCGACGTTGTCGATCGAGATCGAGAAGCCGAAGAACATGCCGAAGGCCTTGTCCTCGCAGACCTCGCTGGTGTCGCTGCCGCTCTCCGTCGCCGTGTCGGTGGCGGTCGAGTCGGCCTCGTTGCCCGGTAGCGGCTTGTCGGGGCAGCCGCTCACGAGCGCGAGCAAGGGCGCGAGGATCACGAGGGGTCGGACCGAGATCATGGTTGTGGCATCATCGCACGAAGGCCATGACCCGCCGATACAGCAACGTCATCGGCGTCGACGATGGCCCCTTCGAGCGCAGCCACAGGGGCGACGTCGCGCTGATCGGTGTGGTCTTCACCCGTTCGCGCCTCGACGGCGTGATGCTCGGCAAGCTGCGCAAAGATGGCGCCAACGCGACCAAGGCGATCGCGTCGATGATCGAGGGTTCGCCCTTCGTCGAGCACGCCCAGCTGATCTTGCTCGGCGGGATCACCTTCGGCGGCTTCAACGTGGTCGACATCGCCGAGCTGCACGAGCGACTCGAGCGACCGGTGCTCGTCTTGGCCCGGCGCAAACCCAAGCTGGCGATCATCCGCGAGACCTTGCTCGACAAGGTGCCCGGGGGCGCGCGCAAGTGGGCGCTGATCGACAAGGCCGGGCCGATGGAGCCCTGCGCGGAGCTGTGGGTCCAGCGGGCTGGGCTGACGCTCGAGCAAGCCGGCCAGGCGATCCGCGACCTGACCATCCACGGAAAATTGCCCGAGCCGGTTCGAGTCGCCCACCTGATCGCGGGTGGCTACGTCGAGGGCCTCAGCCGCGGGCGCGCCTGAGCGCGAGCTCGATCAGAGCTCGACCACGACGTTGAGCCGGACCCGCTCGACCAGCGAGACCAGCGTGTCGAGCTCCTGCTTGCTGAACCCGGCGAAGGCGTGCTCGAGCACACCGTTGCTGACCGCCAAGAAGCGAGCGAACGCCCGATAGGCCTTCTTCGAGGGCTGGATCAGGATCGCCCGGGTGTCCTTGGGGTCGGCCTCGCGGGTGACCCAGCTGGCGGTCTCGAGCGCGCGGACGAAGCGGCCGACGGTGACCTCGGACAGGTTCATCTGCCGGGCGAGCGCGCGGGCGGTCATCGGCGTCTTCTCTTGGAACAAGATCATCAGCGCGTTGGCTTGCGCTGGGGTCACGTCGTCGAGCTTCTCGAGCTCGAGCAGCTGCTGCACGCGACGCTCGAGCTCGCGTTGGACCCTCGACAACTCGAGCGCTGCGTCGGCTTGCTTGCGACGCAGGGCGATATGGGCGCGACTCGCCATGGCGCGCAGCTTGCCGCCCGTCCGCCGGGCTTGCAAGGGCCGCGCACCCGGATTCACGGGCCGCGATCGTGGTCGTGTTCGCCCGCCTCGCCAGCTCGCGGCTCGGCTTGCGGGCAAACGCTGAGCGTGCTTAGCATCTTCGCTCACCCCGAAGGAGCCCATCATGTCCGAAGCTCTGATTTTCGATGCCGTCCGTACACCCCGTGGCAAGGGCAAGTCGAGCGGCGCGCTCTACTCTGTCCGTCCTGTCGATCTCCTGGCCACCGTCTTGCGGGCGATCCGCGACCGCAACGGGCTCGACACCCGCGAGGTCGACGACGTGATCGCAGGCTGCGTCACGCAGGCGAGCGAGCAGGGCTCGTGCATCGCTCGCTTCGCCGCGCTGACGGCCGGCTACGATCTCTCGACCGGCGGCGTCACGCTCAACCGCTTTTGCGCCTCGGGCCTCGAGGCCTGCAACCAGGCCGCGGCCATGGTCGCGGCCGGCTACGAGGACCTGGTCATCGGCGGCGGCGTCGAGAGCATGTCGCGGGTGCCGATGGGCTCCGACGGCGGCGCGATCTGGGATCCGCAGACGCAGTGGGAGGTCGGCTCGGTCCCGCAGGGCGTGTCGGCCGACTTGCTCGCGACCTTGCGCGGCATCACCCGCACGCAGGTCGACGAGTTCGCCTACCAGAGCCAGCGTCGAGCCGCGACCGCGATCGATCAGCGCCGCTTCGACAAGAGCCTGGTCCCGGTCCGCGATCGCAACGGCCTGACCATCCTCGAGCGCGACGAGTACCCGCGACCCGACACGACCTTGGCCGCGCTCGGCGAGCTCAAGGCCTCGTTCGAGATGATGGGCAAGCAGTTCGGGCTCGACGCCTTGACCAAGCCGGTCTATCCGCAGGTCGAGTCGATCAACCACATCCACACGGCCGGCAACTCGTCGGGCATCGTCGACGGCGCCGCGGCGGTGCTCTTCGGCAGTCGGGCCAAGGGCGAGGCGCTCGGGCTGAAGCCCCGCGCCCGAGTCCGGGCGATCGCGGCGACCGGATCCGAGCCGATCTTGATGCTCGACGGGCCGATCCCGGCCACCCGCAAGCTGCTGAAGAAGGCCGGCATGAGCATCGACGACATCGATCTCTTCGAGGTCAACGAGGCCTTCGCCGCCGTGCCGCTCGCCTACATCCAAGAGTTCGACCTCGACCCGGCCAAGGTCAACGTCGACGGCGGCGCGATCGCCCTGGGCCACCCGCTCGGCGCGACCGGAGCCCTGCTGCTCGGCAGCCTGCTCGACGCGCTCGAGCGCAACGACAAGACCACCGGCTTGGTGACCTTGTGCATCGGCGGCGGCATGGGCGTCGCGACCGTCATCGAACGGATCTGAACCACCACGACGAGAGCGAGGACTACGAACATGACCGAGAACAATCGCAACAGCGCCGTGGCCATGGAATTCGATCCGGGCACGGGCATCGCGACCTTGACCCTGGCAATGGAGGGCAAGGTCAACATCATCAATCAGGCCTTCGGCGAAGGCCTCGCCGACGCGCTCGCGTGGGCCAAGGCGCGCGCCGGCCTGAAGGGCATCATCGTCGCTTCGGCGCACAGGGACTTCTGCGCCGGCGCCGACATCGAGGGCGTGTTCAAAATGCGCGACCCGGCCGAGGTCTTCGCCCAGACCACGCAGCTGAGCGGCATCTATCGCGCGCTCGAGACCTGCGGCGTGCCGGTCGTCGCGGCGCTCTCTGGCACCGCGCTCGGGGGCGGCTACGAGCTCGCGCTCGCCTGCCACCGCCGGATCGCCATCGACGATCCGCGCATCAAGTTCGGCCTGCCCGAGGTCCAGCTCGGCTTGCTGCCGGGCGCCGGTGGGACCCAGCGCTTGCCGAGGTTGATCGGCATCCAGGCCGCGGCCGAGGCGATCTTGCAGGGCAAGGAGTTTCGGGCCAACAAGGCCAAGCAGGCCGGCCTCGTCGACGAGCTGGTCGCCGATCGCGACGCGCTGATGGCCGCCGCCAAGGCTTGGATCGCCGCCAACCCCAAGGCCAAGCAGCCCTGGGACGAAAAGGGTGGCGGCCGGATCCCCGGTCCGCGACCTGGCTCGCCCGACGCTCGCAACCTGTTCATGGCCGCGTCGGCGATGCTGCGCAAGAAGACCGCCGGCGTGTTCAAGGCGCCCGAGTCCGCGCTCAGTGCGATCCAAGAGGGCCTGAGCCTCGACTTCGATCGCGCGCTCGAGGTCGAAGCTCGCTACTTCACCGGGCTCGTGGTCGGCGACCAGAGCAAGGACATGATCCGCACGCTCTGGTTCTTCCGCCAGGCCGCGCTCAAGCATGTCGGCCTGCCGAGCGTCGCCGAGGCCGGCATCGAGAAGATCGCGGTGCTCGGCGCCGGCATGATGGGCGCCGGCTTGGCCTACGTCTGCGCCGACGCGGGCTACCAGGTCGTGCTCAAGGACATCAGCCAGGACGCGCTCGACAAGGGCGTCGCCCACTTCGACGCCCAGCTGGCCGAGCGCAAGAAGCACCTCGACGCGGCCGGCCGGCAGGCGATCCGCGATCGTCTGAAGGCCACGCTCGACCTCGCCGACCTCGCCGGCACCGACCTGGTCATCGAGGCCGTGTTCGAAAACCTCGCGCTCAAGCATCGCGTCAACCAAGAGACCGAGGGCCAGCTGAGCGCCAACGGGATCTGGGCGACGAACACCTCGGCCTTGCCGATCGCCGACCTCGCGACCAGCTCGAAGCACGCCGATCGCTTCATCGGTCTGCACTACTTCTCGCCGGTCGAGGTCATGCCTCTGCTCGAGATCATCACCGGGCCGCAGACCAGCCAAGACACGCTCGCGCGCGCGCTGAACTTCTGCCGACGGATCAACAAGCTGCCGATCGTCGTCAACGACGGCTACGCCTTCTACACCACCCGGGTGTTCTCCTCGTACATCATGGAGGGCGCGCAGCTGGTCGCCGAGGGTCACGACCCGGTCCTGATCGAGTGGGCCGCCCGCCAAGCCGGCATGGTCGTCCCGCCCTTGCAGGTCTTCGACGAGGTCACCTTGTCGCTCGGCGTCAAGGCCAGCGAGCAAGGCAAGCACTACCTCGGGGCCGAGAACGTCGACACCGACGGAATGGCGCTCTTGAAGGCGATGGTCGAGCAGGGTCGCGTGGGCAAGGCCGGCGGCGCGGGCTTCTACGACTACGACAAGGGCCGCCGCAAGGGCCTGTGGTCGGGCCTCGCGGCGCTGACCAAGGCCACGCCGAGCGAGACCGGCGTCGACTACCTGGCCCGCCGAATGCTCTACGTCCAGGCCGTCCAAGCCGTGAACTGCCTCGACGCCGGGATCCTGCGCAACACCGCCGACGGCGAGGTCGGAGCCGTGTTCGGGATCGGCTTCGCGCCGGCCTTCGGCGGCCCCTTCGGCTTCCTCGATCGTCAGGATCTTCGCGCGCTCGTGCGCGAGCTCGATGGTTGGGCCAAGCAATTCGGCTCGCGCTACGCCGTGCCGGATCGCCTGCGCAACATGGCCGAGAAGCACGAAAAATTCTTCCCGGGCTGAGCCGGGGTGGACCGAGCGAAGGACGCCTGGATGGCTCGAGCCATCCAGGCGTCTTCGCTTCGTCCACTCGCAAGTCTTCGTCGAAGCCTACGCGTCGAGGGTGCTCGTCAGCAGCGCGACGACCCGCGTCGCTCCCCATCGCGCATAGCGATCGATAGCCGCCCGCTGGCACGCCTCGGCG
>JAMHUH010000078.1:0-11061 GCA_035904925.1 Nannocystaceae bacterium
CCCCGCTCAAGAAGCGCCCGCCGCTGACCACCCGGGCCGAAGACCCGATCAGCGAGGCCGCAGCCAGCAGCCGCGACCACGCCAAGGCCAGCCCGAGCGGCTTCCCGGTCCCCGACGCCGGCTGATCGACCGACCGTCCGCCGACATCCGTCGATCCGCTCTCGCGCTGTCTGTTGGCGACCGCGAGGGCCATCGAAGGCAAAGGCGCGCGGGGGGAAAGAGGGTCGCTCCGAGGCGAGTCGAGCCCCTCGCTTCTGTGCACGATCGCCCGATCTCCAAAGATCACCAACCAGGGAGAGAGCCTCGGCGATTCGAAGGGCGACGTGTTTGAGCCCGAGCGGGCGACCCTCTTTCCCACCGCAGAGCCTGGTGGTCGAAGACATGATCATCCGCGAAGGACGAACCGAGTCGGAGTCCGCGAAGGATCCCCGAGCGATCAGCAATCAAAACCGAAGCTCGACCCCATAGAGCCCGACCAACGACAGGTTCGGAAACGACTCGTAGACCGGCTCGCTCCCATTGATCGAGGTCGCGACTGCGCTCCGCTCGCGAAAGAACGCCCGCCCCTGCAACACCAAGGCGATCCAGCGGCGAATGCTGAAGCGAACGTCGAGGCTGGGCGAGAGGATGAACGAGAAGCGATCGGTGATCTCTTGATCGCTGGCCTTGATCGGCCACGAACCACCGATCCCGAGCCCCGCCGAGAACGCCAAGACCGGCAGCACGTCGACCACGACCGCCGGCTCGAAGAGCAGCCGAACCCAGGCCAGCTTGCTGGTCGGACGCCGGGGATCCTCGCCGATCGAGCCGGGACCGAAGTAGCCCCATTGGCCGATCGTCCCGCCGATCCGCAGCTCGTAGGCGACCCGGGCGAAGCGAGGATCGCGAGGCCGGAAGTTGGCCGCGATCTGGCCGAGCACGATGAAGTGAACCGGCTTGGCCAGAGTGTCGGGCGCGTCGCCGTAGGTGACCGCCATGCCGCCACCTTGGGCGAGCAAGATGTTGAAGGTCAGGAGTCGGGCGCTGCGATGGACCGGGCCGAACTCGACGGCGCCGTCGCGGACCTCGGCCGAGCCCTCCTTGAACGCTCGATCACCGACCAGGCGAAAGCGCTGGGGATCGCAGCTGGCTCCGGGCGCGAGGATCCGCAGGTTGTCGACCGCGTCGACGGCGTAGCGGCGCTTGGCCCCGTCGCTGCCGAGCAGGTCGACGTATTCGATCCGGCTGCCGGGGATGTTGCGCTTCCAGGTCGAGATGTCGCCGCTCAAGTAGATCTGATCGGCCGGCACGTAGCTGGCCAAGGTCTGGCCGGGCCGCTGGAGGATCTCGGTCCAGCGTTGATCGGGATCCGACTTGCGAAAGGTGACGGCCAAGGGCGGCTCGAGCTCGACCCACTCGCTGCTCCAGCCGTCCTCGCTCTCGCTCGGCTCGCCGCCGGGGCACAGGTACTGGCAGGTCCCGTCGTCGAGCGGCGTCGCCGAGCACTCGATCCCGCCTTCGATGGTCGCGACCGGACAGGTGCCGATCGCCCAGACGCAGGCCGGCGGGCTCCAGACGAAGCCGATTTGATGCGGATCGAGGACCAGCTCGCCCTCGGGCCAGGCGGTGTCCCAGCCTGCGGCGAAGCGGGTCGCCGTCGGTCGCTCGCCTTCGGCCAAGGCGATCTCGACCTCGAGTCGGCTGGCCGAGTCGGCGCGCGGCAACACGACGCGCAGGCGCGAGCTGCCGCGCAGCGGGCCCACGCAGGTGTCGGGCTCGAGCCGGCGACCGTCGGCGCGCAAGCGCAGGCGATCGCGATCGGCCTCGCGCAGGCGAACGCCCGGCAGCTCGACGTCGAAGCCGTGGCAGCGCGGGGCGATCGGCAGCAGGATCAGCTTGTTGGCGTCGCTGCCCTCTTCGGCCCGAAACGCGCGGGTGTGGGCGTCGTAGTGGCCGCCGAGGCTGCGGGCGGTCACGACGATCCGCGAGAGATCGGCCCCGATCCCGATCGTGACCACGCCGCCGGTCAGCTTGAGCGACTCGAGCGAGGGTGGCGAGCCTTCGAGGTGCTCGAGCATCAACACCAGCACGCGTGGCTCACGAGCGGCGCGATCGGAGATCAGGCTGTCGGTCGTGCAGGCGACATGAAGCTGCTCGGCCGTGAGCCCGGCGAGCGGCAGCTCGACCCGCGGCGAGCAAGCGCCCTCGGCCACGCACGAGGGCGAGGGATCGTCGGCGCCCGACCAGAGCTTGGGATCGAGCTCGAGCGAGGATCCACCCGTGGCCAGCTCGGCCTCGCGGGTCGGCGCCGCTTCGTCGCTGGGGGTGCGGGCGAGCAAGAGGTCGCTCAAGGTCTCGCGGGTGCGCGGGCCCTGACCCTGCGAGACCACGCAAAGATGCGTGGGCACCTCGCCGATCTCGGGCCGGAGATCGACGGTGACGACCCCGTAGGTCTTGGCGGCCAGCAGCTCGCGCGGGAGCAGCAGAGCGAAGAGCAGCAGCAGCGGGACCCACCAAGGACTCGTCGGCTCGATCCACTTCGTCCGCATCATCCGCTTCGTCCGCTCGATCCGCATCATCATCGACATGCCTCGGCCGCGGCGGAGCCACACACCGAATAGCCCGCGCAGTCTCGCGGGGAGAAATTCTGCGTGCGGTCGCGTCGACGCTCGACCCGACACACGTAGCAGCTGCCTTGGTGCTCGACGTTGGCTCGGCGCTTGCTGGTCCGAGCCAGCAGCACGTAGCTGTCTTCGTGGAGGTGGCACCAACCATTGCCCGTGGGCGCGGCGAGGTTGGTGGGCTCGATCGCTGCGCCGGTCTCGGCCACTTCGCCGGTCTCGCCGGTCTCTTCGGTCTCGCCGGTCGTGGGCGGCTCGCCGGTCTCGCGGGTCTCGGCCTCGATCAGCGCGGCGCCGCTCGTGCTCGTGCTCGTGTTCGTGCTCGTGCTCGTGCTCGTGGGTGCGACCTCTCCGACCTCGGCGCTTGGCTCGGGGACCACGTCGTTCTGGCGATCGTCGATCGGCGTGGGCGCTGGTACTTCGCCGAAGAAGCCGAGCTCGCGGCCGACCAGAGCCATCGCCGCCGCGAGCACCAGCGCGATCACGATCAACCAAGTCAGCCCGCGCCCGCGCGCCTGGGTTTCGGCGACGACCGAGACGCCGCTGCTGGTCTGGCGGACCAGCGCCTCGAGCTCGTGCAGCAGCGCGTGCATGTCCGGGTGGCGCTTGCGAGGATCGGGGTCGAGCCCGCGCAGCACGATCCGATGCAGCTCGATCGGCACGGGCGAGTCGGCCGGCGGATCGACGACCTCGCCGGCCTTGACGGCCTCGACATGGCGGACGAGCGTGTCGGCGCCGAAGGGCCGGCGGCCGTAGATGCCTTCCCAGAGCGAGGCACAAAACGCGAACTGATCGCTGGCCGCGTCGGCGGGCTGACCCGCGTAGAGCTCGGGCGCCATGTAGAGCGGCGTGCCCAGGACCGCGCCGGTCTCGGTCAGCGATCCATCGACGCTGCGCCGGCTCTCGACCGTGGGCAAGCGCGCGACATCGCCGGTCACGCCGTCGAGGTCGCCGGTCGCCGCTTGACCGGCCATCGGATCGGCCGCCGAGGGGCCCGACGCGACGCTCAGCCGCGGGGTCACGCGAGCGAGCCCGAAGTCGAGCACGCGCACGCGACCGTCGTCGCCGACCAGCACGTTCTCGGGCTTGAAGTCGCGGTGGATCAGCCCGGCGTCGTGGGCCGCCTCGAGCCCGCGCCCCGCCGCCAAGAAGCGCTCGAGCACCTCGAGCCAAGCCCCGCCCTCGCCCGAGGTCCGGCGATCGGCCAGCCAGCGGCGAAGATCTTTGCCCGCGACCAGCTCCATCGCGACGAAGACCTGGCCGTCCTCACCCTCGACGGTGCCGACGTCGTAGACGGTGATCACGTTCGGGTGCGAGAGCTTGGCCAGCGCTCGAGCCTCGCGGAGCATGCGAGCGCGAGCCTTGCCGTCGTCGGAGACCTCGTTGCGCAGCAGCTTGACCGCGACCGGGCGATCGAGCTCGGGGTCGTGAGCCCGATGCACGACGCCCATGCCGCCCGCGCCGAGCCGACCCAAGAGCTCGTAGCGCCCGACTCGAACGGGCTCGCGCGTGATGCCGCCGAACAAGGCCGCGGCAACGCCCGCTCGTGCTCTCTTGGCCTCGGGGTCGTCGTAGGCGGGCGCGGCATCCCGCAGCGGATCGGTCGGCTGAGTCATCGCGCGAGCCGATGGTAACGCGAATGCTCGCGGAACTGGCGATCGCTCGTCAGCGAGCTTTGCAGCGCCCGGCTTCGTCGAGGCTGCGCGCGCGGCCGATGCAGCGCGAGAGCTTGGCCCAGCCGACCCAGCCGGCGAGATCGCGTCGTCGCTGCATGACCTCCAGGCACTGGGCGGACTCGGCCTCGCCGGGCTCCTCGCCCGCCTCCTCGCCCGCAAAGCGACCGAGCTCGAGCACGTGATCGCAGGTCGCCGCGACCCCGGGCGCGACGCCGACCCAGCCCAGCCAGGCCAAGCCGAGCACGAGCGCCGAGCCCAACGCGAGCCTTCGCCACGCCGCTGCCCGGCTCTGCTCGGGTGGCTGCACGGGCTGACGGTAGCCCAACCAACCCGCGTGACCGAGAGCACGATGTCGATCGCGGGAAACTCGAAGGCGGACGGCTACCCTGCCGCCGTGAGCGACCACGCTGGCGAGCTCGCGGCCCTCGGCGCCGCGTCGTGTTGGGTCGTCAGCGCGCTCAGCTTCGAGACGGCCGGCAAGCGGATCGGCTCGCTCAGCCTCAACCTGCTCCGCCTGAGCCTGGCCTTGCTGCCGCTCGGGCTCTGGGGCTTGGTCACGCGCGGCCAGCTGATCCCGCTCGACGCCGACGCGCACACCTGGACCTGGCTGTCGGCCTCGGCCTTGTTCGGGTTCGTGATCGGCGACCTGTGTCTGTTCCGCGCGTTCGTGCTGATCGGTCCGCGCCTCGGCGTGTTGATCATGGCGTCGGCTCCAGTCTGGACCGCGCTGCTCGGGCTGGTCTTCCTCGGCGAGTCGCTCGGCGGCCGCGACCTCGCCGGCATGGGTCTGACCTTGGTCGGGATCGCCTGGGCGATCACGCAGCGACCCTCGACCAAGCCCGCACCAGAGTCGACGCCAACGCCAACGCCAACGCCAACCGGGCAGTGGGCCTACTCGACCGAGGGTGTGTTGCTCGCCCTGGCCGGCGCGGTCGGCCAGGCCATCGGCCTCGTGCTCAGCAAGCACGGCATGGGCGACTACGATCCCTTCGCCGCCACGCAGATCCGCGTGATGGTCGGCGTGGTCGGGTTCGCGGCCGTGATCACCGGGCTGCGTTGGTGGCCGAAGATCGGCGTCGCGCTGCGCGACCGCGACGCGATGAAGGCGACCGCCGTGGGCGCCGTGTTCGGCCCCTTCCTCGGCGTCTCGTGCTCGTTGATCGCCGTCCAGCTGGCGCCGACCGGGATCGCGGCGACCTTGATGGCGACCACGCCGATCTTGATGCTGCCGGTCTCGTGGATCCGTGGTGATCGCTTCGGCGTCGCGGGCGTGCTCGGGGCGCTGATCGCCTTCGCTGGCGTGGTGCTGCTCTTGACCTGATAGGCTGCCGCGGTGCGTCGCTCGATCTTGATCGCCCTGCTGGCCATGCCGAGCACACTGAGCGCGTGCACGACTCGCGAACCAGCCAAGGCCGAGCCGGCCGACGCCGTGCGGCCCGAGCCCGCGCGAGCCCAGCGGGTCCAGCTCGAGCTCGCGCGCGTCCCCGACTCGCTCGCCCAGCCGGTGATCGCCGCGCTCGGTCTCGACGCGATCGGGCTGATCGCCGCGCGCCACCGCATCGATCCGGACTGGCACATCTACTGGCGAAACCCGGGCGACGCCGGCCTGCCCACGCGGCTGACGAGCACGCCTGGCGAGGGCTCGAGCGTGGTCCTCGGCCCGACGATCTTGCCCGCGCCGAAGCGCTTCGAAGCCAGCTTTGGTTGGGCCGACGAAGCGATCTTGTTCGTGCCGATCCTCGCCGGTGAAGGTGGCCTGACGATCCGCAGCACCTGGGTCGCGTGTCAGTCCGAGGCCTGCGTCTCGGGCCAGAACGAGGCGACATTGGCCAGCAGCGCGCCGGTCGAGCCGCGCGAGCCGGTCGAGGACGTCGTGCTCGAGGCGATGCTCGATCGCATCCCGCGTCCGCTCGGCGATCGCCTGGTCGCGCACGCGTGGACGCGGACCGACGAGCGCGTGACGCTCGAGCTGACTTTCGCCGCAGATGCCCGAGCGGTCGAGCTGCTGCCGGACGCCAGCGACCCTGCGCTCTTCTTCGCCGACGCGCGCTTCGATCCCGAGCAGCACACGCTCTCGATCGATTGGCGGGTCGGCAGCCCTGGGCATCCGCTGCCCGCCAGCCAGGGCGTGCTCGCGTGGACCGATGCGAGCACCACCCGCTACTTCGAGCTGAGCTTGCCCTGGCCCGAGTGAACCACCGCTCCGAACGCCACCAAGGAACACCCATGCAATCACGCCTGCTCCCCTGCTCCCTCGCTGCCCTCTTCGTGCTCGTCGCCTGCGACGCCAAGCACCCCGACGCCGACGCCAAGTCCGATTCGAAGGCCAAGTCCGAGCCGTCCGCGAGCGCCGAGCCAGGCAAGTCGGCCAGCTTCACGCCGCCCGCTGGCTACGTCGCGCACTTCGCCGACGCGCTGAGCTCGACGCTCGCGAGCCAGGCGGTCGCGACCCCCCAGACCAAGGCGTGGGGATGCTCGGTCAAGTACGAGGGCGAGGGATCACCGGCAAGCGCCAAGCTCGGCGAGGCCGCGCCCGCGTTCTCGCTGCCCGACCTCGAGGGCAAGCCGATCGCGCTGGCCGACTTCGCCGGCAAGACCGTCGTGCTCGAGTGGTTCAACCCCGACTGCCCCTTCGTGAAGTACGCCCACGGCGAGGCTGGGCCGCTGCGCAGCATGGCCAAGCAGCAAGGCGACGCGGTCGTGTGGCTGGCGATCAACTCGGGCGCGCCGGGCAAGCAAGGCGCGGGGGTCGAGCGCAACCGCGAGGCCAAGCAGGAGTACGCGATCGAGCACTCGATCTTGCTCGACGAGTCCGGCGCCGTCGGGCGATCCTACGGGGCCACCAACACCCCTCACCTCTTCGTGATCGACCCGGCCGGCAAGCTGGTCTACGCCGGCGCGCTCGACAACGCGCCCATGGGCCAGATCAAGGGCTAGAGAGGCGAACCGCTAAATCCCACGCGCCAGTGCACGCCTGGGACCGCCCGTGGCGGTGTCGCTCGGCGCTCGCAGTGCGCCCGGCACAGCTTCGGCCTCTCTCCTACCCACGGACGGCCCCAGCCGCAACCTGGCACGCGCGATTTAGCGGTTCGCCTCTCTAGAGCACCCTGAAAACAGGCAGGATCCCCCGGTCGACGCGCGAGGTTTCATGGGGGTGACATCAGGGTTTTCCTCGCAATGCGCGTTTAGCGAGGGTGGATCCCCTGGTATGCTCGGCCACGATGCTTCGAACTCGCGCCACTTCCTTGTTGTTGATCGGCTTGCCCGCTCTGCTCTCGCTCTCGACCGCGTGTGGAGGTGACGACGCCACTTCGGGCAACGACGAGATCGGCAACGACAGCTCGGGTACGACCACCGACGGCAACGACGTCGTCGACGAGTCGGCCGACGGCAACTCGACCACGACCACCACCGACGCATCGACCACCGACGCCTCGACCACCGACGCTTCGACCACCGACGCCTCGACCACCGACGCTTCGACCACCGACGCCTCGACCACCGACGCCTCGACCACCGACGGCACCACCACCGACGGCACCACCACCGACGGCACGACCACGGGCGACACCGACGGCTGCCAAGGCGGCGGCGGTGGCTTCGACTACAGCTACCTGTGGGTCGCCAACACCGACGAAGGCAGCGTGTCGAAGGTCAACACCACGACCTTGATGGAAGAGGCCCGCTACCGGACCGGCCCCCAGGGCACCTACCACAGCCCCTCGCGCACGACCGTGAGCCTCGACGGCCGCTTCGCGCTGGTCGGCAACCGCAATTCGCAGAGCGTCGTGCTGGTCGCCGCGGTCGAGGAAGACTGCATCGACAAGAACAACGACGGGATGATCACGACCTCGCAGAACAAGAACGATCTGCTGGCGTGGGACACCGACGAGTGCGTGCTGTGGCGGACCGTCCTGCCCGACGTCGGCGCGGGCGAGCCCTCGGGTCCGCGCGGCATGACCTTCTATCCGGGCGTGTTCAACGATCTCACCTGCGAGTACGAAGGCGCCAAGATCTGGGTCGGCTGGCACGGCACCCAGGCCACGCAGGCGCACATGGGTCGCCTCGATCCGGTCACCGGCACGGTCGAGCAGGTCGTCGACATCAACAACTGGACGATGGGCTGGAACAACTACCCGCCCTACGGCGCGGCCTACGACGGCCAGGGCCACGTGTGGTTCACCGCCCTGCGCGGCGAGGTCTTCCGCCTCGACGTCGACAGCCTCGCGGTCGATCGCTGGGCGATGCCGCAGTCGGTCCAGTCCTACGGCATGACCGTCGACTACCTCGGCAACGCCTGGTTCGGCGGCTGCTCGGGCCCGGTCACCACCTTCGACGCGATGAGCGAGACCTTCACCTCGATCCCCAACACCAACGCCTGCTATCGCGGGGTCGCGGCCGACAGCGTCGGCAACATCTGGGTCGCCTCCAACGGTCCTTGCGGCCTCATGCAGATCGACGCCGATACCAAGCAGGTCATCAAGTTCCACAGCGCCGCCGACTTCCAAAACCAGTGCTCGACGCCCGTGGGCGTGAGCATCGACGTCGAGGGCTACGTGTGGATGGTCGACGAGGCCGGCTGGGCGTGGAAGATGCACCCCGAGACCTACGACAAGGAGATCGTGATGATCACCGGCGATCACTACACCTACTCCGACATGACCGGCGGTGGGCTCAACGCGGTCGTCAACCCGCAGTGATCGACTGAGGATCGTTGGATCCTCGACGATGCCCGGCATGCTCGAGCTCGAGCGGCCGGGTGTTTTCGTGTCTGGGATCCGGATCCTTCGCGGACGCTGACTCGGTGGATCCTTCGCGGAGGATCGCGTCTTCGACAACCAGGCTCTGCGGTGGGAAAGAGGGTCGCCCGCTCGGGCTCAAACACGTCGCCCTTCGAATCGCGGGTGCCCTCTCCCTGGTTGGACCACTCCTGCTGATCGTAGCGATCGTGCACGGCAGCCAGGGGCTCGACTCGCCTCGGAGCGACCCTCTTTCCCCCCGCCCGCCTTTGCCTTCGACGCTTCCCGCCGTCCCCAACAGACCGCGCCCGATCTCGGATCAACAACACGCGAGGCTCCGCGTCGAAGTCCATCAATCTCGCGGTCCCTGTGCAGGACGGAGCCAGCAGTCGAAGTCAAAGGCGCGCGGGGGGAAGAAGGGTCCCTCCGAGGCGAGTCGAGCCCCTGGCTGCCGTGCTCGAGCGCAACAACGACAAAAGAGCCCCAACCAGGGAGAGGGCATCCGCGATTCGAAGGGCGACGTGTTTGAGCCCGAGCGGGGGACCCTTCTTCCCACCGCAGAGCCCCTCCATCGAGAACCCGATCCTCCGCGAAGGATCCCTCGCGATCCGAGCTCACCGTCGAGCCAAACGCTCGAACACCTCGCCCGCCCCCATGCCCAGCAGCGTCTCGGCCAGCTCGCGCCCGAGCGCCGCCGCCTGATCGCTCGCCCCCTCGTTCGAAGCGTCATAGATCGGCGCCCCGCCAGGATCGACGACCAAGCCACGCAGCGCCACGCGGTCACCCGCGAGCGTCGCGTAGGCGGCCATCGGGACCTGGCAGCCACCCTCGAGCCGGGCGAGAAAAGCTCGCTCGGCGGCCGCGACGATCTTGGTCGGCGCGTGGTCGAGCGGCGCGAGCAAGTCGGCCAGCTCCTGGTCCGCCTCGCGAATCTCGATCGCCAGGATCCCCTGACACGCGGCCGGACAGAACTCGACGACGTCGAGGCGCTCGCGGATCAGCTCGGTCTGGCCGAGCCGATCGAGGCCGGCCGCGGCGAGCAGGACCACGTCGACCACGCCCGCGGCGATCTTGCTGATCCGGGTCGCGACGTTGCCGCGGACCGGGATGATCTCGAGCCCAGGGTTGATGCGGCGGGCCAGCGCGCCGCGGCGCAGGCTCGAGCTGCCGACCCGGGTCCCGGCCGCCAGCGTGGCCAAGCGAACCCCCGGCGGCCCGACCACGACGTCGCGCGGGTCGGCCCGCTCGGGCGTGCAGGTGATGACGAGACCCTCGGGTAGCTGACCGGGCAGGTCCTTCATGCTGTGGACGGCGAGATCGATCTCGCCGCGCAGCAGCAGCTCTTCGATGCCCTTGACGAAGAGGCCCTTGCCGCCGACCTCGTTGAGCGGACGATCGAGGATCCGATCGCCCTCGGTCGTGATCTCGACCAGCTCGACCTCGAGCGCCTCGCCCCAGTGGGCGCGCAGGCTGTCGCGGACATGGTTGGCCTGCCACAAGGCCAGCGCGCTGGCTCGGGTGCCGAGTCGGAGGCGTCGTTGAATGCCGCTCACGCCGGCGAGGGTATCCTCGCGGCATGACCGATGCGAGCCCGAGCGCGCCCGACGATGCTGCCCTCGACGCGCTCTTTGGTCGGGCCGCGCGGGCGCGCTTGGCCGAGCATCCGATGGACGCGCTCGACCCCGAAGCGCCGCGGACCCTGCTCGAGCTCGAGGGAGCCGAGCTCGCCGAGCTGCGCGAGGTCATGCGGCTGGTCCCGGGTCCCGGGCCCCACTGCATGTGCATGGGCGACATGATCCTGAGCTTCGTCGACGAGGCCGGGGCGCCGCTCGACACGATCACGCTGCATCACGGCCAGACCCTGCGCTGGGATGGACCGTGGGCCTGGCACGACGCCGCGTTCGCCCAGCCCGATCGCTTGATCGACTGGCTCGCCGCCCGCGGCGTCCACGACTACGCCGAGCAGCGAGCGCTGGCGAAGGCTCAGGACCTCGAGCGACGAACGCAGCGCGAGCGCTGGCTCGCGGCCGCGCCCCCGCAGCTGCG
>JAMHUH010000079.1:0-2281 GCA_035904925.1 Nannocystaceae bacterium
GGCGGGCGGCGAAGGTCGAGCAAGGGCGCGCTCGGGTCGGCCTTCCACGCCTGCCAGACCCGTTTGCGCCGCTTGCCGTAGTGGATCCCGACGGCCCCGAGCGCGATGAACGAGGCCCCGAAGGCGATCGGGATGTAGCCGGTCGAGTACGCGTCACCGGGGCCGGTGATCGTGATCGGGATCCCGTAACCGAGGTTGAAGATCCCAAAGGTGACGCCGAAGATGCCGAGCGCGTAGAGCTTGCGACCGCGGGGTGGCTCAGGCTGGACGCGATCGCTCGCGCTCGCATCGGGCGGGCTCGCATCCGCGACCGCGGGCAGGACGATCGCGGGCAGGACGAGCGCGCAGACGCACACGAGTGAGGCGATCGAGCGCATGGTCCGAGAGTCCACGCGCGCGCCGATGGGTTCACTCGGAGGGTGAACCGAACAGGGAAAGCGGAGACAGCCTTGATGCATGCACATGCTCGACCGCCGGGGCGCGCTCGTCTCCTTGACCAGCCTGCTCGCGGGTTGCACCTACTACGAGTGTCGCGACAAGCTGAAAGAAGACTACCTCCCACAGGCCGAGCAGGCGCATTGGGTCGACCCGCTCACGCTCGAGATCGATCTGGGCGAGGCGCTCAGCGACCCGGCAGCGGTCGACCCGCGCCGCTTCGCGCTGCTGCGTGAGCAGGTCGACGTCGTCGCCACCTACTACTGCGAGGTCGAGATCTGCTACCGAGAAGTCGACGCGGTGTCCGGCATCCCCGAGTCGCTGTCTTGGGACCCCGAGTCGCCCTCGCGCCTGCGCTTGCACTTCGCCGATCCGATCCCTGGCTCGGCCTGCGAGCCCTGGCCAGGCCAATGGGCAGACACCCAAGCGCTCGCGCTCGTATACCTCTACGAGTACGACCCCTACACGGACACGCCCGACCCCGACGCGCTCGAGTACGCCGATGGTCGGCCAATCTCGAATTTCGGACCGCGAGAAGCCCTGTCCTGGCGCGACCGCTGCATCACGACCGGCACCTGCGAGCTCGAGGGCTTTTGCGAGTCACGAGCTCACTACGACCACGAATTCGAAAACGAGCTGTGGGTCGCGTGTCTCTGAAGAGTCACCGCCGCTCAGACCCGCACGAAGAGCGAGAGCCAGGCGGGCACGCCCTCGGCCGAGACGTTGGTCTCGTAGGTCGCAGGCCGAATGAAGGACTCTTCGAAGCCCGCCAAGTAGCGGCGCAGCTCGGCTTGCGAGTAGCCGCGTGGACCCCGTTCGCGGGTCGGGTCTTGCTGGAAGCCCAGCATCGAGAAGCGACCGCCGGGCGCGAGGATGCTCGGCAGCTCGCGCAGGTATCGGAGCCGCTCCTCCTCGGCGATGACATGGAAGAGCCCGCAGTCGAGCACGGTGTCGAAGCGGCGGCCGAGGCCGGCCATGTCGAGCGCGTCGCCGTGGACGAAGGTCGCCGCGACGCCTCGTTCGTCACGCTTTTGCTCGGCGCTCGCGATCGCGAAGGGCGTCGAGTCGACGCCCCAGACCTCGAGTCCCCGCCGGGCCAGCTCCAACGCGTTCTCGCCCGTACCGCAGCCGAGATCGACGACCGAGCCCGAGAGCGCGAGTTCGTCGAAAGCGGCGACCAGATCGCGCTGGGCTCGACCGAGATCCCAAGGCGGCGGCGCGCCTTCGTAGGCGCTGACGAAGAACTCTTTGGTCGGCATGCGGCCGAGATAGCACGCGGACGCTCGCAACCGACCGACGCAGGATCCATGTGGTGAAGGTCGCGTGCGGCTCGGGGTAGTGGGCGGCGAGGAACTCGGGACCGAGCCGGGCCGCGCCACCGAGGGCTCGATCGACGCCGTCGAGCTTGGCCGTGATCACGTCCCAGATGTCCTTCGGCAAGGGCCGATCGGAGGCGCCGCCAAGGTTCATCGAACCGGGCTCGATCGCCCAGTGGAAGCGCGGCTCACCGCGGCCATCGAGAGCCCCGCGGGTACTCGGTCGGGCTCGACGCGAGCGGGGTCTGGTGGCAAAAAGGGCACCAGTGGCCGCGGGCTCCTTCTCGGCCGCCGCGAAGATCCTCGGCGTGGGCCAACCCAGCGTCTCGCGTCGCGTCCACGCGCTCGAGCATCAGCTCGGGGTCTCGCTGCTGCGCCGAACGACCCGCCAGCTCTCGTTGACCGAGGCCGGCACTCGCAACTACGAGGCGGCCCAACGGGCCCTCGCCGCGCTCGAAGAGGCCCGCCACGCAGCCCGCGACGCCAGCGGTCGGGTCCGCGGCCGGCTTCGCATCACCGCGCCCGTGTCG